>CAZWDN010000030.1:0-20819 GCA_964633125.1 uncultured Pirellula sp. | reverse complement strand
TTTACGAAGCCGCTGTTGTTGGTTGCGTAGCCCGTGGTGTTCGAAGCCGTGTTCGGCGGATAGGTTGCGGCGCCGTTTGGTTGATAGTTGTTCGCCTGCGTCGAGTTTCCCCAGGCCGTCGCGGCGGGAGCAGGATTGGTCGTGGCCGTGGTATTCGTCGTGACTTCCGGAGGGAGAATGTTCTGGTTGGGAAGTCGCTCGCGACCGACGCGGATCCGATAGTTGCGAATATTTCGGAGTTGCGGCGGCAAGCTGCTAATCAGCTCCGTGCCCGTCTTCATCTCGTCGACCGCTTCCGGTTCGATTTGGACGATGTACTCAATGGAGTTGTCCGGCTGGCGTTCCCAGCCGAAATCCACTCCCAACGCCGTCGGCAGCAACATGAGTACCCAAGCATTCATAAGAGCAACTCCGACCGCGAATACAGATAGCGCGAAGGAACAGGTCCGAAGCGAAGTGATCCGCCGACGAAAAGCGCGCGGACGTCGCTCTCGATCTCGGGGCGAAAGAGCTCGTCACGCAGTATGGCCAAACTTCGACGGGGGCGTATCTTAGCCCCGTTTCGCGTTTTGCCACAAGCTCGAAATAAGGGGTAAGAAGCGGTGATCTGGGCGCTTTCGCAAAAACGGCGAGATGGTACTGCGGTCGCTGGGTTCGCGCGCTTTTGAACGCGTAAAACGGCCCGCTGTAGTACGACGCTACGTCCGCTTTTGTTCCCAACCTTTCATCTCGCCACGAAGCATAACGAGCAAAGTATGGAGCAGTGCCAGCACCATCGGACCTACGAACACGCCGATGGGGCCTAGAGCTTGTGCGCCGCCGAGCACGCTGAGGAGTGCCGGCAGGGGATGGAGATTGGAGCGTTCTTGCAGTACCAGAGGTTTGATCAAGTTATCCGCCAAGGAAACGACCACCGCGCAATAGACGGCAAGCCCGATCGCCGCTCCGGTCCGTTGTTCGATGAAGTAGAGCCAGAGGCATGCGCCGCCCCAGACGAGCGTCGCACCTACCAGCGGTACCATGGCAAATAGTATGGTCATGAGCGTCAGCAGGAATACCGATCCGAGGCCGACAAATAGATAGCCGGCGCCCGCCAACAGGCCTTGGGCAAGCGCGGCCAAGACCATCGAAAGCACAATGGCGCGGGTGAGATTGCCGAAGTCCGCGAGGATGGTTTCCGTGTGCTTGCGGTCGAGCGGAGTGAGCTCGATCAGCGACTGCAGCATCGATGAACCGTCGGCGAGGAAGTAGTAGACGCCGAGCAGCACGATCACAAAGCCCACCGTGAGTTGCCAAAGCAAGCCGCCGACGAATTGAGTCGTATCGATTGCCAGCGGTGCGGCGGCAGATCGCGCCTTGGCTAAAATTCCGTCGAGTTGTTCGTTGTCGAGACGCACGAAGCGTTTGATCGGCGCCACGAGCGGTCCGCCGAGCAGCTCCGTTTGAAATTGCTCCAATTGACCGCGCGCGTTTTGCCAAGCGGCATGATTGGCGTCGGCCTGCGGCGGCTTGGGAGTTCGCAACGACGTGAGCCAATTGCTCCAAGCGGTCGCAAGTTGGGCGGGAGGTGCCGGAGCGTCGGCGCCTGCCCGAACGTTTCCAAGATGCAATTTCTCTTCGATGATTCGACTGTCCGCTTCGACCTGACCTTGTAATTCTTCGATCGTCGGCAGCTTTGTCGCTGCGTCCGGCTCCACATAAGGGCGGTCTTCCAATTGGCCGACGTTCGTCCGGATACGCTCGAGGGCCGCCATGACGGGAGCCGGCGGCGGTCCGAGCGACAGCCGGTTTCGCAGCGTTCCAAACTTGCGGGCCAGATCGTCCCGGTCGAGCGAGTCGACCAACGACGCCGCTTCCGAAACGGCCAGTCCTCCGATCATGAGCGACGGCAATAAAACGGACAGCAGAACGAGCATCGTCGTAAGCCCTGCCGCCGGCCGCGGTCGATTCTTCAGTTTGCGCGTCAGGGCGACTTGGATCGGTTGGAAGAGAACCGCGAGCATCGCCGCGAGAAACAGCGGTAGAATGAACGTGGCCATCACCTCGAACGAGAGGATGCCGATTACGACGACCAAGACCAGCAAAACGCCCAGCGATATGGATCGCGCCAACTTCGTCGTTTCGCCCTGCACAACGGGAGCCATTCGTCACCGTGGAGTTTTACGGAAGTCTAAGGAACATGACGCGACGACGATTCTAGCCAAGAGTCGCTATTTCCGCGGCGCGGCTTGTCGGAAATCGGTCGCCACGCGAGAATTGTCGGTTTACCTCCCCTCGCCTCCGCCGGCTTTTCGATGCCTAAATTGCCCGCCGACCTGATGAAGCGCGTAAAGCTCGTCGCTCGGCCGGTGATGTTCTTGATCGTCGTTTGGTTCGTTCAAGGGGCGGCGCGCGAAGGCTGGCGGAAGCTCCAATTACGCATTGATGCGGGCGAGTGGAGCCTCGGCCAAATGCAGTGGGGCTGGCTGTTTGCCGCCGCCTTGATCTATTCGCTGGGCCAACTGCCGTTCGGCCTCTTCTGGAGCAGAATACTCGCCGGCCTCGGTCAGCGTTTGTCGCTCGGCCCGGTGTTGCGCGCGTTCTACATCGGCCATCTCGGTAAATACGTGCCGGGCAAGGCGATGGTGGTGGTGATGCGCACCAGCATGCTCGTGCGGCACGGGGCGACCGCCGGTCCCGCCGCCGTGAGTGTTTTTTATGAAACGCTCTCCATGATGGCCGCGGGGGCGGCGATCGCGACGCTGCTCATTCTTGCCGAGTTCTCGTACCAGCGCAACTGGCTCCTCGGCGCCATGTTAATGCTCTTTGTTACGGGTCTGCCGATCTTTCCCCCCGTGTTCGAACAGATCATTCGCCGCCTGAGAATCGGCAAGTCCGACGAGGCCGGCGCTTCGCACACTCTGACCGGAATCGGCTTTCGCACGTTTGTCGCGGGATGGGGCTTGCTGTTCATCGGCTGGGCGATGCTCGGAGCAAGCATCGTCGCCTCGGTGCGCGCCGGCGGGTTCACGAGTTCCGTCGGCATTGTCGACGAGTGGACCGTCGCCACGGCGGCCGCATCGCTTGCCGTCGTTATCGGTTTTCTTTCGTTCATTCCCGGTGGTTTCGGAGTGCGCGACGGAATATTGTTTACGGTGCTGACCTGGACGTATGACGAAGCTGCGGCGATGGTCACCGCAATTCTCGTTCGCTTGATTTGGCTGGTGGCCGAGCTTTTGGTTTCGATTATCCTGTACAAATGGGTCGGTAGCCCTCAGGTCGAAAGTGCGCTGCCGGGAGCCAATGCCGATTTGTACGATGCGGCCGATGCCGAAGCGTAACGTTGAGCGCGACCTTTTTACAAAGCATTGCCTTGAAGATTTCCGCGGTCATCCCGACGTACAACGAAGTCGAAAGCCTGCAACAGCTCTATGCCGAGCTGATGGCCGTGGCGACGGAGCAGTCGTACGATTTGGAAGTGCTCTTCGTCGATGACGGTTCGACCGACGGCTCCTGGGATCTCATTCGCCGGTTATCGGAAGCCGATCCGCGCGTGCGCGGGATTCGTTTTCGGCGCAACTTCGGCAAAGCCGCCGCGCTCCGCGCCGGGTTCGAGGCCTCCAACGGCGACTTCATCATCACCTTGGACGCCGATCTCCAGGACGATCCTCGCGAGATTCCACGGTTCCTCGCCGAACTCCGGGAGAAGCGGCTCGATGTCGTGAGCGGCTGGAAGCAGGTACGCCACGACCCCTGGCACAAGGTTTGGCCGTCCCGCGTGTTCAATCGTTTGGTCGGCTATCTCACGGGCGTCAAACTGCACGATCACAACTGCGGAATGAAGTTTTATCGGCGCGCCGTCGTGTTTGAGGTGCGAATCTACGGCGAACTTCATCGATTTATTCCGGTGTTGGCGCATGCCCGCGGGTTTCGCGTCGGCGAGATCGCCATCAAGCACCGAGCACGACAATACGGTTCGTCGAAGTACGGCTTTCGGCGGTTCTTCAAAGGCTTTCTCGATCTCCTGACCGTCACGTTTCTCACCGGTTTCGGCCACCGCCCCCAGCACTTGCTCGGCACGCTCGGGTTGATCAGCTTCCTGCTCGGCGGCCTCGGCATGGTTTACCTCGGCGGCTACTGGATCAATGCCGAACTTCACGGCAACGATCCCAAGCTCCACCAACGTCCCGCGCTGCTGTACTCGATCGCCGCGCTCTTGATCGGCGGGCAGTTCATGTCGATTGGTTTCTTGGCGGAGTTGATCACTTCGCATCTAGGACGCGACCTCGATACCTTCAGCGTGGCCGAGCGGACCGACGAACCGCGTCCGACGGAAAACTGAGTTCGGTCGCGGGCAAAATCGGCTACAATCTGCGGGACTTTCGTCGGTCTCGTGCTTCCTTTTGCCGCGTCGCCAGTCGTATGCCCAGCAACTTCGATTCTCAGGCCTCGCTGCGCCGAGTTCTTTACGGACTTCTTATCGTCGTCGGAGCCGCCGGCATTTCCGGCCGCATTCTGGCCGTCGACGCCGTTGATTCGACGCGCTTGGAAGGGTATCTCCACGGCATCGGTCGCCCCGACTGGCAGAAGAAGCTCCCTTTTCTCAGCGCCAACGATCGCAGTCGCTGGATCACGATTCGTTCGTTGGTCGAGCGCGGTACTTACCAAATCGATGACATCATCAAAGAACCGAATTGGGATTCGATCGACGTCGTGAAGCATGACGACCAAGGTCGCGCCGCGCCGGAGCCGGGCGAGGGGCATTTCTATTCTTCGAAACCGCCGCTCCTGTCGACGCTGATCGCCGCCGAGTATTGGCTGATCTATCACGGCTTGGGCTACTCGCTCGGCGAACATCCGTTCGGCGTCGGCCGGTTTATGCTGCTTACGATCAATGTTCCGACGATCGTCGCGCTATGGCTGTTGTTGGCGCGTTATGTCGAACGATATGGACGAACTGATTTCGGACGCGTCTTTACGATGGTATGCGCGGTCTTCGGTACGTTGCAAACGACGTTCGCCGTTTCGTTGAATAATCATCTCATCGCAGCGGCTTCGGCAATGGTGCTGCTCGATGCAGTCGTGCGAATCGTCGTCGAAGGAGATCTGCGCTTCCGGCGGTTCGCACAAGCGGGCTTCTTTGCCGCGTTTCTTGCCGCTAATGAATTGCCGGCGCTGTCAATTGCCGCGCTCGCGGGCGCCGGCCTGCTGTGGAAGTTTCCGCGTCCGACGTTGCTCGCCGGCGTACCTGCCGCCGCCGTCGTCTTGGCCGCCGCATGGGGGACGAACTACGCCGCGCATGGAACGGTGGTTCCCGCCTACGCACATCGCGACCCGGCAAACAACTGGTATATCTATCGCTACGAAAAGAACGGACGCGTGATCGATAGCTATTGGTCGCACGCCGATCGACGTAGCGCCATCGATCGGGGCGAGCCTTCCCGAGCAATTTATGCGCTTCACGTGCTCGTCGGCCATCACGGCATCTTCTCGCTAACGCCGATTTGGCTACTCACGGTCGTCGGCCTGTGGATGCTCTGCCGCGATCGCGCGGAGCCGCTGCGAGGAATTGCCGCGGCCATCGCGCTCGCGTCGCTTATTTGCCTGGCATTCTATTTGTCGCGCCCGCAACTCGATCGCAACTATGGCGGCATGGCCTCCGGTTTTCGTTGGGTGTTTTGGTTCATGCCTTTATGGCTTGCGGGACTATTGCCCGCCGCCGATGCTTGTGCGTCGAATCGTAAGTACATCGGCTGTTGTTACCTTATGTTGGCGGTCTCGGTCGTCACGGTGACCTTTCCTACGTGGAATCCTTGGACTCTTCCGTGGCTCATGCAACTCTGCGAATTCATGGGTTGGTCGCGCCTGGGGGGCTAGATTTCGTCTTGGGCGAAGTTTGCCGCAGGCAAAACGGCCGCGAATCTCGCCTTTGCTCCCCTTGCACGAATTGGCGAAGCGTCTAGACTGATGTGCTTACCTATTTGGCCAAGTGTGTGAGGAAGAGCGATGGGAACTCGCCCAAAGACTAAACTGACCCGTTCGCGGCAAAATTTGCGCTGCCCGAAGTGCGGCTCGGTGTATCGTCGACAAATGAAGCGCTGTAAGCGCTGCGCGAAGGTTCTGCCTAAGAACTAGCGAAAACAGACAACCGCGACGAGCAGGCGGCCGTGCACGGCCCTTGCTCGCTCTACGGCCCGCGGCGCGACCGTCCTGAAGGCTCGAACCTTCATGACGGTGGCGCGGCGGGCTGAGTCGTTTTTACGGCTTGTTTCCCCGGCGGCGGTCGGTAGTCGCCGTCGGCCGCGCCGCATGGAATAATGGCACGATCCGTGCGATTCGATTCTTTACTCGGTTTTTGATCGGCCCCGCCATGCGCGCCTTCGGACGTCGCTACCTCGTTCCGTTTCATCCGAAGCGGGTACCGCATCATTTCACCGATGTCTTAATCATCGGCGGCGGACTGGCCGGGCTACGGGCGGCTTTGGCCATCGACCCGAAGTTGCAGACTCTGGTGATTACAAAACTGGCGCTGCAGCAATCGAACAGTCAGTATGCCCAAGGGGGCATCGCCGGAGTGATGGATCCTGAAGACTGCTTCGCCAATCACGTGGCCGACACGCTTCGGGCAGGCGGCGACCTTTGCGACGAGGAAATCGTCGAGTTGGTGGTGCGCGAAGCACCGCGGCGGATTCAAGAGCTCATCGGTTGGGGCGCACGCTTCGATCTCGAATCGGGGTCGCTCGCGCTGGGGCGCGAGGGAGGGCACAGCCACGACCGCATCGTGCATGCTTTAGGAGATGCCACGGGCCGCGAAGTGATGCGGGCGGTCATTGAAAAGACGAAGGAGCTGCACAACGTCGACAATTGGAGCGACACGTTTACGCTCGACTTGCTTACGCACGAGGGAGTCGTGCGCGGCGCCCTGGTTTGGAACCCTAAGCACGGCAAGACGCTGGTGTGGGCCAAGCAGACGATTATCTGCACGGGCGGCGCAGGGCAACTGTATCGGGAAACGACGAATCCCGAGGTCGCCACGGGAGACGGCCATGCCATGGCGTATCGCGCCGGCGCCGAACTGCGCGATATGGAGTTCATGCAGTTTCATCCGACGGTGCTGTACATCGCCGGATCGAGCCGGAACCTCATCACCGAGGCCATGCGCGGCGAGGGGGCGCACCTCGTCGATCGCGCCGGCAAGCGCTTTATGTTCGAATACGACGAACGGGGCGAGTTGGCGCCGCGCGACGTCGTCAGTCAGTCGATCGTCTTGCAGATGGAAAAGACCCGTCACCCGAACGTGTATCTCGATCTGTCTCATCTCGATGCCGAGCGCGTTCGCAAGCGATTTCCCGGCATCGCGGCCTGCTGCGCCGAGTTTGGAATCGACATCACGCGCGACCGCATTCCCGTGCGTCCGGGAGCGCACTACATGATGGGGGGCGTTACCGTCGACGCGCAAGGACGCACGACGCTCCCCGGTTTGTGGGCCGCCGGGGAAGTGACGTCCAGCGGATTGCACGGAGCCAATCGATTGGCGTCGAACAGCCTCCTGGAAGGCCTGGTGTTCGGCGCCCATGCCGGCGAAGGGGCTTCCTCCGCCGCGTTGCAAATTGCCGACGATTTTCGCGTGCCGCTCATCGAGAATGCCCCGCAAGAACAGGCGGCCGACTTGCTCGACATCGTCGACATTCGCAATTCGCTTAAGAGCTTGATGTGGCACAGCGTCGGCGTTCGCCGCGAATTGGCGGGATTGAGCGACGCTGAGGAAACAATCAGTCGCTGGTGCGGCTACGTGCTCAACCGGCAATTGACCACTTCCGCCGGCTGGGAACTGCAGAACATGCTCACGCTTGCCAGGCTCATGGTCGACGCGGCCCTACGCCGCCAAGAGTCGCGCGGCACGCACCTCCGGTTGGACTTTCCCGAACTCGACAATGTGCATTGGCGAAAGCACATCGTCTTTCAGCGCGAAGGCTAGTCATGCCGCGTTACGTCGTCCTGCGTCATGAAATGCCTGCCGGCGCGGCCCGTTCTTCGCATTGGGATTTCATGCTGGAGCGCGGCGACGCGCTACGAACTTGGGCCTTGCCGCAACCGCCGGATGTTGCGGCGTCGCAAGTCGTCGAACTGCTGCCCGATCATCGCTTGGCATACTTGGAGTACGAAGGAGCCGTTTCCGGGGGGCGCGGGAACGTCAGCCGGTGGGATGCCGGTAGTTACGAACCGCGGGACGAGGACGAAGGGGCCGACGCGTGCCTGTCGATCCGCCTCACGGGTTCCCGATTGTGCGGCGAAGTAAAACTCATTCGCCTGGAAGATGGTTGGCGATTTCAGTACTTCGCAAACGCCGACGCTTGAAGAGTTATTGCGTTTCGCGCCGCGCGGATTCCGGGGCGTCTTTCAGCGTTTGCCCGGAAACAAAGAGCTTTCCCTCGGCAAGTTTCAGCTTCGCCAATTCAAAGCGTAGGCCGTGCTTGATCGACTGCGGCAAGCTGATTACGGCCGTCGGATCTTCGTCCATGGAGGTCCATCGGAGGGACAGATCCAACTCTTTCGCCCCCGTGGTGACGGCATCCAAGATGGTCGCGAGCGGCAACGGCACCGCTCCGGCGCGAATGTCGCGAAATCGCAGTGCGATCTCATGCGTGTCGGTCATACGGGCATCGACGTCCATCCAAGCGACCGTTTCCACGCCGCGCACCGTATAGCGGACTCCGACCTGGACATGGTCGTCAAGCAACTTCACGCGCGGGTGCGTGAAGTTCGGCGGCAGTAATAGAGGGTGCTTTTCCTTAAGGTCCGTGGCAAGCCAGCCGTTGATTTGTTCGTCGGTGAACAGCGCGCTCCACGCCCCTTCCTGTTTTGCGTCGTTCGCCAACGCAAATGCCTGATCGGAAAACTCGTCGCCGGCTTTTTCCGCGGCGGCCGGCGGCATCACTAACGCCGCCGAGTAAAATACCGGCACTTGCTGCGCGGCCGTATAAAGAGAGTAGGCGCCGATGCCGACGACGGATGTCGCGAGCAGGAACACCACGAGCAATCGCCGTCGCCAAGTCGATAACATCGTCAACGCGCTCCGATGCGCCGTGCCGTGCGCTATGGAAGGGCCGTTGGAATCGTAGGGAGAGCGCGAATTAGGGTCAATTCCGATCGGACGACGAGAGACGTAACCTGCATCGAAGCATGGGTTGTGACGGAAAAGCAGCCCGTTAAGATGGGTGGATGATTCAGAATCTCCCCGTCAAATCGCTCCCGTTTAAGTCGCTGACCATCGAAGGTTGGTCGCGCGCCGCCGTACAAACGTATTGGCGCATTCCCGAACTCAGGATCGGTTTCGACTTGGGGGCTCATCCCTGGGAGTTCATGGGAACCGAGAATTGGTTCGTCTCGCATACGCATCTTGATCACATCGCATCGTTGCCGGCATACGTCGCGCGGCGACGCATGATGAAGATGGAGCCCCCCAAGATCTATCTGCCGGAACATGCAGTCGACACCGTCGACAAGATTTTGAAGCTCTTTACGCGGCTCGATCGGGGCCGCATGCCGTGTGAATTGATCGGCGTGAAACCGGGCGACGAAATTGAGCTCTCGCGTGAACAAGTCGTCACGGTTTGGGAAACGAAACATACGGTGCCTAGCGTCGGCTATGTCGTATGGGAGCGCCGTAAGAAGCTTAAGCAGGAATACTCGGGCCTTTCCGGCGACCAGATTCGCGACATTCGGCAAAGCGGCGTCGACGTCACGGAAGAGCGTCGCTTGCCGATCGTGGCCTACGTCGGCGATAGCGCGCCGGCGGGACTAGACAACTGCCCGGCCGCCTTCGAAGCGCAGATTCTCATTACCGAGCTGACGTTCGTCGCACCCGGCCATCGCAAAGAGAAGATTCACAAGTTCGGTCATATGCACCTTGACGATTTCCTTGCGCGGCGCGAGCTCTTCAAGAATGAGCTGATTATCGCCGGGCACCTGAGCACGCGTTATAGCGTGAAGCAAGTACGGCATATCGTCGAACGGGCCGTGCCCGACATGCTCGGCGGTCGCCTGCATTTATGGCTGTGAGTCGGAGATGACCGAAATTGCGTCGCCATCGCCTCGCCCGCAGCAGCCGACGGCGGCGTACGTCCATGTACCGTTCTGTCGACACCGATGCGGCTATTGCAACTTCACGCTGATCGCCGGCCGCGACGACCTGATCGACGGGTATCTCGAGGCGCTCGAACGTGAGTTGTCGCTGCTCGAAACCCCGCGACCCGTGGAAACGATCTTCCTCGGCGGCGGCACGCCGTCGCACTTGCCGCCGGATGCATTGCGCCGATTGATGCGTTTGGTCGAACATTGGTTTCCACTCGCGGCCGGCGGCGAGTTTTCGATGGAGGCGAACCCGCTCGATTTGACCGCCGAGCGGCTGCGCGAGCTAGAGTCGTCCGCGGTCACGCGAATCAGCGTAGGCGTGCAATCGTTCCAGTCGGACAAATTGCGCGTGCTGGAGCGCGACCATAGCGGTGAGAACGCGCGGGCGATCCTGCGAAACGTGGCTGATCGCGCGCGCTGGAGTTGTTCCATCGATCTAATCTTCGGCGCTCCCGGCGAATCGCTCGAAGATTGGCGTCGCGATCTGGAAGACGCCGTGTTGCTGCGACCGGACCATATCTCGCTCTATGGTCTCACATTCGAACGCGGTACGTCGTTCTGGTCGCGTCGTCTGAAGGGAGAGCTTCGTTCGCAGGAGGAAGAAACGGAACGAGCCATGTACCTCGCGGCGATCGATCACCTTACGGCCGCCGGCTACGAACACTACGAAACGTCGAACTTCGCGCTCCCCGGCTATCGTTGCCGCCACAACGAGACCTACTGGGCGGCGCGCGAGTATTACGGCGTCGGGCCCGGTGCGGCCCGTTATGTCGGCGGCGTCCGCTCGTCGAACCATCGCAGCACGACGACATGGCTAACTCGTTTGCGCGCCGGTCAATCGCCGGTGGATGAAAGCGAATTGCTCGGACCGGAGGATCAAGCCCGCGAAGCTCTCGTATTGGGACTGCGGCGGGTGCAGGAGGGAATCGACCGGCAGGCATTCGTCGCGGAGTTCGGATACGATGTCGATGAACTCGGCGGCTCGGAATTGCCGAAGTTGATCGCTTCCGGGTTGCTGGAAAACGTCGGCCGGCGACTTCGGCTGACGCGCGAAGGATTGCTGCTCAGCGACTGGGTATGGTCGAAGTTTTTACGCTGCTAGCCCTCTAGGACTTCGTTATGCGTACCACGCTACTCGTGCTGCTTGCGTCGGTCGCCGTATTGTGCTCAAGAAACGCGGCGGGGGCGATCGAACGTGAATGTGATCTGCTGGTCGTCGGCGGCGGCGAGTCGGGCATCGCGGCGGCCGTGCAGGCCGCGCGCTTGGGCGTGCCGCGGATCGTATTGGTGAACGATTGCCATTGGCTGGGCGGGCAGTTCACTGCCGAAGGATTAGGCGCCGTCGACGAATGGACTAAGTATCGCGACGGTCGCGTGCCGTTCCCGAGGAGCGGCCTATTTCTCGAAATCATGCAAATGATCGAGGGGGATATGCAGCGCAAGTACGGCACGCCGCGCCCCGGCAATTGCTTTTGTGCCTGGACTACCTGCGAGCCTCGCGATACCGAGAAGCTGTTCCGCAAGTTAGTCGAACCTTACCTCGCCAAGAACGGCGGGCCGTTGGAAATCATCGAACGCATGGAGCCGGTACGCGTCGTCGTCCGGCAGGGCGCCGTGACGGCCGTTGAGTTTGGAAAGGTCGGCGCGGACGTTGCGGGAGACGTTCTTGTCGTGCGCGCCGGAATGACGATTGACGCGAGCGATTGGGGAGACGTCGTGCGATTGTCAGGCGCGAAGTTTTACTGCGGGCCCGACCTGAACGACCGATTTCACGAGCCGAGCGCTCCGGAGAGTTTTGCGGAAGTCTCTCGAAACGAGATTAACCCGATTACGTACAACTTGGTACTGCGAGAAAGTGCACAACCGACGATCGTGCCGAAGCCGGAGCGTTACGACGAGCGGCGCTACTTCGCGACGACCATCGCTACGCGCGACGAGTTCAAGAGCCTGGGGTGGCCCGCCGCGGCGATGAAGCCGTTTGCCGCGGCTTGGCGCGATACGGCCTTGCCGAAGGGGCCGTACAGTGAGTCGCCGACGGTGTATCATCATCGCCGGCTGGTTGATCGGCGGCACATTGCACTCCCCGTCGGCTCCGAACGTGTGCTCGTCAATTGGCCGCTGCAGGATTATCCGACGGACCGGTATCCCCAACATGTCGTCGAAGCACTGGAACTGGCCGAGCCCGGCGCATCGCAAAAGAACTTGGCGGAAATGTCTCCTGCGTTGCGGCGAATCGTTTTTGCCGACGCGAAACTCCATTCACTCGGTTTGCTCCACCATTTGCAAACGGTCGTCGCCGAGCGCGATCTCGCCGCCGCCGTGGGCAAGCCGATCGTGACGTTTCGCGATTTGAAACTTACCGACGAATTCGGCACGGCGGACGGATTGCCCTTAAAGCCGTATGTGCGGGAAGCGTTGCGGACCGATTGCCTCACGATGTTGCGCGAGCAAGACGTACGCGACACCGACGGCGTGCAATGTTGGGCGGCCAAGATGGCGACCGATGGCGTATTCGGATTTCAATTCAACATCGACTTCCACCCGACGCGGCGCATATTCCTCAACGACGACCCGACACGGACTTGGACGCTCGTGCATACGAAGCATCGGAATTGGAGTACCGACACCGATCGATCGTTGATGCCGCTCGGTTCGCTGATTCCTCGCGAACTCGACGGGCTGATCGTCGCCGGAAAAAGTCTGGGGGTGTCGAGCATCGTGCAGTCCGCGGTCCGCCTACATGGGCATGGGATGCTTGCCGGTCAGGCGGCGGGTACCTTGGCATTTCAGGCTCGGGCGGCGAAGCTTCGGCCGCGTGAGATTGCGAAGGAGACGAGTCGAGTGCAACGATTGCAACAAATGTTGCTGCAGCCCACGGACGTCGTTACGAAGCGTTCGCCGCCGGGTGTTATTCTCTGGCCGTATCAAGATCTGGCCCCGGGCGACCCCTGTTTTGTAGCGGCGAATGTAATGGCCGTTCGCGGCATTTATCGAACCGACGACGGCGTGCCGGACTTCGACCCCGAGCGCGCAGTCACGGACGCGGAACTACAGTCCGCGACGGCAATCGCAAACGTCAAGTTATCGATGCGGCCGCGAACGCGGGCCGAACTCGTCATGACGCTTCACGGGGCGCTGCAACTTGCCGAGGGCGCAACGAAGTAGATTGCTACGTCGTCGCTTGCTCGCGACACGCCGTGAGCGTGTTTTTGAGCAGCATCGTGATCGTCAGCGGCCCGACGCCGCCGGGAACCGGCGTGATGTGGCTTGCGACTTCCGCGACGGCCGTGAAATCGACGTCGCCGCAGAGTCCTTGCTCCGTGCGATTGATGCCGACGTCGACGACTACGGCGCCGGGCCGCACCATGTCGGCCGTAATGAAACGCGGCCGGCCGATGGCGGCGACGAGAATGTCGGCCGTGCGCGTCACCGCGGCTAGGTCGCGCGTTCGGCTATGGCAAACGGTGACCGTCGCATCGGCGCCGGCCCCCTTTTGTACGAGCATGTTCGCCAACGGCTTCCCCACGATGTCGCTTCGGCCGACCACGACCACGTGCTTTCCGGCCGTGTCGATGCCGTTGCGGACGAGGAGTTGCTGTACGCCGTGAGGAGTGCAAGGCAAGAATCGCGGGCGACCTTGTACGAGCAGCCCGACGTTCTCCGGATGGAAGCAGTCCACGTCCTTCGCGGGATGCACGGCGTTGAGAATGCGCGCTTCGGCAATCTGCTTCGGCAGCGGCAGTTGCACGAGGATGCCGTGCACGCCGGGGTCGCGATTGAGTTTTCGCACCAATTCCAGAAGTTCCGCTTCCGTCGTTTCGGCGGACAAGGCATGGTGCCTGCTTTCCATGCCGACGCGCTCGCACGCTTGCCGCTTGTTGCGAACGTAAACTTCACTGGCCGGATCGGCGCCGACGAGCACCGTGGCGAGGCAGGGAACGGTGGCGTTGTTTTGGATGAATTCGGCGACCTC
Organism: uncultured Pirellula sp.; assembly: GCA_964633125.1. GTDB lineage: Bacteria > Planctomycetota > Planctomycetia > Pirellulales > PNKZ01 > PNKZ01. The sequence goes on along the minus strand of CAZWDN010000030.1, from coordinate 6,733 downwards.
GACGGCGATCTCGCCCTGAATTGTCCGCGCGAGCGATTTTCCATCCAGCAGTTGAGCGGTCACAAGTTCCCTCGTAGCGAAAACAGAATCACATTGATGCCGATTCGTGCGGCGTCGTCCCGATTGTAGCCGGCGCATTCTAATGAGTTGTGGCGCTCGAGCGCGCAGCTTAGATCGTACTTGGAAAAAATTACGCCGAAGCGGTTGCCGAGCTGTACGCCTTCCAGTTCCGGAGAGGTACGAATCACGTCGGATCGCAACGGCCCCGCGCCGTTGCCGCGACGCGGATCACGCAGCGTTACCTGTCCGAGCGGGAAGCCGCCGAACTTTTCACCGAACATTTCGTGGCTCGCGGCGATGGGCCGCAATGGCGCATCAGGGAAAACCTGGCCCATTTCACGCCGGAACGACGAGGCGAACTCCTCGCTGCTGCAGATCGCGTCGGCAAAAATCAGGCCGCCTCGTTCGACGAAGAGCCGCAACTGTTTTCGTTCGGCGTCGGAAAAACTGAAGCTAGAGCGTCCGTGCATGAAGACGAGGTGATGGTCAAAGACTTCGTCTTGCAGGGGCGATAGTTCACGCTTCTCAGTGCTGACGCGTAGGCCCGTGTCGAGCGAAAGTTGCTTGAGCAGGTTGACGAGCGCCGTCGGGGCGATATTCGATCCGCCGCCGTGTTTGAGTTCGGCGATGTAGAGTTTCGCCCGTTCGGCCGCATCCGGCTTGTCGGCGTCGGCGAGAATGGGCGGAATTTCGAGCTTGTACTTCACTTCGCGGTTCGTGGCGTACGCCAGCACGTTGATGCCGATGGAACGGACGGCGCGAATCTCGGCCTCGACGGGCTCCGGATAACGCTGCTTGCGACCAAGGCGATCGAGTTCCCAATAACAGCCGAGGTTTTGCGGGCAATAGATCACGCTGGTGCGACAGCCGACGTCGAGCCCTTCCAGCGGCCGCATGTATTTCGGGTCGACCGGCTCTTCGGCATTCCAGACGGAATGTTCCAGCGGCAGCGGTCGGAGCTGGTAGAGCAATGTGCCGCGCTCGTCGCGATCGGGGAACATGCGGGCCAGCATCGCGCGGAATCCGGCGTCGAACTCATTTCCGCCGCAACAGTTTTCGGCGAAGATAAAACCGCCGAGGTCGAGATACTGCCGCAGCGTTTTAAGTTCCGCGTCGGTCCATGCCGGAGCTTTACTCCCGGAAATGTAGAGCACCGGGGCCTGATTCAAATCGTCGACCGTCGCGACCTTTGCCTTCATGACCTGCCAGGTGAGTTCGCGCTGCCATTTCTTCTCGCAATAGCGTGTGAGGTTGGAGAGGTCCTGGCGATGGTTGTCCCAAGTCGGCTGCGGGTCGAAATCAAGCTTGGCCGCTAGAACCGGGCGACGTCCCTTGGAGAGAAATAGAAGTGCGAAGCAGGTGCCGACGATGGGTTGCTGTTCGCCTGAGCCCACGCCGACCCATGCGCCGCCGCCGAGCTGTGCTTGGCGGCGCACGAGGGCTTCCGCCCCTTCGCGGTACCAATCGTGGTTGCCGATAAGCCGACTGTTCGTGAGCCTTCCGACGCGTTCGACGCCGTAGAGGTAGTAGAGGATGTGTCCGCCATCGCCGGGGTTCTGATAGACGCTGAAATTGCGCCCTAGCCAACCCATCGCGCGGGCTATGGCGGTGTCGGTCGTATGTTCGACGCAACATTCCACCGTTTCACCGGAGACCTTGGCGTCTCCGTCCGCCAGCTTCTCGCGCGCCATAAGCAGTGCGGAAATTCCGGCGCACGTCATGCTGCCGGTGCCGGGCTGTCCGGTGAAATAACCCCAGGAACCGTCGGCGTTCTGCGAGCGCTCCCAATAGTCGCGTGCGAGACGCCAGGTGGCTTCGCTGGTCGTCACTCCGGCCCGTTCCGCTTCGTGTAATGCCAGCAGGACGAATTGAGCGTTAGAATTATCGGCGATACGCGACGGTGCTTCGTATGCCCAACTGCCGCTGCTCCGGTCGTCGCGATGTTGCCGGCTCTCCAGCAGCTTTACGTTGCGCACGATGAGCGCCAAATCCTTTTGCGGTTCGGCGGCGGCAAGCACCATCGTCTGCAGAGAAATGACGTAATTGAGCTTGGGATCGAGTTTGCGCAGATAGCCCAAGGCCTTCTGGATAACCGGATCGGTCACTTCGACGCCGGCCGTAAGCAGTGACAACGTGCAGAGCGCCGTCGTGCCGCCGGTGTAACCGATATAGTCTTCCCAGGAACCGTCGGGCTTTTGTTGGCGCTCGAGGAAGCCGACGGCGTCGTCGATCGAGCGGCGAACCTGTTCGGCCGTGACTTCGGCACGTGCGGCGCTCGGCAAGCCGAGACCGAACAAGATTGCCGCGCCGACGGCTGCCGCGACCAAGCGCATTTTCGCCAAACCTCCAGATCCCTTTTCGGTAGACGTCTTCTATCGTAGGGCGTGATGCCTAAAGTCACAACGGCCGGCAACCCGGGCGATTGCCCGCCACCGGGGGCTGCCGATAAGATTATGGTCTCGCGACTTGGGCAATGTGCCCGGTCTTCTCGTCGAGGCGTACGCAACTCACCCCTTCGCCGCTCGTTCATGACTACGCAACCCCGCAGCCTGCGCGACGTATTGCAAGAGTTTGCTCAGACCCGCAAACAGATGCAGGACGAGTTGCAGAAGGTCATCGTCGGTCAGAACGAGGTGGTCGAACAACTCTTCGCCGCCATCTTCACGCGCGGACATTGCTTGCTCGAAGGAGTGCCGGGCCTAGCGAAAACGCTCATGGTTGCGACGCTGGCGAAGATTCTGGACGTCAACTTCAAGCGCATTCAGTTCACGCCCGACTTGATGCCATCGGACATCACGGGCACGAACGTGCTGGAAGAAGACGACAAGGGGCATCGCGACTTCCGTTTTATGGAAGGCCCGATCTTTACCAACATCTTGTTGGCCGACGAAATCAACCGGACGCCGCCGAAGACGCAGGCGGCGTTGTTGCAGGCGATGCAGGAGCGCGAGGTATCGGTCGGACAAACGACCTATGTGTTGCCGGACCCGTTCTTTACGATTGCCACGCAGAACCCGATCGAGCAGGAAGGAACCTATCCGCTGCCGGAAGCGCAGCTCGATCGGTTCATGTTCAACATCAAAGTGAACTACCCGACGCGCGACGAAGAGGAAAAAATCCTCGCGGCCACGACACGCGGCGAGCGGCCTGAAGTGCGCAAGGTGCTTTCCGGTCGGGCGATTCTACATTTGCAGAAGCTCGTGAGCTCGGTGGCGGTGAGCGAGTATGTCATCAAGTACGCGGCCGCGCTGGTGCGTGCGACCCGACCTCGTGATGATTCCGCGCCGGCGTTCGTGCGGGAACTCGTGGATTGGGGCGCCGGGCCTCGTGCCGGGCAGTTTCTAATTCATGGCGGCAAAGCGCTGGCGGCCATGGACGCGCGGTTCTCGGTTTCGGTCGAAGACATCCAAAAGGTGGCGGTACCCGTTTTGCGGCATCGTATCGCCACAAATTTCCAGGCCCAAGCCGAGGGGACGACGACGGAAGACGTCGTCAACCGTTTGCTGCGCGAAGTGCCGATGCCGGCGATTCCGAAATACGAGTAATCGCCGCCGCGGTTGGATTGGCTACAATAACTCGTCGCATGAGCGATATTACGCCCAAGTTCTTGTAAAGGATGCTTTCGTGGACGCACCCGAAGTGAATCGTCGCAAGTTTAATGAATTGCTCGCCGGCGCATTCGGCGGCTTGGTTGTCGGCGCAAGTATCGGCTGCACAGGCGAAACCGGCAAGGGAGGCTCGTCGTCGGGGGCGGGCGGTTCAGCGGCGACCAAAGGCGAAACGGCCTCTGTCGGCGAGAAGCATGCCTGTCGGGGCTTGAACGAGTGCAAGGGACTTGGAACCGGGGGTTCGAATGCCTGCGCCGGCCAAGGAATGTGCGCCAACGTGAAGGCCCATTCGTGTGCGACGCAAAACGATTGTAAGAATCTCGGCGGATGCGGCGCGAAGGCCGGCGCCAACGATTGCAAAGGCCAAGGGGGCTGCTCGGTGCCGATGCACGAAGGCGCTTGGGAAACGGCCCGCAAGCACTTCGAAGAGCGAATGAAGAAAGCCGGCAAAACGATTGGCCCGGCCCCCGCGAAGGCAAGCTAATCGCTACACCGTGCGTACGGCCCGAGTCGACGTCGATTGCAAGGTCCGAGGTTTTCCTATGTTTGAAAATCTAGGGCTCGGCGTCGGTCTGCGAGCGGCGCACTTCGGTTACCTGCTCGAGCATCGGCCGGCCGTGGATTGGTTCGAGATCATCTCGGAAAACTTCATCGATTCCGGCGGCCGCCCGCGTTACGTGCTCGAGCAACTTGCCGAGCGCTATCCCATTGTAATGCACGGCGTATCGCTCTCGATCGGAGGTACCGATCCGCTCGACTTCGCGTACTTGGCGAAGATTCGTAGCTTGGCACATGCGACGCGAGCGCGCTGGGTGTCGGACCACGTTTGCTGGACGGGCGTCGCCGGCCGCAACACGCATGATCTGCTGCCGCTGCCGTTCAACGAGGAGTCGCTGCGCCGCACGGCCGAGCGCGTTCGCACGGTCCAGGACTTTCTGGAGCGTCCGCTGACGTTGGAGAACCCGAGCAGCTACGTGACGTTTCGATCATCGACGATGAACGAATGGGAGTTCTTGTCCCGCTTGGTCGACGAAACGGGCTGCAAACTATTGCTCGATGTGAATAATGTTTATGTGTCGAGCGTGAATCACGACTTTGATCCGCTGGAATACATTCGCAGGATTCCGCATGCGGCAGTCGTTCAGTTTCATTTGGCCGGGCATACGCGGACGGAAACGCATCTCGTTGACACCCACGACGGCCCGGTGATCGACCCGGTTTGGGAGCTCTATCGCGAGGCGAACCGCCGGACCGGCGGTGCTGCGACCTTGCTGGAATGGGATGCGCGCATCCCGGAGTTTTCCGTCGTTCATGCCGAGGTGCTCAAGGCCCGAGAAATACTAAAGGCCGGGCTGCCGGCGAATGCGTCGGCCTCGCTTCCCACGACCGATTCTCGCGATGATGCGATTCCACATCCGTTGCATCATCTCACGGCGGAGGTCGTGTAATGATGAGCCGGCCTCATTCCGGGAATGATTCATCGGCGCCGCCGCTCGACGCGTTGCAGCGATGGTTTCAAGCTACGGTGACGCATCCGGGCGGCGTTGCCGCAGGGGCACGGTCGGAAGCGGCCGTCGCGGCGATATCCGACGCAGCCGTGGACGGGATCGCCTGCGATTCGGCGCGGCAAACCGCCGAGCAGCGGCTCGCCGTTTACGCTCATGCTTATTGGGCCCGTTTGCTGGAGTGTCTACGCGAGGAATTCCCGGTTCTTCGCATCACGGTCGGTGAAGAAGCGTTCGACGGCTTGGCGGTCCGATACTTGATGGCCCATCCTTCGACGAGCTATACGCTGGGACGATTGAGTGAGCGTTTTCCGGCGTACTTGCAATCGACGACCGCCGGCGACGAGGCAGATGCATTTTCGGCATTGGTGATCGACTTGGCGCGGCTGGAGCAATCCGTCAACGACGTGTTCGACGCACCGGGCGGCGAGACGCTCGGTTTTCTCACGACTGAACAGTTGGATCGAGTTTCGCTTGAGCAGCGAGGCGCATTGCGCCTTTCGCTTTTGCCCACAGTTCGACTCTTGTCGTTTCGTACCAATGCGAACGAGGTGTTTACCGCGACACGCGCCGGAGCAGCGACATTGCCGATGCCGGAACTTCGGCCGACGTTCGCGGCTTTGACGCGTCGTGATTACGTCGTTCGCCGAATGTCGCTCACGGCGACGCAGTTCGAGCTACTGACGACCATCGCCTCAGGTCAATCGTTGAACGACGCATTGGGCGCCCTTTGCGATCGACAAGCAAGCGTGAAAATGTCATCGCTATCCGACATCAAACCGATCGACGCGGACGCACTGCAAACTTGGTTTGCCGAGTGGGCTCGAGTAGGCATTTTTGCGTCCCTGGAATTGTAATTCGAGTCGTTCAGGCGACTGGCTTTCGCGGTGCCGGCAGACGATAATGTGCCGCACCTCGGCTTCAGAGCTACGAACTCCGTTTAGGATCGTCGCACCATTGCGTTTCACCCTTTAAGGTTCCACATGTCGGCTCTACCTCGTCGCGAATTACTTAGGCACTCCGCGGGCATTCTGGGAGGCGCCGCAATGGCCGCCGTCGTCGGAGCAACGAAAACTGCCGCTGCCGCCGAATCCGTGCGGCCGGCTGACGAGCCGTTCGGCTATTGCCTTAACACCAGCACGATTCGCGAGAAGAAGCTGGGAATCGTGGCGGAGCTTGAGATTGCGTCGCGCGTCGGCTACCACGCCGTCGAGCCGTGGATGCGGCAATTGACGGAATATGTGCAAGCGGGCGGTTCACTGAAGGACCTCGGCAAGCGCATTCGCGATCTTGGTCTCACCATCGAGAGCGCGATCGGCTTTGCTCCATGGATCGTCGACGATGATGCGGCGCGTGCCAAAGGCCTGGAAGAAGCCAAACGCGATATGGCGGTCTTGGCGGAAATCGGCGGCAAGCGCTTGGCCGCGCCGCCGGTCGGCGCTCAAAAGATCACGGGCATGAATTTGTTCGTCGTCGCCGAGCGATATCGAAAGCTGCTGGAACTCGGCGACGAAATGGGGGTCGTGCCGGAAGTCGAGGTGTGGGGGCATTCGCAAACTC
>CAZWDN010000029.1:17785-25696 GCA_964633125.1 uncultured Pirellula sp. | reverse complement strand
AGAACGCTAGATTGTGGATCTAGAGGTCACGGGTTCAAGTCCCGTTAGCCACCCTATTAGACGCTCGTCGCCCTGCGTGGTCGGCGAGCGTTTTCTCTTATCGTCGCATGACGTTACGTCGCGACGGATGTCCGACGACGCCGTGGTTTGGGCGTCTTCGCTCGTTGCTGCTGATGATTTCGGGGCTTTCCTCTAGTCGTTCCGCGGAATCCCGTTGTTTGCCCCCATTTCGTGCCGGGAGAACTTAGTGAATCGGCCGTAGTGTTGATACGACCGATAAAGTCGCGTTGCCGCGGCTTCCGTTTTCCACCACCCGATAGGGTCTGCGTTTTAGTCGATCGGATTGCAACCTAGAGTTCTCCGAGGCGTGATCTGGGCGATCGCGAGGCGACCTCGTTTTACCCGCGCGACATCGCTGGTGTCGCGCGACGTTGCATTCTTGCGCTCCGTGGACCTCGCGTAGGCTCGCGGCGCCGCGATGGAATCGAGAATCCATGTCGATGTCCGCCGTTTCACTTGTGAATCTCGGTTGGGTTCTGAGCTGCGCGATGCTGGTCATGCTCATGCAGGCCGGCTTCTGCCTTTTGGAGACCGGATTCTCGCGCGCTAAGAACGGCATTAACGTCGCCATTAAAAACCTCGTCGACTTTCTCGTCTCGTCGTTGCTGTATTGGGCGTTCGGCTTTGCGCTGATGTTCGGCGCTTCGTACGACGGCTGGTTCGGCACGTCGCTCTTCGCGCCCGGCGTCGAACTATCTCCGACGCTGACGGCCGGCTTCCTCTTCCAAATGATGTTCTGTTCGACGGCCACTACGATCATCTCCGGCGCGGTCGCCGAGCGCATTCGCTTCAGCGCCTATCTCGTCACGGCCGTCTTCGTTTCGGCGTTGATCTATCCGATCTTCGGGCATTGGGCCTGGGGGGGCTTGTTCGACGGCGCGCCGACCGGCTGGTTGGCTAAGCTCGGCTTCCTCGATTTCGCCGGCTCGACCATCGTGCATAGCGTCGGCGGCTGGATTTCGCTCGCGCTCTGTCTGAAGCTTGGGCCGCGCATCGGTCGGTTTACGCCGGGCACGCCCCCGATGGCGCCCCACAACTTGCCGATGTCGACCATCGGCGCGTTGCTGCTCTGGTTCGGCTGGTTCGGCTTCAACGGCGGCAGCGCCCTGGCGCTCACCGATGTCGTGCCGCTGGTCTTGCTCAACACGAATCTCGCCGCCGCGGCAGGCGGTCTGGCCGCGCTGCTTTACTCATGGCGACGCGAGCGGCGCGCCGACGTCGGGCATGTCGTCAACGGCGTCATCGGCGGCCTGGTCGCCGTGACGGCCGGCTGCAACGTCATGTCCCCCGTCGCCGCTGCGGTCGTCGGCGCCGCGGCAGGCATCATCAGCGTGCTGGGAACCTATTGGCTCGTCAAGCGTCGCATTGACGACGTCGTCGGCGCCATTCCCGTTCACGGCATGTGCGGCATTTGGGGCACGCTCGCCGTCGGCATCTTCGGCGACTCCGCGCTGTTCCCGCACGGCGCTTCGCACTTTACGCAACTTGGAATTCAATTCCTCGGCGTCGGCGTTTGCGGCGTTTGGAGTTTCGGCTGCACCTGGTTCATTCTGGCGCCGGTACTCAAACGAATCGGGTTCCGCGTTTCGCGAGAAGCGGAATTGCGCGGCCTGAACGTCGCCGAGCATGGCGCGAGCACCGAACTATTCGAACTGCTGACGAACATGGATCGCCACTATCGCGCGGGTGATTTCCGCACGCCGGTGCCGGTCGAGCCGCATACCGAAGTCGGCCAGATTGCCGCCGAGTACAACCGCGTCATTCGCCGCGCCAACTCCGAAATTCGCGCTCGCGAAGAAGCCGCCGCCTCGGCGCGCACCGCGGAGGAAAAATACCGCAGCATCTTCGAGAACGCCGTCGAAGGAATGTTCCAAACGACGCCCGACGGCCGCTACCTCAGCGCCAACCCCGCGTTGGCCGGCATCTACAAGTACGAGAGCGCCGAAGCACTGATTCGCTCGTTGGATCGGCTCGACGTGCAGTTGTACGTCGAGCCGGGACGCCGCGACGATTTCCGCAAGCTCGTCGAGCGCGACGGCATGGTGCGCGATTTCGAGTCGGCCGTGCGTTGCCGCGACGGCTCCGTCATCTGGATCTCGGAAAACGCCCGCGCCATTCGCGACGCCCAGGGGGACGTCGTGTGCTACGAAGGCACGGTGGTCGACGTAACGGCTCGGCGCGAAGCGCTTTCGTTGCAAGCCGAAAAAGAAGCGGCCGAAACCGCCAATCGCACCAAGAGCGAATTCCTGGCCAACATGAGCCACGAGATTCGTACGCCGCTCAACGGCGTGATGGGGATGCTCGAACTGCTCGGAACCACCGCGCTCAACGCCCGCCAGAAGCGCTTCCTGCACTTGGCCCAATCGTCGTCGGATACGTTGCTCGGTCTGATCAACCAATTGCTCGACTTCTCGAAGATCGAAGCCGGCAAGCTGGAGTTGGAGCAGATCGAGTTCCAACTGCATCCGCTGGTGGAAGATTTGGCGGAAGTGTTTGGACATCGCGCGCAAAAGAAGGGCGTCGAGCTCGCCTGTCGCATCCGGCCCGATGTTCCGAACTCCGTGATCGGCGACCCGGAACGAATTCGCCAAGTACTCGTCAATCTGACGAACAACGCCGTGAAGTTCACCGATCTCGGCGAAGTGCGGATCGAAATCTCCTGCGCAGCTGCGGAAGGTTCGCAACGCAGCGTTCGCTTCGCGGTCTACGATTCGGGCATCGGCGTGCCCGCCGATCGGCGCGATCGTTTGTTTCAGCCGTTCACGCAAGTCGACGCCTCGACGACGCGCAAGTACGGCGGCACCGGACTGGGCCTTTCGATCTGCAAGCAACTGGTCGAAGCCATGGGCGGCTTGATCGAGTATTTCGATCGGGCCGAAAAGGGTTCCGTTTTTCAATTCACCGTGCCGCTGGAAGTCGCCGCCGAGGCGGCGCCCTATTCGCGTCTGCTGCCGCACGCCTTGCGACAGATGCGCGTGTTGGCGGTTGACGACGTCGAAGCCAATCGCGAACTCTTGACCGAAAACTTCTCGCGCTGGGGACTCACGGTCGACACGGCCGTCGACGGCTTGGAAGCGATTGAAATGGCCAAGCAAGCCGCCGCCGACGGCGCGCCGTACCGACTGCTGGTGCTAGATCGCCGCTTGCCCGATCTCGACGGCCTGGACCTTGCCGAACGGCTCCACGCGGAAGAAGCATACACCGACACGCGAATCCTGTTGCTCACGTCGTTGAGCGATTCGCCCGACCCGGACGAACTCCGGCGGCTCGGCATCTTCAACGTGATGAGCAAGCCGATTCGCCAGTCGCAGTTGTTCGACGCCGTGGTGGAAGCCGCCGAACGCCGCGACGCCGCGGCAAACGAAGTCGCCGACAGGCCGTTTGTCGGTGCGGCTGCGAAGTCGCCTGCGCCGGCACGCCGTTGCACCGACGGCGACGCGAGCCGACGCATCCTCGTCGCCGAAGACAACGACATCAATCAGATGGTCACCGAAGAAATTCTGCGTTCCGCCGGCTACAAATGCCGGATCGTCGACAACGGCTTGGCCGCACTTGCGGCGCTCGAGGAAGAACCGTTCGGCTTGGTGCTCATGGACTGCCAGATGCCGGAGATGGACGGCTTCACCGCCGTCGGCGAACTCCGCAAGCGCGAAGCGGCCGGGCGCAGTTATGCCGCGCAGGGGCCGCTGCCGGTCGTGGCGCTGACGGCCAACGCCGTGCGCGGCGATCGCGAGCTTTGCCTCTCGGCGGGCATGACGGATTACACCACGAAGCCGATCGACAGGATCGCGCTGCTGACGACGATCGCGAAGTACCTGCCGCCGAAATCGGAAACCGAGCGGACGTCTGCCGCCGAGACCGCTCCCGCGGACGTCGTGCCGTCGCAAGAGTTCACGTTTGGTAAAGAGGCGTCGGCGACCGAGATCGATTCGACCGCCGACGCCGAGCTGGAGTCCGCCGTGTTGGCCGAAGCCCTGCACGTCGCCGACTTGCTCAACCGTTGCCAAGGGGACAAGGCCTTCGCCTCGCGGTTGCTGGAAAAATTCCGTAACCGCCTCCCCGGCGACTTCGACGCCTTGCGTTTGGCCGCCGCCGCCGGCGATCACGAAACCGTCCGCAGTCGAGCCCATCAGCTCAAAGGTTGCGCGAAGAATCTCGGCGCGCAAAAGCTCGGCCGACAAGTCGCCGTCATTGAAGCCGAAGCGGCGACGGGTGCCGCCGTGTACGCCGAAGCGATCGTCGACGAGCTGCGCGGCGAGATTGAAAACTGCTTGAACCACGTCGATGCCCTCATCGAAGAATTCCAGAAAGCGTAAGCGAGCTTGAAGATGTCGAAGCGAATGCTGCAGATCATGGTGGTCGACGACGACGAGATCTCGCGCGATCTGATCGAACACACGCTGACCTCGGCAGGTTACGGCGTCGCTACGTTCGCGAACGGCGGCGAAGCGCTTGAAGCGCTGCGCGACGGACAATTTCGGCTCGTCATTTCCGACTGGGATATGCCGATCATGAGCGGCGTCGAGCTCTGCCGGGCCGTCCGCGGCTCGGATATCGACGGCTATGTCTATATGATCTTGCTCACCGGTAACGCCGGCCCCGCCGAAATCGTCGAAGGCATGACGGCCGGAGCCGACGACTTTATCGCGAAGCCGTTCAACCCGAATGAGCTCGTCGTTCGCGTCCGCGCGGGCGAGCGGATTCTCGGCCTCGAAACGCGCGACATGGCGATCTTCGCGCTCGCGAAACTTGCCGAATCGCGCGATCCCGAAACCGGTCACCACTTGGAACGGGTGCAACTCTACTCGCGGATTCTCGCCCAGCACATGGGCCGGCTGCCGAAGTTTCGCGACCAAATCGATCCCGAGTACGTGCGACTGATTTATCAGACGAGCCCGTTGCACGACATCGGCAAGGTAGCGATTCCCGATTGCGTGCTGCGTAAGCCGGGACGTTTCAGTGATGCCGAGTTCGCAATCATGAAGACCCATGCCCAGGCCGGCGCCGAAACGCTTGACGCGGCACTGGAGCGATTTCCCGAGGCCCGCTTCCTGCAAGTGGCCCGCGAGATCGCGGCGACGCACCACGAACGTTGGGACGGCACCGGCTACCCGCGCGGATTGAAAGAGGAGGAGATTCCGCTCTGCGGTCGCATCGTGGCCTTGGCCGACGTCTACGATGCGCTCACCAGCCGTCGCTGCTACAAAGAGCCGTATGCCCATAGCATCGCCCGGTCGATTATCGTCGGCGACGCGGGCAAGCACTTCGACCCGGACGTCGTCGAAGCGTTCATCCAGGTGGAGGACGACTTCGTCTCGGTCTACAATCGCTTCCGCGAACCGGACGAAGGGGAAATGATGCCCCCGTCGAAGTCGGCCCCGATCGGCGCGAAGGGCGTATGAGTCGCGCGGTAAACTGCGCGACGTTGCGCTACGCGGCCGGCTACGGTTTGTCGGGCGTCAGTTGTTCTAGCGAGATCGCACGGAAGGCGATCTCGCCGTAGCGGGCTCGTTCGTAGAGTACGCCGATGCGGCCGTCGGCGAGTTCGACCGGCGACGAGTAGCCGCTGGAGCCGGCTTCGAGCAAGAGCGAACGGGGCCAAGTCGTTCCGTCGTCCTCGCTGAGGCGGATCGTCATTCGCTCGCGGGCCGTCGTGGAGGCGGGGTTCGTGAAGACGAGCCGAGCGCGGCCGGCCGACGTGGGCCGGACGAGGCGGATCAGGCCGGCTTGGCACGTGGGCTCGATCAGGGCGTCGTCCGGCGCGGGATCGCTCCAGGTGAGCCCGGCGTCGGTGCTGATCGCGGTAATGCGGCGGCCCGCCAGATCGGGCTTAGCGCCGCTGCGGCCCCAATGGTTGCGGCAATTGATCAGCAGCCGGCCGTCGCCGAGTTCGGCGAGTTGGCATTCGTTGGTATGCGGCCCGACCGTGCCGCCGAGCTGCCAGGTGTGGCCGTGGTCGTCGCTGTAGATGACGTGCGACGAGCTCGGGCCGGAGCGGTCGGGCGTCGTTCGGTGGTTGGCGGGAATAACTAGCCGGCCCGGACGCGAATGGTTGGTGCCCGACGCGGTGAGTTGAATGCCGCAGCCGGGGCCCATCGCGTACCAGCCCCAGCCCGGGCGGGAGACATCCGTGGTGATGTCGCGCGGCGCGGCCCAGGTTCGGCCGTCGTCGGAGCTTGAGGTCACCAAGACGCGCCCATTCTTCCGATTCATCGTGAGCCAGACCACGCCCGTCGTGCGATCGACGACGGCGCAGGGGTTGCCTATGGTCACGACGGCATCGCCCCCTTCTTCGTGTACGAGCTGGAGCGGCTCCCACGTGCGGCCGGCGTCGAAGCTGCGCCGGAGCACGAGGTCGTTGTCGCCGTCGTCGCTGAGGCTGGTCTTGCGCCCTTCGCAGAAGGCGAGCAGCGTCCCGCGGTTCGTCGTAACCAAGGCGGGAATGCGAAAGGCGAAGCATCCGTCGGAGCCGCCGCGAAAGGGAACGCTTTCAACTGCGGGGGCCGGCTCGGCGGCGGCGACCTGCGTAAAGTGCCGGGGCTGCGACGCCGTCGCAACGAGAAGCCCGACGGCGATGGCCGCACGCGGCAACCAACGAACGGCGGCCGGGCGACGCAGGTTTCGCCGGGGCAAGGTCGGTGGCATGCGAAGCTTTCCGGACGGTTTAGGGGTGTTTCGGGGACCTTTGGGGAATATAGCCGGCCCCCCGCTTGAAGCAAGGATTTATCGCGATCGGCGGCCCTGCCGGCAGCCGCCGATCGCGGTAATAATCGATGGATTGTGGAGCGAGTCGCTGGGATAATAGTGGGTCGGCCGCAACCCGGCGCTGTTCGGCGGCCGGTCTCGGTGCGTGAACCTTAGTTGAGGACGCTTGCGATGATGTTTCGGATGGGATCGGCGGCCGTGCGAAAGTCGGCCTGGGGACGGCTTGCGGCCGTAGCGCTGTTGCCGGCCGTTTGGGGCGGAGTCGTCGTGGAACGTTCGGTCCACGCGCAAGTTCCGGCGGCCGCTCAGAATGCCGTCGCCGCGAACCAGCAGTTTGCCTCGGCTGCGGCCTTGCACAATCGGCAGGCTTGGGACTTGGCCGCCGACGAATGGGCCAAGTTCATCAAAGACTTCGCCGCCGACGAACGTGTGAGCCTGGCCCGGCACTATTTGGGCGTGTGCCGTTTGCAGTTGAAAGACTACGCCGGGGCCGGGGCCGTATTTAAGGAGTTGATTACGGCGAACCCGAAGTTTGAGCAAATTGCGTCGTCGAAGCTCTATCTGGGCATGGCCCAGTTCAATGCCGGGCAACAGGGGAAGGCCGAGCAGTTTGCCGCCGCCGAAAAGACCTTAACCGCGGCGCTGAAAGACCATGCCGAGGGGAAGCAGGTTCCGCAGACGGTGTACTACCTGGCGGAATCGCTCTACGCACAAGATAAGAAAAAGGAAGCCGAGCCGCTCTATGCCCGCTTCACGGCCGAGTTTGCGGACGACGTGCTTGCGCCCGACGCCCTCTATGCGCATGGAGTCGTGTTGGAGGAATTGGGTAAGAGCGAAGAGGCACGCGCGGCCTATGCGGAGTTTGTGAAGCGCTATCCGGAGAATGGGTTGCGCATAGAAGTAGACGTGCGTCGGGCCGATTTGTTGGCGGCCGCCGGAGATGCGGCCGGGGCCGAGCCGCTGTTTGCCGCCGCGGCGCAGTCGGCCGATTACCCCGATGCCGACTATGCCCTGCTGCGCCAAGCCGGTTGCCGCTACGACCAGAAGCAATTCGCCGCTGCCGCGGATTCGTACGAAGCGTTGTTGACCCGGTTTCCCAAATCGGAGTACCGCACGGTCGCGCAGCTTGCCGCCGGTCGCAATCGT
>CAZWDN010000029.1:0-17685 GCA_964633125.1 uncultured Pirellula sp. | reverse complement strand
TGGAACTCGGCAAGAACGGCGATGCTCGCAAGCTCGCCGACGCGTATCTGAAGCAGAACGCCGGCGGCGACCTGACGAGCGACGTGCTCTACATCAAGGCCGAGTCGCTCTTGCGAGACGAGAAACATTCGGAAGCGGCGGCCGCGTACGATCAGTTGCTTGCAGCCGATGCACGGCACGCCGATCGCGGAAAGTGGCTGGTTCGGCGCGCTTACGCACTCGCGGCGGCCGGGCGGCACGGCGACGTGGTGAAGTCGCTGGCCTCGACCGTCGACGGCCTGGAAGACGCACAACTGGCGTCCGAAGCGCGGCAACTGCTCGGCGTGAGTCGGCAGGCGACGAAAGACTACACCGGGGCGATCGCCGATTTGGAAACGTCGTTGAAGTTGGCCCCCAAGCGGTCCGGCGCCGACGACGCGCTGCTCGCGTTGGCCGAATCGCAGCGGCTGGCCGGCGATGCGGCGGCTGCGGAAGCGTCGATCGATCGCCTCGCGACGGAGTTTCCCGAAAGCCGGCTGCTCGATTCGGCGTTTTACCGTCGGGGCGAATCGGCCTATGCCGCGGGCAATTTCGCGGCGGCGGACAAGGCGTATCGCCGCGTGATCGCCGATTACCCCAAGAGCCCCTTGGTGCCGTATGCGCGCTATGGTTTGGCCTGGGCCTCGTTGGGGAGCAACGATCCCGCAACGGCCGCCGCCGCGCTCGACGACTTACTTAAGCAAAAGACGCCGGGCGAACTGACGGCCAAAGCGCATTACGCTCGGGCGCTCGCCTTCGAGCAGTTGAAGAAGTACCAGCCGGCGATCGAAGACCTGAACCTTTACTTGAAGACCAAGCCGACGGGGAACGATCGGAGCGAAGCGCTCTATTGGCTCGGCCGATGCCAATTGGGACTCAACGACACCGAAGCCGCGCTGAAGACGTTCGGCGAATTGCTTGCCGGCGACGCCAAATACGCAGGCACTTCGAAGGTGCTATACGAAGTCGGCTGGTTGCACAAGACGGCCGGCCGCCCCAAGGAGTCGGCCGCGGCGTTCGCGCGACTTGCGAAGGAGTTTCCGCAAAGTCCGCAGGCGGCGGAGTCGCTGTTCCACGTCGGCGAGGAAGCGTATGCCCGGAAGGATTACACGGCGGCGATCGACGCGTTTTACGACGCACGCGAGAAGGCCGAGTCGAAAGAGCTTGCCGAGAAGTCGGCCTACAACCTGGGCTGGACCTATTTCCACAAAGAGAACTTCCCCAAGGCCGAAGAGTGGTTCCGCTATCAAACCAAACAGCATGCAGACGGCACGCTCGTCGAGTCGGCTCGCTTCATGTTGGCCGAGGCCTTGTTTAAGCAGAAGAAATACGACGAGGCGTTGGCGGCCTATCGAGAAGTGAAGGACGTGAAGGAGCCCGACTTTCAGGTGCTGACGCTCTTGCACGGCGGTCAGTGCGCCGAGCAGTTGGAAGATTGGAAGGGGGCGCAAGCCTTGCTCGATTCGGCGGCGGAGAAGTTCCCCAAATCGACTTACTTGCCGGAAATCAACTATGAACGTGCTTGGGTTCGCCAGAACCTCGGCGACAAAGAGGGCGCGCTGAAGCTCTATGAGGAAGTGACGACGCAGACGCAAGACGTCACGGCCGCGCGGGCTCGCTTCATGATCGGTGAGATTTACTTCTTGGATAAAAACCATACCGAGGCGGTGCGGCACTTTTTCAAAGCGGCGTACGGCTACGGCTATCCGGAATGGCAAGCTCGCTCACACTTCGAAGCGGCGCGTTGTTTTGAAGTGCTCGGCAAGCTCGATCAGGCGAAGAAGTCGTACGAAGAAATCGTGAAGAACTTCGACAAGTTTGAAGAGGCCGGGTTGGCGAAGAAGCGTTTAGAAGAATTGAACCGGTCCAACTAGCGCCGGACCGAGAGGATGCGTAACTACAACGAGCCCCGGCGCGACGCGTCAGGCTTCGGGAAGAATTGAGTGAAGTGCCATGTTGACTGAGAAGTTTCGAAGGATCGGTCGTCGCGCGGCGGCCGTGCTGCAATGTATCGTACTCGTGGTCGGCTGCGGCCTGCCCGCGTTCGCGTGGGCCCAGGTTCCCGCGCCGGGCAACGTCGGCAGGCCCGTGCTGCCGGGCGCCGTTCCGACTGCTACCGCCTGGCTGACGGAAGCCGAGCGGCGCGCGGAAGAGGCCCTGGCCGCGCCGGTCGACGTTCCCGCCGAGCCGCCGGCTCCGATCAAACCGCCGGCCTCGATCAATCTCTGGCAGCTCGCCAACGACGGCGGGCCGCTGATGTATCCGATCTACGCCTGTTCGGTCGTCGTCGTGTGCTTCGCCTTCGAGCGGTTTTTCGGCCTGCGTAAGCGGAAGCTGATGCCGCCGCAACTGGTTCACGAACTGGGCGATCTCGCCAAACGCCAGGGAGGCGTCGATCCCCGGGCCGCGTATCGCGCCTGCATGAAATACCCGTCGACCGCCTCGACGGTAATTCGGGCCGTGCTGCTGAAGATCGGCCGGCCGCATGCCGAGTTGGAGCAGACTTTGCGCGAGGTCAACGAGCGCGAGGCTGCGAAGTTGTATCGGAACGTGCGGCCGATCGAGTTGCAAGTGTCGATCGCCCCGCTGCTCGGGCTGCTCGGCACCGTGCAAGGCATGATCTTGGCGTTCTTCGTCACGGCGAACGCCGATCTGCATGTGAATAAGGCGGAGCAATTGGCGCAAGGGATTTACGTCGCGCTCGTCACGACGTTCGCCGGCCTCTGCGTGGCGATTCCGGCCGCGGTGTTGTCGCACTTTTTTGAAGGGCGGATTCAAAAGCTCTTCAACGATCTCGATGAATTCGTGCTCGCGATGCTTCCCCAATGGGAACGATTCGAAGGGAAGCTCCGCGTCAGCCGGCAGCAGCTGGCCGGGGAACCCGCCGAGCATCCGGCGGCTAATTCCGCGGGACTAACCGTCGCCGAGGACCATCCGCAGGAGCGGACTCCCGCGAAGTTGCCCAAGTAGCGTCGCTCTCGCTTTCGTTCGTACTTGTTTGAATATCGTCCATGGCCGTCGTCATCAAGAAATCTTCCGCGCTCAACAAACTGAACCTCACGCCGATGATCGACGTGGTGTTTCAACTGTTGATTTTCTTTCTCGTCGCCGCGAAGTTCGAAGAGGAGGAGCGCAACATGCCGTTGCCGCTGCCGCAAGCGAGCGAAGCGATGCCGCGCTTGGCCAAGCCGAAGGAGATTTTCATCAACGTCGATCAAGCGGGCCGCATCCTGCTCGGCGGCAAAGTTCTGACGCCGATCGACTTATTGGCGCAGTTGAAGCAAGCGCAGGCGAATAATCCCGGTCGGCAGTCCGTGATTATCCGCGGCGACGAACGGTGTGACCTGAAGCACGTGGTGGCGGTGATGAACGTTTGCGCGCGGGCCGAAATTCGCGATTGCCGCATCGCTACGGCCCCGGCTTCGGGCGGATAAACAGCTTACGACGGAGCGCCGTGATGGCCGAATCAAAACACGTGGTCCGCAAGATATCGCCGGACAAGCTCGCCGATTTCGACGAGCACTGGTGGCCGGTCACGCTGTTGCTGCTGATCACCGCGGGCTGTTTGATCGGCTCCGTGTACTTCCATCCGCACAGCGACTTCACGACGCAAGTCTGGTATCGCAACGCGTGGGTGCAAATCGGCATGCTGGCCGCGACGGCGCTGCTGCTCATCATCGGGGTCGCCGCGTTGAAGGGGGACGCTCAGCGCCGCCTGCAACTCGGCATCTTTTTGAGCTTGTTGTTTCACGCCGGACTCCTCTTCAGCGCGCGGCATTACTTCCTGAGCGTCGCCGACGCGCCGGCGACCGAGCCGGAGTTGCATCTCGACGACGAAGTCGCCGTCACGATTCCTGATTACCACCAGTCGGAAAGCGAAGCCCAAGCGTCGGCGGAGCTGACGAAGCCGGCGGAGACGAGTCTGCGCGAAGAAAGCGTCGCCGAGGTGACGCCGCAGACGCCCGAGAAAATGAAAGCGGAAAAGAAGCTGACGGAGCAGCCGGACCCGACGCGTAATCCGGAGCCGACTCCGCTCGAACTGGCTCGCGTCGACCCGAAGACGCCGCAGCGAAGCGAAGTTGTGCCGAAGGAGTCGTTTGCCCGACAAGAACTCGAACGGACGCTGCCGACGGAGACCGTCGAGCAACAAGAACTCAAAGCGGCGGAAGAATTGAAACGCTCGCTGACGGCGCAAAAGCTCGACCTGAGCCGGACCGACGTGGCGGCCGAGCCGATGCGCAGGCTCGATACGTCGACCCCGCGGGCCGCGAACCTCTTCCAACCGTCGACGGCGACCGACGCACCGGAGCGCCGCACTATGACCGATCAAACGGCCGCGGCCGACGTGGCGGCGGAGCTTTCGCGCCGGATGACGCCGGCCGCGGCGCAGGCGATTCCCGTCGCGCAGGTGGAAACGCCGGTCGTGCAGCCGATGCAACAAACGCCGCGGGACGCGCCGCAATCGTCGGCACAAACCCTCTCGCGCCAGTCTCCCGCGGCATCGACCGGTGCCGTCTCCGTAGTCGAATCGCCGACGATCGCCCTGGCGCCCGGCTCCCCTGCTCCGCCGATGTTGGTGCGCTCTCAAGCGCCGGAATCGAGCGACGCCGTTTCGGTGACGCTGCCGACGAATCGTCTGCAGCGCGTGAGCGCCGGCGGAGCGACGGCCGGATTGGAATCCGTCGTCGTCGAGGCGCCGAACGCCCCCGCCACGATCGCGCCCGGCGCCGCGGGAGGCTTCCGGCCCGACGCCGTGCCGGCGACTACGACGCGCGGCGATCAGGGGAGCCCGCAGTCGGCGATGGCGGCGGAAACGGCCCTCCCCTCGCCGCCGGGACAAGGAACCGGCGCTACGATCGGCAGCCCCTCGGTCGGCCCGATGCGTCGATCGGACGCCGCGGGCGACGGCGCCGCGGGCTTAGCTTCGGCGGCCGGCGTCATCGGTCGTCCGGGGCGCGGTCGCGCAGTCGGCCCGTCGTTGGCGGCCAACAATCAACTCACCGGCGGCGCGCTGACGGCCGTGATCGGGCCCGTGGTGCAACCGGGCAACGCGACCATGGGAGCGGCGACAGGTACGGCGCCGGCCGTCGCGGGGACGGGTTCTTCGCTCGGCGAGCGTACCGTCGTACAGAGCGGAGTGGGGCTCCGTCCCTCGACGCTCGGCGTATCGGACGGCTCGGGCCTAACGCCTTCGGCCGGCGCGGGAATGGTCGCTGGCGGCGGAGCGACCACGGGCACCGCCGGCGGCAGCGGTCTCGGGGCCGCGGCAGGCGGCGGAGCGGCGATGGGGACGGGCACGGGCTCCGGATCGTTCGGCGCCGGGGGCAATTCCGACGGCGCGACCGGCGGTTCGGCGGCGGTCTCACGGCGCGAACTCGGCGAACTTGCCGCCGCCGCGCCCGGTAGCGCCGCGGACAATCCCGTCGGCGGTCGTCGCGCGCGGATGGATCAATCCGACAGGCAGCGCGACCGCCACGGCAATCTCAAAGGTTCGATGCACGACCTCATCGTCGACGGTCAGATGATCGGCGAAAAGATCGTGATCATCACGTTCTACGTCGACGAAGAGATCAACGAATCACCGCTTATCGGCGCGCTAGCCGCCAAGGGATACTTAGTCGAGCGGCTCAACGCCCCGCTTCCTTCGGCCGCCGAGTTCGACCGCCGGCTCGAAGGGGTGCGGCAGCTCTGGCTTATTTCGTCGGAGGTCAATCGACTGCCCGCGGCGCAGCTTCAAGTGCTGCTCACGCGGTGGCGCGCCGGCAAGCTTGCTCTTTGTCTGATGGCCGACAACGCGCCGTTTACGGCCGAAGCGACGGCGGTGCTCAACGCGATTGCGCCGGGCACGACGATCACCGGCGACTACCTCGGCGAGCAGAAGTTGCAGGCGCGAGAAAACCAAAATCCCGGCTTCGACGCCAAGTTGCCGATTTTTCACAACGTCGAAACGCTCTTCGAAGGAACGACGATCAGCCACATCAACAGTCGGTACCTGACGCCGGTCTGCTACGCTTCGAACGGCCTGCCGCTCATCGGCGTCTACCAGCAGGAAGGCTCGAGCCGACTGCTTGTGCACTGCGGCTTTACGAGCCTCTACGAGCGGTTTTGGGACGACGCCGGCGTGAGCCGCTTCGCGGTGAACGTCGCCGGCTGGCTCAGCGAAGCCGACAAGAAACCGGCCCCGGTCCGCATCCTCACGACGCCGACGCGGTGAACGAAGTTCATCGCCGATAGAGCGGTCGCGTACCAACAAAACAACCGGAAGTCGGCGGAGGCATGGTGTGCCCCGCCCGCTTCCGGTTTACGTTTTTCTGGATTCTAAAGACTAGCTACCAGCGACCGGCAACTAGCTACTCTGCGTCTACCAGCCCATCACCATGTTCGACTCGATCACCTTCCGCGCCCGTTCCAGGTCGGTGCCGGTTTCGTGCATGTAGAGGCGGATGGCGTGCACCTTGTCGCCGTGGGCTTTGTGCAGGCAGTCGCGAGCCGTGTGGCAGACGTCGACCGTGTTGGTAATGCCCAGCGCGCCTTTCGAAATGACCCAGGTATCACGTGGGCGCTTCGTAATCCGAAGCGGCTTTTCGTTGGGGTAGCAATCATGCACGACCACGGCGGCGGCGTCCTGGTCGGCAGCCCACGTGATGATGATGTGGGACTCGGTCTCGATTTCGAACAGAGGCATGGTTCGACCCCCCTTTCCGCAAATAATGAGTCAGGGATTCTCCACTGCCGGTGATCCTACGACGGCGGCCGGGGTTCGTCAACGATTCCGAGCGCGAGACGAACCGAGGTCGCGGAAACCCGCGAGTTTGTCATGGCGCACCCGGCGCGCCACAAGCCGCACTACCGCCACTGTTTACCGAAGGCTATGCCGCCGGCGCAAGCGAGTCGGCCGGCGCGACAGGTAGATCACCGGACGTGGATGCGACGCGTGCCGCTTCCAAGCCGCGCGCGGTGCCGTAGATCTGCGGCAGCGTCCAGGACGCCGGTTCGTCGGCGCCCGTCAGCGAAATCAACGCGTTGTAAAGCGCGTTCATATTCGTCAGGTCTTCCGGCGTGTCGACCGTGAGCCGCCGCTCGGGATCGAGGTCGGCCCACGTAGGCGGCAGAAGTTCGCGGCGAAACGGCGAGCCGTCGCGCCGGAAGCAGGGCGTCACGTGTTCACGGCAGTAGGCGTCGAGATCGCTGCGCAGCGACGCGGCCCGCAGCGCGCCGACGCGGAACACCTCGGGCACCGACGGGGACAGCGCCTCGGCGATGCCCGTGTATACGGAGCCGCTTGCCAGATGATGTTCGACCAGACGAACCGTGCGCTCGGGACAATAGAGCGGGTTGTCGGCCGTGGCGCGGATGACGACGTCGGCGTTGTTGAGATCGGCCGTGCCGGTGAGGAAGCGCGCGAAGACGTCGCATTCCGACCCGCGGACGCAACTGCAACCGAGCGCCGCGGCGGCGCGGGCAATCGGCTCGTCGGCGATGAGCCGGCTCGTGGCGACGACCAACTCCCATCGCGCTTGCGGCATCGTGCGCGCCCCCAAGCTGCGCGCGGCCGCCAAGCGTTCGACGCAGCGCGCTAGTAGCGTGCGTCCCGCGACGTCGGCCACGGTCTTGCCGGGACGCCGCGCCGAGCCCATCCGAGCCTGCAGTACGATGCGCACGGTCAGCATAGCGATCGACCTCGCCCCCAGGGAATCGGCTCGCGACATGCGAAGCGCCGGGGCGGAAGTATACCGATGCCGGGCGTTCCGGCCCAAGACGACTATTTTGGCGAGCGTAGTTCGCAACTTCGTCGCGGAAATGCGGGTTCCCTAGCTGTGGACTCGGGCCATCGGGTCCCCTTCGTCGATGATCGCCGCTTCGGCGGAGGCGAGTTCGTCGAGGCGGCCATGGACCTCGTCTTCAGAGGCAAACAGCTTGGCCAATTCGACGTACACGGCGTGATGCCGCGCTTCCGAAGCGTAGAGGCTGCCGTAGAACTCGGCGAGTTCCCGATCTTGGAGCCGGTCGCGCAGCAGGCAAAACCGTTCGCAACTGCGGGCCTCGATCAGGGCGGCCACGAGCAGCCGGTCGATCGCCTTGCCGGGCTCTTGTTTCCGCACGAGGTCGTTCAGCTTGCGACCGTAGCTGCTCGGCACGAGGCGACGGAACCGCATGCCGCGATCTTCAATGAGGTCGAGCACCAGGCGAAAGTGAGCGAGTTCTTCGGAGACGATCGGCGTGAGTTCGCGCACGAGCGACGGCCGATCGACATAGGCGAAAATCAGGTTGAGCGCCGTACCGGCCGCTTTCTTCTCACAATGGGCATGGTCGATGAGCACTTCTTCCAAGTGCCCTTCGACTTCGTCGAGCCACCACGGCGCCGTGCTGGATTTCAAACTCAACATCAGGCGATTCCTTCTTCACACGCTTTGCGATAGCGGTTGGCGATCAGGCGGAGGTACAGTCGCGGAAACCAGCGCTTGATGCGCCACAGCACGCGGGCCTTACGGGGCAACAGTACGTACATCCGGCCTCGCTCGGCGCCGTGCAACGCGGCGGCGGCGACGTCGTCGGCCGTAAAGCCGGCTTCGTCCATCGCGCGTTGCGTGAAGTTGCGTTGCTCGTCGGTCATCATGCGCGCCGTGGTCACCAAGCCGGACGCGAAGAAGCCGGGGCAGACCACGGTGACTCCGACGCGCGCCGCTTTCCACTCCGTGCGCAAGGTTTCCGACAGCGCCAGGACGCCGGCCTTGGCGACGTTGTACGCGCCCATGCTCGGCAGCGCCGCGAACGCCGCCAGTGAGGCGACGTTGATTACCTGCGCGCCGGCCGGATTCTCGCGCAGCCAAGCGGCGAACGTATGGCAGCCGAGCACGACCGAACGGAGGTTCGTATCGAGAACCCATTGCCAATCGTCGAGCGGAAATTCTCCCATAGCGCCCGCCCCGGCGACGCCCGCGTTGTTGACGAGCAAGTCGAGGTGCGTCCAACGAGCGCGGAGCCGATCGTGCAGTGCGTTCCAAGCCGCCGGGTCGCGCACGTCGCACGTTTCGGCGGTCGCCGTGCCGCCGGCGGCTTCCACGAACCGGAGCGTTTCCAAGTTGCCGGGTTCATTGACGTCGACGAGCGCCAGCCGCCGGCCTTCGCGCGCGAGGCGCACGGCGAAGGCCCGACCGAGCGTTCCCGCCGAGCCGGTGACGACGGCCGTTTTCCCGTCGATCGTCGGCACCGGCTAGCTCACGAGCTTCTTAAGCGCCGCGAGCGAGGCCGCGTAGTTGGGCTCTTCGGCCACTTCCTTCACTTGCTCGGCGTAGACGACCGTGCCGTTCGCGTCGAGCACGAACGTGCCGCGAGCCAGCAGTTGCAATTCTTCGATGAGCATGCCCCAATTCTTGCCGAAGTTGCGATCTTTGTAATCGCTCAGCGACTTGAGGTTCTTGATGTTCTCGGCGCCGCAGAAGCGATTCATGGCGAACGGCAGGTCGACGCTCACCGTGACGGCGTTGATCTTATCGCCGAGGCCGCCGAGCTCTTCGTTAAATTTTTTGGTTTGAATCTGGCAGACCGGCGTGTCGAGCGAGGGGACGACGCTGATCACGGTCGGCTTCCCGCGGAAGTCGGCCGGCGTCACTTCCTTCAGGCCCCCTTCGTAATAGGCGAGCTTGAAATCTGGGGCGGGCTTGCCGACTTGCACGGCCTCGCCGGCCAACGTGAGCGGATTGCCTTTGAACGTAACGGCGGCGGCGCGACTCATAGTGATATTCCTATTAAGGAGATGAATGACCGGTGGGCGGCAAGGAAGACGTGAGGCGCTTACCGCGCCCTTAGTATCCCGGATTCGTCGCCGGGTTCAAGACGCGGGCCCAAGCCACGGCAGAACGAGCTGCGGCGGCGAAAAAACGACGCTTCGTCGGGAGCCGACGAGCCGCGGTACGATTGCGAGTTTCCGTCGGCCGCAGTGCGCGACTAGGTGAGCTTGTCCAACGGGCCTTCGCCGCAGAAGTCGGGATTGCCGAACTTCTTGATGCGGTGGCCGAAGCCGTGCGCGAGCGAGAGCAACAGGCGGTTGTGCGCCGTCTTGTTGTACTTGACGTTGCGCCCCATCTTGAAGTCGAGGCCGCCGCCGACGAGCACGAACGGAATGTTGTCGAGCGTGTGCGAGTTCCCCTTGCCGAGTTCGTTCGTCCAGACGATGAGCGTGTTGTCGAGCAGGCTCCCCTGCCCTCCCGGCTCGGGCGTTTCACGCAGACGCTTGGCGAGGTACGCGAGCTGTTCGCAGTACCAGCGGTTGATCTTCGTGAGCTTCTCCACCGCGCTTTTGTTCGAGTCGGGCTCGTGCGAAAGTTCGTGATGCCCTTCGTCAATGCCGAGCCAATGCATCTTCGGCTGGCCGACGGAGTTCGTGTATTGCAGCGTCGCAATGCGGTTGAAGTCGGCCGCGAAGGCCGAGATCATCAGGTCGATTTGCATCTTGCTGATCTTCGGCATTTGGTCGTTGTCGCCGCGCACGCCCGGCTCGAGTTCGGGCACCGCGTGGCCGACTTCCTTTTTCATGCCCGCTTCGGCGGCTAGTTCCTTCTCCATGGCCCGCACGTACGACGCGTGCTCTTCCAACAGCCGGCGATCTTCCGCGCCGACGGCGGCCGAAATCTTCTTCAGATCTTCCTGCACTTCGTCGAGCACGCTGCGCACGTACTCTTGATTCTTCGCGCTGCCGTACAGTTTGTTGAACATCTGATACGGATCGTCGATCGGAGCCACCGGCTTGTTCGGGCCCGAGTAGCTCATGCGCGTCCAGGTGTCGGCGCGGTCGGGAACCAGCGCGCCGAACTCGAGCGACCCGAAGCGGGTGCGCGTGGCGGGGTTCGCTTGGAGGAAGTTCTTGAGTTCCTGATCCATCGAGATGCCGCTCGACCAGCCGGCCGGCGTGTCGGAGCCCCCTTGGATATTTCCCGGGAACAGCTCGACGCCGGTCAGTAAGCAGCCCATGCCGCGCATGTGGTTATCGCCGTCGCCGCGGACTTTGTCGCAAACCCCTTGGAGCACGAGCGTCTGCTTTTGAAACGGCGCGAGCGGCTCCAAGCAGGCGGGCAGCGTGAACTTGTCCCCTTCTTCCTTCGGCCAAAACGCGTCGGGCACGACGCCGTTGGGGCTGAACATCACGATCAGCCGGCGCTTCCGTTGCTGCTGCGCGGCGAACCCGAGGCCGGGCAAGTTCCAAACGAAGGGCATTGCGGCGGTGCTGACGCCGAGGCTCTTGAGAAACTCGCGACGCGTATTGGGACGGCTCATAGTGTGGTTCGCGATGTGAGAGGCGGAGGGGGGCTGGAACGGTCTGAAACGTTACTTGGCGGCGGCGACTTTGCCCGCCGGCGGCGGCGTTGCGGCGGGCAGCGCCGACTCGGCGACGATTTCCACGAGCAGGTTGCGAATGTTGAACCCGGCCCCGGCAAACGATTGCTTCAGCCGCGTCGATGCGTCCGCACCATGGGCTCGCACCGGTTGTTTCACGAAATAATGGAACAGTTGTTCGACGAACGCGGTATGCGTTTCATCGCTCGATACGAGATACTTCGCCAACTCTTCGGCGCCCTGAAACTTGATCGTTTCGCCGGTGCGCGTGATGTACGTGCCGTTGGTTAGGACGGGCTTCCCCTTTTCCTTCTCTCGCAGCCGCCCGACGGCGTCGAAGTTTTCGAGGCTGAAGCCCAAGGCGTTGATCATCGAGTGGCACGCCTGGCAAGCCTCGGCTTCGGTTTGCAGGAGCACTCGTTCGCGCGTGGTCAGCGAAGCGTGCAAGTCGGGAGCCAGCGGCGCGACCGCTTCCGGAGGCGGACGCAACGATCGCCCTAGCACGCTGCGCGAAATGAACACGCCGCGGTGAATCGGCGAACTACTGCCCGTGTAAGCCAACGACGCCAAAATGTAAGGATGCGACAGCACGCCGCTACGGGCCTGCGGTTCGAGCTTCACCGGTTGGAAGTCGGCGTCGGCGGGAAGCGGAGCGTTGTAGAACTTGCCGAGCCGGCCGTTCAAATACAGGGTGTCGTCGGTCAACAGCCGGCGATAGTCCGACGCTTCGCTGCGCACCAGATCGTCGAGAAACAGGTCCAGCGAAGTGCGGAGATCGGAAACCGTTTGGGCGTCGAAGCCCGGGTATTGCTTGGGGTCCTTGGAAATTTCAGTGTGCTGATCGACCTTGAGCCATTGCAGCAAAAACTCGCGTTCCTTGGCGTGCGTGCGCATGTCGCCGACCATGCGCCAGGCCTGCTGCGTCACTTGTTGTCGCGTCTTCAATTGGTCGCGGCCCGCCGCTTCCAAGAGTTGCTTGTCGGGCATCGAGTCCCAGAGGCCGAAGGAAATGCGCGAAGCGACGTTGTACGGATCTTGCGGACTCCCTTCGACTTCGCGGAATAAGAACCGCGGCGAGGTGAGCACGGCGAGCACTACGCGAACGACGCCGGTTTCCAACTCCTTCGCTTCCGTGAGTTGTTTTTCGACGTAGAGCCGACGCTGATCATCGGCAAGCGGACGACGGAAGGCCCGTTCCGCGAACTTCACGCAGAACTCTTTCACCTTGTCCTTGCGCTTCGGGTCGTCGTCTTTGGTGCCGGCAAGTTCGTTGAGTTTGGCCGTGATGTAAAACGCCGTTTCCAAGGCGGCGTCGGTCGTCGCTTGCTCCCAGGCTTCGGAAATCGCCGAGCCGCGTTCGTAGCCCATGCTGCGATCGTCGGGCGGGAACGGCGTGGAGCAGATGAAGAGTTCGGGGAACGGCGCGGTGGTCAGGCAGCGCGCCGGAATCGTTTCCAGAGCGTGCTTCGGTTGCTTCCAAAGCAGTTCGATCGAAGCCGTTTTTTCGTTCGACTTCTTCGATTTGAAGAACTCCAGGCGGAGCGGGTAGGCTCGACCGCCGACCAGAAATATCGAACCGCGGAACTCACGATCGTCGCCCGAGCGCACGCCGGCGTCGATCACGGGGTTCGACCATTGCGTGTTGACGTAAAGCCGTGCGCCGTTTTCGGTGCGGACGACGAATTCGTACTCGCCCGTCTCCGGCGCGAGCACCGCGCCCATCCATTGCACGCAGAACTCTTCGGCGCTGATTTTGTCTTTTAGCGGACTGGCGTCTTTGAAGTCGAACTTCACTTGCGGGTCGATCCGCTCGATCTCGCGTTTGCTCTTGTTGGGGTTCCGGCTGTTGAAGTACTCGGCCTTCAGGCCGCGCTCCTTACCCCAACTGTTGTTCCAACGGAAACTACCGACGAGGTCGATAAGGACGTTCCGATATTGTCGAACGGTCAGCCGGGCCAACTCGACGCGCGGCGGTTTGTTGCGGGCCTGGGCGATCGGCGAATAGAACGTCTCGTGGATATACGTGGCGACGGTCTTGGCATCCTCGGCGCCGCACTTTTCCGGTTCGCCCGAGGGCATCGTCTTATCGATGAACGCCGAAAGCTCCAGGATGGATTTATCGCCCATCAGGGGCTGGGCATATTCGTTCGCCACTCCTTCCCCTTTTGCGCCGTGGCAACTCGCACAGAGCCGGGCATAGATCTGGGCTCCGGTCTCGGCGGCTCGGGCCCCGTCGGCGGCATACAGCCAAGTCGTGACGACGGCTGCGAAGAGCATCGTGATTTGCCGAACCCGGTCGCAAAGCCGGATCGGGCGCAAAGCAAGGGTGAAGCAATCGCTCATGGGGGTGCCGGGCGAAGGAAAGCGGGCGGTTGGCGGGGGCAAACGTCGGCGGCCGGTGGGCCGAAAACGGCGGGCGAGCGGGATTCTCTATAATACGAGACGCGGCGTCTCTTGGTCAAACCGAGACCGGGCCGCGACCTCGCGCCGGGCTATTCGGCGGGCAGGGCGCAAAGTATTCCCCAAACACGAGTTGCCGCTTTTGTCCGACAGTCCGGCGAGCCGGCGCGGCGCGGGAAAAGCCCCCGGGCGTCCCTCGACGTCGGGGGCGATAATCAGATTCGGACTCGTTGTCGGGCGAATGCCTCGATCGCTCACGCGATCTGGAAGGCTACGCGATGATGTCCTTCACCACGTTGCCGTGGACGTCGGTCAGGCGGAAGTCGCGGCCGGAGTAGCGGTACGTGAGCTTCGTGTGGTCGAGACCGAGCAAGTGGAGAATCGTCGCGTGCAGGTCGTGGATGTGCGTCGGGTTCTCGACGGCCTTGATGCCGTACTCGTCGGTTGCCCCGTGACGAATGCCGCCCTTCACGCCGCCGCCGGCCATCCACATGCTGTAGCCGGTCGCGTTGTGGTCGCGGCCGTCGGGCTTGCTCACGTGCGGCGTCCGTCCGAACTCTCCGCCCGACACGACGAGCGTGTCTTCCAGCAGCCCGCGTTGCTCGAGGTCGGCGAGGAGCGCCGCCATCGGCTGGTCGATCCCTTCGCAGTTTTTCGTCAATGCCGAGCGGAGGTTTTGGTGTTGGTCCCAGCCGCCGGTGGCTACTTCGATGAAGCGGACGCCGGCCTCGGCGAATCGACGTGCCAAGAGGCATTGGCGGCCGAAGCTGTCGGTTGCCTTGTTGCCGACGCCGTAGGCGTCGAGCGTCGCTTGCGACTCGTCTTTCAGATCGAGCACCTTTGGAACGGCCCCTTGCATGCGGAACGCCAATTCGTACGACTCGATCAACCCTTCGAGCTCGGTGTTCACCCCGTCGGCGGCCAGCCGATCACGATTGAGCGATTGCAGATAGTCGAGTTGCTTACGTTGCAGGCCGGCGGGGACGCGGGCTTCGATGTTCGGAATCGAACCTTCACCGACGGTCTTCCCTTCGGCGCCGATCGGCGTGCCTTGGAACGGAGCCGGCAAGAACGCGCTGCCGTAGTTTTGCGCGCCGCCGACGCGGCCCGACGGATTGATCGTGATGAAGCCCGGCAGTTCGTCGTTCTCGGTGCCGAGTCCGTAGAGCACCCAGGCGCCCATCGAGGGGCGAACAAATTGGAAGCTGCCGGTATGCAACTGCACCGAGGCCTGCGGATGGTTCGGCAAGTCGGTGTGCATGCCGTTCAATAAGCAGAGCTTGTCGGCGTGCTTGGCGAGGTTCGGCAACAGCGAGCTGATCGGCAAGCCGCTCTTGCCGTGCTGCGTGAAGGCGAACGGGCTCTTCATCAGCTTGCGATTCCCCCCCTTGTAGAAACCGGTATCGCTCGGGGCCTTGCCGTCGTCGACCGCGAGTCGGGGCTTGTAGTCGAGCGTGTCGACGTGCGACGGTCCGCCTTGGTGGAACATGAAGATCACGCGCTTCGCTTTGGCGGGAAACAGCGGCAGCTTCGGTGCGAGCGGCCCGACCGAGGTCGTCGCCGCGGCGGCTTGCTTAGCGCAGAGCCCGGCCAGCGCCAGGTAGCCGAAGCCGCAGGCGGACGACCGTAACATCTCGCGACGACTAAACAGCGGCAGGTTCATGAGAAGTTTCCTTGCAGCAAGGGAATTGATCGGCGAAGGCGTCGGTGAGACGCTCGGGTTTTAGTAGAGGTAGCGGAATTCAGCCGAAGAGATCAGCGATTGGCAAAGGGCGGTCCAAGCGGCGTCGGTGCTCGGCGTCGAGATCTTTTCTTTGCCGGCGACTTGTCCGTATTCGGCGATAAACTGTGCGCCGAGACGCAACTCGTCGGACGACGGCGGGCGTTGCAGAATTAATCGATAGGCCGCCTCGACGCCGCGGGCCGTGTCGCCCGAAGACGACGTGACGCGCTTTGCGGCCTCTTGCGCTTGCTTCAGCACGAGCGGGCTGTTCATCAAAAACAGCGCCTGCGTCGCCACGGTCGTCACTTCGCGTTGGCCGACGATCAGGCTCGGGTCGGCGACGTCGAACACGGCGAGCGCTTCCGGCATGCCGTTGCGAATGAGCGGCAAATAGATCGAGCGATGATGGGCCACGGAATCGCCGAGGTCTTCGATCGAGCCGCGCCGACCGAGTTCGCCGGCCGTCGACAATCGGGCGATCGGCGAACCGACGGGGCGCGCGAGATCGAGCGTACCGCCGACGGCCAGCGTCGCATCGCGAATCGCCTCGGCGTCGAGTCGCCGGCGATTCATTCGCCAGAAATAGCGATTGCCCGGGTCCTTCGCATAGTTGTCGGCGTCGTGCTCGCTGGCCATGCGGTAGGCCCGCGAGAGCACGAGTTCGCGAATCGTTTTCTTAAGCGACCAGCCTTGGTCCATGAAACGCACGGCGAGGTAGTCGAGCAATTCCGGATGGCTCGGTTCTTCGCCGAGCGCGCCGAAGTTGTCGACCGTTTCGACGATGCCGCGGCCGAACAAGTGATACCAGACGCGGTTGACCATGACGCGGGCCGTCAGCGGGTTGTCGCGCGAGGCGATCCACTCGGCCAGTTGCAAGCGGCCGCTTTGACGCAGATCGACCTTAGGCGTCTGTGACGATTTGAGCACTTGCACGAAACCGCGCGGGACGACGGCCCCCTTCTCTTCCGGCTCGCCGCGGGTGCGGATTTCCGTATCGGCGGGTCGGGCGACGTCGCGCACGCCCATCGCGAACGAATCGGCCGAACCGCCGCCGGCCGCCGGTTTCGCGCCGGCTTTTAAGTCGGCAAGCTTCTTTTCGTCACGCTCGATCTGCTCGGTCAGGGTTTTGTATTGCTTCTTGGCGGAGTTCTTCGCGGCGCTCTTGTTCTGCGTCGTCCCCTTTACGGAATTCACCAATCGTGCGAGCTCTTCGCGACGTTGCTCAAGGCGCTTGTGAATCTTCGCGTACTCGGCTTGGTCTTCGGCGCTGAGTTTGGGCGCGGCTTCCTTGCCGGCGCCGCCGGTGGAATTCGGCGCGGACAGCGCCATGAGTTCGCCGGAGTAGTCGTTCTTCACCCCTTTCGTCGAGCGGCCGACGACGCCCGAGAGGGTTTCCGTGCTGCGGAAGATGCCGGCCAGAGCGTAATAGTCGGACGTCGGGATCGGGTCGAACTTGTGATCGTGGCATCGCGCGCAGCCGACGGTCGTGGCGAGAAACGCCCGCGTCGTCACGTCGATCTGGTCGTCGACGGCGTCCATGAGATACTGTTCCGCATTGCGCTCGTTCACGCTCTTGGGACCGAGCGCGAGGAAGCCGGTGGCGATGCTCTGCGAATTGTGCTGCTGCGGGTTGGCGGCCGGCAACAGATCGCCGGCGATTTGTTCTTTGATGAATGCCGTGTACGGTTTGTCCGCGTTGACGGCGTCGATGACCCAATCGCGGTAGCGCCAGGCATGCGTGAACGGGATGTTCCGTTCTTTGCCGGTCGATTCGCCGTAGCGTGCCACATCGAGCCAGTGTCGGCCCCAGCGTTCGCCGAATTGCGGCGAGGCGAGCAAGCGATCGACCACGGCGGCATCGGCGCCGCTCGAGCTGTCGGCGAGATAGGCGTCGACTTCGGCCGGCGTCGGCGGCAAACCGATGAGATCGAACGTCACGCGGCGCAGCCACGTGAGCTTGTCGGCGTCGTCGGCCGGCTGGAGTCCCTGTTTCTCGATCGCGGCCAGAAGAAAACGGTCGACGTCGGTCTTGGCCCAACCGCTGTTTTGCACGGCGGGAATCGCCGGCTTATTCGGCAACTTGTAAGCCCAAAACTGTCGGGCCGAAGCGAGATCGAGTTTCTTTTTAGCGCCCGCGCCGGTGCGCGGGTCGGGTGCGCCCATGTCGATCCAGGCGGCGAAGTCGGCGATTTGTTCGTCGGAGAGCTTAC
>CAZWDN010000028.1:0-25725 GCA_964633125.1 uncultured Pirellula sp. | reverse complement strand
CACGCGAGCGCCGCCGACGCGGGCCTCTTCGATCCACTCGGCCACGCGCACGGCGTCGGCCTCGCGCACCATCGGCCCCATTTGCGTGTGCGGGTCGAGCTGATCGCCGACGCGTAAGGCCGCCACTTTCGGGGCGAGGATCTCAAGCAAGTCGTCGTACTGTTTGCCGAGCGCGATAATGCGTTGGGTCGAAATGCAGACTTGCCCCGCGTTGCCGTAACCGGTCGCCACGGCGGCATCGGCCACCTTCTGCAAATCGGCATCCGGCAGCACGACCAGCGGGCTATTCGACCCCAGCTCCATCGTGACCCGTTTGATTCCGGCGATGTTGCACAGGTGCTCCCCCACATCGCGGCTGCCCGTGAAGCTCACCTTCCGCACGCGCGCATCGCGCACCAGCATTTCGCCCACGACCTTTCCCGGCCCGGTAACGCACGCCATCGCTTCCGGCGGTAGTCCGGCTTCCAACAGGATCTCGACCAGTCGCAACGCCGAGAGCGGCGTATCGCCGGCCGGCTTGACGATGACCGCATTTCCCGCGGCCAGTGCCGGCCCGACTTTGTGCGCTACCAGATTCAGCGGGAAGTTAAACGGCGTGATCGCCGCAACGATGCCGCACGGCACACGGAGCGTGAAGCCGAGCTTGCCGGCACCGCCGGAAGCGCCGTCGAGCGGCAGGAGTTCTCCTTCGATTCGCTTCGCCTCTTCGGCGGACAACTCCATCGTCTCCTTGGCCCGTATGACTTCGAGCCTGCCTTCCGCCAACGTCTTCCCTTCTTCCATGCTGATCGTGCGGCCGAGATCATCGGCGCGTTCGGCCATGAGTTGCGAGGCTCTCAGCAAAATCTGGTACCGCTTGTAGCCCGGTAACGCCGCCATGATGCGGGCTCCTTGAACCGCCCCGACCAACGCCGCTTCGACGTCGTCGGCCGTGGCGCTCGGTACGGTGTCGACCAACGATTGGTCGAACGGGTTGCGAACTTCGATCTTCTTCGCGGCATCGCGCCACTGGGCGGCGTAGAACATGCGCATGGTCGGGCTCCTGAGTGTGTCTCGTCATTATGCGGCGCGGCACGGCGTTGGCAAATCGATCGAATCTCGACCGCTCGACGGCGCTCCTTGATCGATGCAGGCGACTACCGGACAATGTCGCGATGCGAATTGTTTCCCTAATCTCCAGCGCCACGGAAATGCTCTTCGGGCTCGGCCTCGAGGAGTCGATCGTCGGCGTAAGCCATGAGTGCGACTATCCCGCGGCCGCGACTCGGCTCCCTCGTGCGACATTTACGAACATCGTCGCCGATGTGCCCGGCGGCATGATCGACCAACAAGTCAAAGTACTTGTGGCGGCGGGCAAGCCGCTCTACGAAATCGACATCGATCTGCTAATCGATTTGCAACCGGACCTGATCGTGACGCAGGCCCAATGCGACGTCTGTGCCGTGAGGTACGACGATGTCGTCGCGGCGGTGTCAAACGAGCCGAGGCTTAAGCAAGCTCAACTCATCGCGTTGAATCCGCAGTCTTTGGAAGACGTGCTTGAAGACATCCGCCGGCTTAGTGCTGCAACGGATCGAACCGCGGCGGCGGCGGAGTACGTGGCGGGCTTGGAATCGCGGATTGAAGCCGTGCGGTCTCGCACCGCTGCTATCCCAGAATCGCAACGTCCGCTCACGGCGTGCATCGAATGGATCGAACCGATGATGATCGCCGGCAATTGGACGCCGGACCTGATCGCACTCGCCGGCGGACGGCAAGCTTGGGCCGTCGCGGGACGCCACAGCACCTATACCGCTTGGGACGACGTACGCGCGGCCGATCCGGAAGTCATCGTCGTGATGCCTTGCGGCTTCGACCTTTCGCGAACGCTTTGTGAAGCCGCCTCCCTTTCGGAACTGCCGGGCTGGCGCGAGCTCACGGCCGTGCGCTCCGGGCGCGTTTTCGCCGTTGACGGCAATGCGCTCTTCAATCGTTCAGGGCCGCGGCTTGTAGACAGTTTGGAACTTCTCGCAGGCCTTGCGCAGCCGGAGCTTTTCGGCCGACCTGACGCGAGCAAACTGTGGCGGATGCTTTAAACAAAAAAGCCCTTGGCGGCGTGAAACCACGCCGCCAAGGGCTAGGAAACATCTCGTAGCCTAGGCTTTCTCGGGAATACGCATCGAGTAGAACGAGCGCCACACGAAAACCAGCGCGATGAGCAACATGACCGCCCCGACGTAGGGCGTGATGTCGCGATGACTGGATCCGGCCAGCGCCTCGCGCTTCATTTCGATGGCGATTTCCACGGCGAGCAAGCCGAACAGCGTGCTGAACTTGATGATCGGATTCAAGGCCACGGAGGTCGTGTCCTTGAACGGGTCACCGACCGTGTCGCCGACGACGGTTGCCTTGTGCAATTCCGTACCCTTTTCCTTCAGGTCGACTTCCACATACTTCTTGGCGTTATCCCACGAACCACCGGCATTGGCCATGTAAATGGCTTGGAACAAACCGAAGACCGCGATCGAGACGAGATAAGCGACGAAGAAGTTCGGATCAAAGAAGGCAAAAGCCAGCGTAATGGCCATCAGGGCAATGAAGATGTTCCACATCCCCTTCTGGGCGTACTGCGTGCAGATCTTCACGACCATGATCGAGTCGTTGATATCCGCCTCTTTCTTATTGAGGTTCATGTTCTTCTTGATGTACTCGACGGCGCTATAGGCGCCCGTCGTGACGGCCTGCATCGAAGCACCGCAGAACCAGTAGATGACCGAACCGCCTGCAATAAAGCCGAGCAGCACGGGCGCATCGGTAAGGCTAAGTTGCAGCATGCCTGCTTTGCCGAGCAAGAGGATAATCGCGAAGATCATCGTCGTCGCTCCCACGACCGCCGTACCGATGAGCACCGGTTTGGCCGTGGCTTTAAACGTATTGCCCGCCGAGTCATTGGCCTCGAGGTAATGCTTGCCGAGTTCGAAGTCGGGCGTGAAACCGAAATCACGCTTGATCTCTTCCTTGATGCCCGGAATGTGCTCGGTTTGAGCAAGTTCGAATACCGACTGGGCATTGTCCGTGACCGGGCCGTAGCTATCCACGGCAATATTCACCGGGCCCATGCACAAGAAACCGAAGGCCACGAGACCGAAGGCGAAGATCGAGCCCCCTTCCACGACCATTCCGTTCGAAAGAGTCACCCGCATGACGTCGTCGAGGCCGAGCATGCTTACGAAGTAGGCGCCGGCCATGAGGCCGGTAATAAGCAAACCTTTCCAGAAAGCGCTGAAGTTACCCGCGACGAGGCCGGAGAGGATCGTCAGCGATGCTCCGCCTTCGCGCGAGGCCGTCACGATTTCATGCACGTGCTTCGAATGTGAACTCGTGAAAACCTTGGTGAACTCGGGAATCAACACGGCGGCCAACGTGCCGCAGCTAATGATGGAAGCGAGCTGCCACCAAAGGTCGGGCATCGCCTTGCCGTTGACGACGATGTCGCCGATCAGCAACTTGCTCATGCCGTACGACGTCGAAATGCAGAGGATCGACGCGATCCAAATGAGTCGCGTGAGCGGTTGTTCGAAATCAAATTCCTTGAGGCCTTTGTACTTCGCCTCGGAGATTCCTTGGTTGACGAAGTACGACACGCCGGACATGAAGTCCATAAGGAACCGCATGCCGAAGAGCCACACGATCAGCTTGGCTTGCAGATCGGCCTGCTCGGTGGGAATGGCTAATGTGATAAAGGTAATGAGCGCGACGCCCGTCACGCCGTAGGTTTCGAAGCCGTCGGCCGTCGGGCCGACCGAGTCGCCGGCGTTGTCGCCGGTGCAGTCGGCGATTACGCCCGGATTGCGCGGATCGTCTTCCTTCACGTTGAATACGATCTTCATCAAGTCGCTGCCGATGTCGGCGATCTTCGTGAAGATGCCGCCGGCGATACGAAGCGCCGAAGCGCCGAGCGACTCGCCGATCGCAAAGCCGAGGAAGCAGAGCCCGACCCGATCGCGCGGCACGAACAAGAGGATGACGACCATCATCACAAGTTCGAGCGAAATCAAGAACAAGCCGATCGACATGCCTGCGCGGAGCGGAATGTTGACGACGTCCCACGGTTCGCCCTTCAGCGATGCAAAAGCCGTTCGGCAATTCGCATAGGTGTTTACGCGAATGCCGTACCAAGCAACCCAATACGATCCGCCAATACCGACAATCGAGAAGAGCAGCACCTGACCGACCGTGGCGACGTCTTTATGCAACAGGCCCATAAAGTAGTACGTCATCGCGCTGCCGATGATGACGAACAGCATCGCCAGAAACTTTCCCTGCTGAATCAAATACGTCCGACAGGTTTGAAAGATGACTTCCGCAACGGCAAGCATCGACTTGTGCGCCGGCAGAGCTTTGATCTGAGCACGTAGGTAAAGACTGATGCCCAGCGTGCCGAGAATGACGAACGAACCGTAGAAGAGCAGATTGCCCGCGGTGATTTCCTTACCGGCGATCGTGAACTTCCCGTGAATGTTCAGATCGGGGATGGCTAAATCCGCTTCGCTCGCCGAGACGGGAGACGACCAAGTAAATGCACTTAGCACGACCAATAAACTCAGCACGCGCCCGAGCTTTTCGGTGATTCCTTGCCATTTTGTGGGGATTACGCGGCGCAAACTTCGGCACTCTTTCATGCTAGTTCCTTCTCGCAACTAGAAGCGGTAGTGA
This sequence comes from uncultured Pirellula sp., assembly GCA_964633125.1. Lineage (GTDB taxonomy): Bacteria > Planctomycetota > Planctomycetia > Pirellulales > PNKZ01 > PNKZ01. Next base: position 21,030 of record CAZWDN010000028.1, on the reverse strand, counting down.
TGTTCACAAATATCCAATGAGTCGTCGTACTGTGGAGTCGCGACCGGACCTGCGGCGACTCCACCTCCTGCAAAATGCCGCAAAGCGTGATCTTTTAGGCAGTTATAGAGCAGGGAGTCTAGGGGATGGCTTCAACGATTGTCAATCAATTCGAGGTATGTCGTGCGGTTTCATCGGTTTCATGCCCCGGACAATCGACGATGGATTCCGCTCCTCTTAGGCCCGCTTGAGGATCGAGTTTTGATCTTCGGCCGTTTCGAATAGCCCCCGCCGAGCCCATAGTGAGACGGGCTGCGGGACTTAACGAAGAAAGCAGAAACCGCAAAACAGCCGAGAATTCGCGATGTTTCGCAAACGCCACACTCGCTGCAGCTGCAAAAACGAGCCGGTTTTGCTTTGAAATCGGCTGCGAGACTTAGCTATACTTGATAGTCGACCCATATTAAAGCCGTACGATGTCTTCTGCGGCAACAGAGCTAGAAGCGCAAAGCTCGTTGCCCGCTTAGGTTAGCGCCGCATCCGCTCGGCAACGAGCTCCGCTGCAACGAAGTCGCCGACGGCAATGCCTCCGAATTGGAACCGCCGGTTTTCAACCGGTGTTTCGCCCTTATTGATCGCTCACTTTTTTTGCGGGAACTCTCCCATGAAAGTTCGTATCGCTCACGCTGTTCTGGCCTGCTTCGGCGCTGCGCTGATGCTTGCGGCTCCCGTCGCCGCGAAGGCCGCGGAACTCTCCGCTTCGGGTCGACCGCTCAAGCCCGGCCAGTTCAATCCGGCCAACGAAACGGTCGAGCTTTTCGAAGGAGTTAAGAAAGGCCAGCTTGAAGTCAAGATGGTCCACAAAGACGTGGCGCAAGGGAAAGTGTTTATCACCAACAAGACCGGTAAGCCGGTGAATGTAAAGCTGCCGGATGCGTTCGTCGGCGTGCACGTACTCGCCCAAGGCATGGGCGGCATGGGCGGCATGGGCGGCGGCATGGGCGGCGGCGGAGCTCAAATGTCAGGCGGCGGCATGGGCGGCGGCGGCGGCATGGGTGGTGCAGGCGGCGGAGCGGGCGGCGGCGGCAACTTCTTCAACGTGGCAGCGGAAAAGGTCGGCGAAGTTCCTTTCGTGAGCGTTTGTTTGGAGCACGGCAAGGCCGATCCACGGGCCGCGATGAAATACGAAATGCGCTCGCCGGAATCGATCGGCATGAAACCGGAAGTTCGCGAAACAATTAAACTGCTCGCCGAAGGCAAGCTCACGCAACGCGTGGCGCAAGTCTTGGCTTGGCACCATCAAAACGAAATGAGCTTTGAAGAGCTCGCAGCCAAGATGATCAAGCCGCTCACCGGTCCTCAAGTGCCTTATTTCCATCCGGAAGAAATTCGCGCGGCAATGCAAGCCAAGGCATACATCGCCAAGCAACTTGAAGAGAAGTCCCAAGGCTCAAGCACGGCCTTGCCGAAACTCTAATACAACGCGGCGCGGTATTCGACGGCGCGCATCACACAGCGGCGGAGCCTAACCGGCGGCGGGGGTAAATCCCCGCCGCTTGTTTTTTAGTCGCCCCAAGTTCGCGATGCCGCGAGAAGTCTCGCGCCTAAGACGACCCTATTCCAACGGCTCGATCTTATCGAGCAAGTCGCGCAAGACGAACTTCGACCGATCGAACGGTTCGTCCAGTTGCTTGAGCACCGCGCGATACACGTCGATCTGATCCTTCACTTCATAAGCCGTCTGGTCGTCGATCATCGTCGGATACTTGTCGAGAATTTTTCGCCAACGCGCGAATGCGTCGTCGAATTTTGCGCGCGCCTTCCAGGGGCTATCATCCGAGTCGCGCAACGCCTGATAGAAAAGTTGTCGCGCCGTCAGCGCTTCCTCCGTTTGCTCCATCTCGCTGCGCTGCAGCCAATAGTCGTAATTATAGATCTTACGACCGTTCGCGCATTCGTCGGCCAGCCGCGACAACCGTTCGGCGTCGACGGCCAAGTGCCGGGCCTCGTCGCGTTTCGCCGCCGGCACGCGCTCGGCCACGTCGTAGTTCGTCACGACGGTCGCGAGTTCGGCTTCGTACGCCAGGCGCGACTCGGCGACGGTGCGCGCATCCGGCGGAGTCGCCAACGCTTGGCGCTGCGCCTCGCTCAACTTGGCCTGCTTCTCGTCGACCAACTGCTCGCGCAAGCCCGGCGCCAACTCCGCTAATTTGGCGCGCGTGGCTTTCAGGTCTTCCGTGGCCTTCGCCCCCTGCTCGATGCGATAGAAGAAGCCGTATTCAGACGGAAATTCGCGGTTGCCCAAGGCGCGCCAGTCGAGTTCGGCCCCGCGCCAGCCCGCCTTCGCCTTGTCGCCGAAGTTGCCTTCGGTGACGATCGCTTCGGCGTACTTCGCTTGCGCGATCGGAGTCTGAACGTGAAAATTCTCCGGCGACATCGAGCGCAGGATCGCGCCACGATGGTCGACCATATCTTGGGCGAATCGCAAATAACGCTTGCCGTAGAGCCAGCTGTCTCGCTCTTCGCCCCAGCCGCCGTCGATTTCCGCGGCGTACGGCAACAACTCGTTTCGCGAAGTTTTGTCCGCCGCAAAGAGCCGACGGAATTCGCGCCGCTCGTCCGACTGCCCCAGTTTGTGCGCGAGATACCAACCTAGGTAGTGCGGATACATCGGCTCAAGGTCGTTGTATTGCATGCCCGTGTGGAGCAGCTTCTGGCCGCGAATGACCCAGTAGTACTTGTCGCGATAGTCGTCCCATTGCGAGGAGATGTTGTACGAGACGTTCCACGCTTGGTTCTGCCAAACGTTCACGTAGTACGGCAACAAATAGGTGAGCTGATTCTGGACTGCGGAAAGACTGATCCAATCTTCTTGCTTCTGATACTCTTCGGCCTTCTGCTGCAAGATGCAGACGGCCACGCCGTGTAAGCCCAGCGAGACGTAGCGGACGGCGCTGGACGTCGGATCGATCCGGCCGAGCTGGGCCTGGCCGAGCTTGTATTCTTCGCGCAGCGAGGCGAGCTTGCCGCCGCCGGAATCGCGCCCCGTCTCGGGGCTCAACGCCGCCGGGCGCCCCAAGAGCGCCACGGGAACCAACAGCGCCGCGATGAGCACCAAGTACACGATCTTGCGTTGGAAACCGGCGTTCATTTCGCCACCTCGACGAGCTTAAACACGAGGAACCCGACGAGAAACAGCGGTACGGCGAACGCTCCGGTTTGCACGACGTGTTCCCAGAGCAGATGGGGCGAAACGTCGAAGCCGCGCGCCACGGAATCGACGTCGCTCATCGCCGAAAAATCAGGGACGAAGTTGAGCGCTTGACGAATCGCGCCGGCCGTAATCTTGTCGAAGCCCAGAATAATATCGGTGGTGACCCCTTCCTCGAGTTCGGTCATCACCGACTTCTGATTCACCACGCGCACAGCGGATTCCATCATGCCGCCGCTCTTGGTGGACGTGCCGTATAGATTGCCTTCCGCGACTTTGATCAGCGCCGGCTTCAGCACAGCTCCGAAGATCGACACGGCCGTGGCCAGCATCGCCACCGATCCGCTCAAGAACGTGCTCCAGGTGACGCCGATCACGACCGTCAGCGCCATTTGCAGCCAAATGCCCGCGAACGCCTTGGCGAAATTCACGTCAAACCGCCCTTCGCGGGCCAGCAAATACACATCTTCCGGCCCGACGCCGAAGAATTGCGAACGCGGGATGCATTGCAGTTCCATGACGACGCTGCCGTCGTGAACCAAGTCTTTAAACAAATCAAGCTGCTTACCGGCGGGATCGGTGAGCTTGCGAGGTATGAATTGATCAAGCGTGAAGTATTCGCGCGCCGCAAAATTGCGAGGGGCGCTGGCCAACCCGGTGAGCGGGTGACGCAACACGATGCTGCCGAGAATCGGGCGGTTGAGCCCTTCCTTCGTCGTGCGAAAGAGGCGAATATCCATTTGCAGCCGCAGGCCGTCGGGAAATAGCTTTTCGTCGACGTCGTGAAACGTATAGAGCGCCGCCGCCAGCGTGCCGCCGGCGACGTAGCCGCGCTTCGTCCAATTGCCGACGTTCATCCCGTCGTTGTTGACGGCGCCGTCGATGCCGCGAAATCTCAACTCACCGCGAACCGGCACGCGAGCATGAAATTGCCCTTCTGGCGGTCCGACTTCGTAGACCCGTTTACCGTTGCGCTCCGTCGCCGTCACGCGGTGGCGGTGGCTCTGCCCAAATCGCTCAAGAAAGTTGGCGGAATCGTCATTCGCGATTCGCGTGGCGTCGCTCGTCTCTGTAACGCCTTCCCCCTGCGGGTTCACCAAGATGCGATGCGAATGGTTATGCGCGGTCGACGTCGCCCCTTCTTTTGAACCTTCGGGGAGGCCGGCGAACTGCGTCTCTTCCTTCGTCATCAGTCGCAAATCGGCTTCGGTCAGGGTATGCGTATGATCGAGCGCGCGGACGACGAAGAAGTAACTGCTCACCCCCATCACCATCAGCGGCACGGTGCAGACGGCTGTAAACCCGAGCATCCGCCCGAGAATCACTTCGCTCGGCCGCACCGGCTTCGTGACGATCGTGTAGATCGTCCGATTCTTTAAATCGTTCGGCAAGCTGAACGCGCTCGTGACCACGGCCATTAGCAAGATGAGGTAGTTGACCGCCGTCAGCACGAACGTGATGTAAAGCGCCGATGGATCGATCGACTCCGGATCAAGGAACCAGAGCGCAATCGCCAACACCAGCAAAAACAGAATCAATCCCGACACCGCTTGCTTGCGGACCGACTCTTTTACGGCGAGCCAGGCCATCGCCAGGGTGCGGCGAGGCGATAAGAACAGCAAATCCTTCAACGACGAAACGAGCGTCGAGTAAATCCGGTCGCCGGCGCCCAAAAAGCCGTAGCGCGGCCAGCAGTAGAGATAGCACACCAACAGCGTAACGCCGGCGGTCACGGAAAGTTGTCGCAGCCACACCAGTGCGTCGGCGGTCGTGAATTCGGAGTTCGTCATGGGTGCGGCTTAACTCTCTTGAGCGCGACGACCGGGCCGGGCTTCCGCATCTTGTACGATTTCCAAGAACAGCTCTTCCAGCGTCGTCGTCGGATGATCGACTCGCTGCACCTTGCCTTGATGCCGCTCAATCACGGCGAGCACTTCTTGCTTGCAAGCTTCCGACATGCCCGTCGCGCGAATCTCCGTAACGTCGCGCACCTTGAGTAGGCTATCCACGCGCCCTAATTCCTTCAGCTCTCCCTGATGCAACACGGCGATCCGATCGCAAACGTCCTGCACGTCGGCCAATAAGTGGCTGCACATCAGCACCGTCTTGCCCCGGGCCTTCAGGTCGATGATCAAGTCTTTCATCTCGCGACAGCCGATCGGGTCGAGGCCCGTCGTCGGTTCGTCGAGGATGATTAAGTCGGGGTCGTTGATCAGGGCTTGGGCCAACCCGATGCGGCGCGTCATGCCCTTGGAGTATTCGCGGAGTTGCCGCTTTCGAGCGGCCGAGATCCGGACAAGGTCGAGCAGTTTCTCAATCCGCTCTTTACGCACTTGCTTCGGCAGTTTGAAGAGCCGGCCGTAGAAGTCGAGGGTCTCTTCGGCGTTGAGAAACTTGTAGAGGTACGACTCTTCCGGCAGATAGCCGATGCGCTCGTTCTTGGTAACGTCGGTCGCCGTCTTCCCCATGACGAACGCTTGGCCGCTGGTGGGAAACAAGAGTCCCAGCAACAGCTTGATCGTCGTGGTCTTGCCCGAGCCGTTGGGGCCGAGCAGTCCGAAGATTTCCCCCTGACGCACCTGCAGGTCGAGCCCTTTCAAGGCTCGCACCTTTTCGCGCCCCCAGAAGTCGCGATAAACCTTGGCCAAGCCTCGGGTTTCGATGACGATGCCGGCGTCCGGCGAGGGCGTGCCTCGGGAAGCTCGGGGTTCGGCCGTAGCGGCTGCCATCATGTTGCTCACAAAACCTTGTCTTACAATGCCTTACGCACAATCAGCGGAGAAAGTTCCACGCGTGCCGCCAGGGCCCGATTCGCCCCGCCTGACGCCGCGCACTATAGGAGAGGGGAAAACTACCCGCAAGCGTCGGCTCGGGCACCCGTCGAAAAACAAATCCCGGCCTAACATTCGACAAACTTAGGGCTTCCGGGCGACCGATGGAGGAATGGTTGCCGCAGGGGACCAAAAAAGGGCGGAAACCACCGCCGGACGCTTTGACCCCTGCCTTGGGTTTCGGTACACTGCGTAGCTCGCAAGAAGTTCCGGATCGTCTCCTATTAGCCTGGGAAAGTTGAATCGAGCAATGAGTTTCGGTAGCAGCAGCGGCGGAGGCGGCGGTCGCCCCTCGGCCCGCAAACGCAGTAAGACCACGGTCCGCACCAAGCGGAAAGACCCGATCTTCGTCGACGGCAAGCGTCCGCGCCCGATGTTCGTCGATTACAAGGATCTTGAATTGCTTTCGAAGCTCATTAGCCGGCAAGGCAAGATCATCGGCCGTCGGAAGAGCGGCTGCACGGCTGCCAGCCAACACGCCGTCAGCGCCGCAATCAAGCGCGCCCGCTTCATGGCCCTGTTGCCGTACGTCGCCGACTAGTTCGCGACCGACTGAAGATCCGGAGCAATCGACTCCGGACGCTCTGAAAACCGCCGACCATTCGCCGGCGGTTTTTTGCTGCGCCGCGGTCTTCCGCGCCCCCGATCGCCGCCCGGCCTCGGCACGCCGCCGGCGGTACTTGAGCTTCAAATCGTAGCGGCGCGGGATTGTAAAAACCGGCATCTCGCCCCCCTCCGGTCCGTTGATTCGCGGGTAATTTTTACAAGTCGGCCCAATCGGGTCCCGCCGCTTTTCCAGACGCCGATTTATTTCGCCGTGGCGCAAGTTCTTAATCGATCCGGCTTTGACGGCGGAGTCACCGGCGCTGCCTGCCGCTCGGCCTTTCCCGCGGCACACGGGATGCATTGTCAGTCCGCCGTTGCCATGCCTACGAAGGGAGTTCGTACGCCGATGACTCGCCAATCGAAGTTTCTCTGGATGAAAGACCTGCTCGAGCACATGCACCGCTGTCACGAACAGTGGGAAGGCGCCGACGAGCGTCGCGAACGGCTCTTGGCCGAATCGCTCCGTCGCGACCTGGAAGAGTTCCGCCGGCTGTGTGATTCGCTCCAGCACGAAACCGACGCTCGACTCAACCCGTCGGCCTCGTCGCACCGTAGGCGTCAGATCGCGGCCTAGTCGCCGCCCTGTTCGTCGGCCCGGCGAGCGGTAGGGTTGGTCTCCGTTGCTGCAAGAAATTGCAGATACCACACGACGGGGATCAACCCCACGGCTCGCCGCGATGCTAAACTCGGGACTACTCTTCGAGTCGTCTCCTTCCGCTCCCGAGTTGCCGCCGGCATGACCGTTTCCGTCGAAGAAGCCCGTCGTCGGGCGATCGACTTTCTGCTCAACCGCATCGACTACGAGCGGGCCACGGCCGTTCCCTACGAGGAGCGGCAGTATCGGCTCGATCGAATGCGCGATCTGCTGGCTCGGCTCGGCCGGCCCGATCGGAAACTCACCATCGTGCACGTGGCCGGTACCAAGGGCAAAGGCTCTACCTCGGCGCTCGTCGCCGCCGCGCTCACCGAGTGCGGGCACTCGTGCGGTTTGTTCACGTCTCCGCACATCGAACGTTTGGAAGAACGCTTCGTCGTCGACGGCAAACTTTGCGAACCTCTCGAACTCGCCGCGCTCGTCGATCGCATCCGTCCGGTGGTCGCGGCGATGGACGACGAACTCGCCAAGGCGACGCCCCCCGACAACGGCCCGACCTATTTCGAACTCACGACGGCGATCGCGCTGCTGCACTTCGTCGAGCGCGGCGCGACGCACGCCGTGCTCGAAGTCGGCATGGGGGGCCGGCTCGATTCGACCAACGTTTGCCAAAGCACGGTGAGCGTCATAACGAGCATTAGCCTCGACCACACGAAAGAGCTCGGCGACACGCTTGCCAAGATCGCTTGGGAGAAGGCCGGCATCATCAAGCCCGGCGTGCCGGTCGTCAGCGGCGTGGTCGAAGACGAACCGCGCGCCGTCGTCCGGCGCATCGCCGCGGAGCGCGGATGCCGGCTCACCGAACTGACGCATGACTTCGAATTCTCCTACCGCCCGCCGCGCAATCTGCAAGCCGCGCCCGCGACCGGCCGGCTCGACATTCGCTTTCGCTCCGGCGCCGAACAACGCGCGGTCGACGACATTGCGCTGAATCTTCCCGGCCGGCATCAAGCGGCCAACGCCGCCGTGGCTTGGGCCGTGCTCGAGGAGCTTCGTCGCGGCGGTTTGTCGCTGCCCGAAGCCGGCGTCCGTCGCGCTTGGGAAAGCGTGCCTTGGCCGGGACGCGTCGAGGTCGTGGGCCGCCGACCGTGCATCGTCTTCGATGCGGCTCATAACGTCGCTTCCGTTCGAGCGCTCGCGGAAACGTTGCGTGAAAGCTTCACCGCGCGGCGCCGGATCCTCGTCTTCGCCACGACGCTCGAAAAAGACGTCGACGGGATGCTGCGCGAACTGCTGCCGGAGTTCGACGAAGTCGTTCTGACGCGCTATCGCAACAACGCCCGAGCCGTGCCGGTGGAAGAATTGGCCCGCCTCGCCGCGGCGCAACGCACGGACGGCCGTACCGATCGTCGGCATGTCGCAGCCGATCCGGCCGCCGCTTGGCAAGCGGTGCAGGACTTGAAACCAGGTGTCGACGATCTCATTTGCGTCACCGGTTCCTTCTTCTTGCTTGGGCAAATGCGCAAAGCGATCGAAGCCGCCCCGCTCGAGTCGTGATAGTCGGGCGATCATAGATCGCGCCGGCCGCTCGACGAGCAGGCCTCTCGCGCGGCCCGTAACTTCGGGTGTCATCCTTTCGGGCGACGCGGCGACGGATATGCAAATTTTAATCTCCATGCGAAAACTCCGAATATCCGGCTCCGTAGAATGACAACGGAGGGAACACATCGCGAGCGCGGCGAAGGCGGCGGCTCGCACGACCAAGTTTTCGATCGGAAGGAGTTTCGCTATGCGAGGCATTTTTCTTTCAACGGCGATCATGGCCGCACTGGCAATGAGCGCCGCCACGGCGTCGGCTAAAGACCACGGGCCGGTGCAACTGCTCGGCACGCAAAGACAAGTTACGACGTCGACTGCTCAAGCGCATGGCGACGTCGCCGTCACGCCGGTTCGCTGGGGCTACTACGGCGGCTATGGTCGCGGCTACTACGGCGGATATCGTCCGTACTACAACTACTATCGCCCCTACTACGGGAACTATTACCGGCCTTATTACGGCGGTTACTACAACAACTACTATCGTCCGTACGGCGGCTACTACCGCGGCTACGGTGGTTACTATCGCTACTAACCCCGTCGCCTCGAACATACCTGTGACGCGGCGCAAGCCGCGGCCTCCTGCAACGTCGAACCGGCCTCGCGCCGGCTCGGCGTTGTTTCGTTTTGCGTCCGAATCGGCGCCATCCGACGCACGGTCAGGGATCGCGCGACGATTCGGCACTATGGTTGCACTTTCGTGAACCGTCACACACGGTCGCTCGTCGGCCGTTACCCTTCCGGCGCCATGTTCCCACAGCATGGACACGGATTCTTACGGTTCGTTTACCAAGGAGTGAGGTTATGTTTCGCTTACTACTCAGTAGCGCCGTGGTGCTTGGGCTCGCCGTCGCGGAAGCGTCGGCTTACGATGGCCCGATCCGGTTGATTCCGACAAGCACCGCGACGGTCGCCGCACAAGCGGTTCCGTCGGACGCCGTGGTCGCGCAAGTCGTGTATCCATATCGTTACTACAGCTACTACGGCGGATACCCGTACTACTCGGGCTATCGCGGCTACCCCGGCAATTACGGCGGCTACTATCGTCCGTACTACACCCGCGGCTGGCGCGACGGCTACGTTTTCCCGCTCGGCCGCCGCTGGGGAGCGTTTTGAGCAATCCGACTAAGCGTCGCCGATTTCCCGGGGAGCGGCGACTCGTGTCGTAACAAATGCGACGTAGTTGCGCTCAGGCAACTTAACAACGCTTCTCAAACCGCGACGACGGACGTGGGGAAAAAGTCGGGCTCTTCCCAGAGCCCGCTCCTCCAGCAAACCCACGTCTGTTCGCCGCGGCTTTTTTCTGCGCTTTGGCGGTCGATTCATCGACGTAAGTCATGTCGCAGGGAAACCAAACGAGCGCGACTTACGTCCATCGTTGCAAACCACCTGCGCACATAACTTGAGTTATGTGCGCACCCCTTGTGGGTTTTGGGGTTGTGCGTAGATAACTCGGGTTATGTGCGCAGTCCGTTTTTGCGCGTCGACGTAAGTCCGCGAACAGCGCGCCCGAAGTTCGAGGACTTACGTCGATTGCGTCGGCACGTTTTGCGGCCGAGCCGTTGCAGCAAATCGAGTTGCCAAAGAGCCGCGCACGCGTTTCGCACGACCAACGCCGTGAAAAACAGCGTCATTGTCGCTGATCCGCCGGCCCGATTTCCAGAGCAGATTTGGCCGGCGCCCCGGCCGGCCATTTCGTTTCTTGCTCCTGGGAATGCAACGCGTCAAAATGCTGCTTCGACGACGCAGCTCGACCCGCACTTCGCCCGCGCGGGCGTAAAACCGTCGACGCGATTTTGGCCGCTAACTCAGTTCTAAGCCTGTTCCACGATCACCGCTCGATCGTCAGGTCCGCGGAGGCGATGCTCGCGCACTTCTCGATACGCGGGACGTTCGTACCAAGCCTTCGCCGCTTCCCGAGCGGAGAACTCGATGATGACGATTCGTCAGAAGGCTCGACCCGCACCTTCTCGTCGCGCTACCGATCACGTGTGCCCACGAACGTCGGTCAGAAAACGACATGTGCCCGCAGGCCGAACAGGAGGGCCGTCTCCGCTTGCTCGCGAAACGGCGTAATCACCTGCAAGTCGGGCGTGATCCCGCACCAAGGCGTGAGCGCCAGGTTGTAATAGAGTTCGATGCCGTGCTCGTCGCGAACCGGCAACAGCAGGGGCGCTAAGTTCTTCAACGAGTCGCTCACGCCCACATAGAAGTACGCGCAGCCGAACGAATCGGCCGTGCGTCGCGGAAGGAAACTCGCGCCGCTGATTCCGGCGCTCGCGAACCAGCGAACGGGGCTCGGGTTTTCGTCGGCCAAGCCGAAATTGCCGAACACTCCCCACATCCGCTGCGAGTCGTCCGGCGATACGTACAGCGCCTGATCGAAGTTGTAGGCCGCGCACCACGATCCGGTAACCGGCTCGGATACGACGACTAAGCCTGCAATCGGATCGAGGTATGCCGTCGGAGTGAGGTCGGAGTACGTGCCGGTGCTATAGGTTCCGGAAAGCCCTTGATGGCCGGGAAGATCGAAGAACGTCGTCGAGAGATTCCATTCCGTGTAGATGGTCGCTCCATTGTCGAAAAACGTCTCGAAGCCGCCGACGGTCGGCGTGTCGTTGGTGTCGTACACGGTCACCGAGAACACCGACTCCTCATTTTCGAGCAGAGCGAAACCCGCTCCAAATGTCGCATACGGCACGGTGCGCGCGAAGACGGGATTGTAGAGCATCGCGGTGTTCTGAAACCCGCTGAAGTTGTCGGCGCCGGTCAGCGGTTGTGCGAAGCCGTCGAGCGTATTGAGCTTGCCGCCGTAAATCTGCAACCGCTCGGAGAGGTTCTGCGTCAACGTCACGCCGGTGAGCGCCGTCACGTCGCCGCCGGCCGCCGGAAACGCCAACAACAAGTTCGGCGACGACAGCGAACCCGTCACCGCGGCCGCCGACTCGCCGTAACGCGTTTCGCCGTGCAGTGCGACGGAGAAGCCTTGCCCAAGGCCGAGCCTCTCGCCGTCGAAGTCGAGAAAGTAGTCGTTGCGGCCGCCGTATTGAAACGCTTGCTCGAGCCCTCCGCCGACGACGCCTTGATAATACTGCGTGGTGCTGACGTCGACCGTGATGCCGCGGTCGCTCCAGCGCGAGCGCCGGCCCGACCGGTCGCCCAACAGCGTCGCCCGTTCGCGGATCGTCCCCGCAAACGCGGACGACTCCGCGTCTAAGTTTTCGAGCGAATCGGCATATAGGCAGGCCCGAGGAAGCGACAAAACCGCCGTGACGATCAACGTCGCCGCGAACAGGTAACAGGTGGCCGGAAGATCGTGGGAAAAACGCGGGCAATCGCATGGTGCGGTCGAATGGGTCTGCATGGTGCGACGAACCAAATGCGATGCATTGCCGGAAAGCGCGATGTGCGCGCAGTACGGGCTATCGCTATCATCGGCGCTCTCCGAATGCCGGCTTGAACGACGCCGACCGGCGGTTCGCGGCGGCATTCGATTGCCTAATCGGGCCGGCGGTGCCATCATGCATGCCGGCACGCCGGCATTCGCGAACGGAAATCGCGGATCGCGCGTCGCGGTACGTCGCCAAGAACGAGCATCACCGATGAACCTGCTGCTGCATGAAATCCGTCGCAATCCGCTGCTCTGGCTGCTGGCGTTCGTGCCGACCCTGTTCACGGCCGTGCAGGTGAAGCCGGAAGCGCATACGCTGCTCTTCGTGCTCTCGGTGCTCGCCATCGTGCCGTTGGCGGCGTTGCTGAGTCATGCGACGGAGTCGGTGGCGGCCAAGACGGGCGACTCCGTCGGCGGGCTGCTCAACGCCACGCTGGGAAACTTGACCGAACTGGTCATCGCGCTCGCGGCCTTGCGCGCCGGGGAATACATGCTGGTGAAAGCGTCGATCGCCGGCGCGATCGTAACCAACACCTTGTTCATGCTCGGGGCGTCGTTTTTCCTCGGCGGACTCAAGCACCACACGCAGGAGTACAACCGCGTCGGCGCGCGAACGCAGGCGGGCCTGCTCTTCCTCGCCACGATCGCGCTACTGGTCCCGTCGGCCGTTTCGGTCGCCGACTCCGCGGCGACGGCCTTCACGCAACGGCTGAGCCTGGGGCTGGCGATCTTGCTCGTCGTTACCTACGGACTGAGCCTGATCTTCTCGCTCAAAACACATCCCGAACTGTTTGCAAGTGCCGAACCGGAAGAAGCCGGGGAATCGCCCTGGCCGTTGGGCCTGGCGCTGGCCGTGCTGGCCGGCGTCACGGTGCTCGTGGCCCTGGTGAGCGAAGTGTTCGTCGAGTCGGTGCAAATCGCGGCGGAAGACTTCGGAATGACTCCGGCATTCGTCGGCTTTATCGTCGTGGCCCTTGTAGGCGCGGCGGCGGAGATGGCGTCGGCGTTCGCCGCGGCGCGCAAGAACCGGCTGGACCTGAGCGTGGGAATCGCGCTCGGGAGCGCTTCGCAAATTGCGCTCTTCGTGGCCCCGGTCATGGTGCTGCTCAGCTACTTCGTCGGTCCCGAGCCGATGAACTTGCACTTTTGGCCCGGCGCCGTGGTGATGATTCTCATCGCGGCGATGACCGCGGCCTTGGTCACCAATAGCGGACGCTCGACTTGGTTCGTCGGCATCGTGGTACTGATGGTCTATCTGATCTTCGCGATGACGCTCTATCTCTTGCCTCCCCGAGTACAGTGAAGCAACCGTCGAACGACAACACGCCGACAACGGACCGGAAGCCCGCGATGTGTGACGAACCCGGCCCGTCGTCGCGGCGAGTGCTGGAGCCGAACGAGCGCGTCGCGGAAGTGCTCTTCGGCCTGATCATGGTGCTCACCTTCACCGGCTCGCTCAGCATCGCCGAAGCGGACCGGGCCGACGTTCGCACCATGCTTATCGGCGCGCTCGGCTGTAATATCGCCTGGGGACTCATCGACGGCATCTTGTACTTGATGGGCTGCCTCAACGATCGGGAACGCAATCTCGCCGTCTTCCGCGCGGTGCGCACTGCCGCCGATTCGCCAACGGCGCGCCGCTTTATCGCAAAGGCGCTGCCGCCCATCGTCGCCTCGGTCTTGCAACCGGCCGAACTCGAAGCCATGCGTCAGCGATTGAAAGAACTCCCCGAACCCGCCGAGCACGCACAGTTGCAAACAGAAGATTGGCGGGGCGCCGCGGGCGTTTTCCTCTGGGTATTTCTCTCCACGTTTCCCGTGGCGATTCCCTTTCTCGTGATGCACAATGCCGGACCGGCGCTTCGCGTCTCAAACGCCGTCGCCGTCGCCATGCTGTTCGTCGCGGGCTATGCCTACGGGCGATGCGTCCGGCGCCGCCCATGGCTCACGGGCATCGCCATGATCTTGCTCGGTATCGCGCTGGTCGGGCTCACGATGGCGCTCGGGGGTTAATCGCTACAATGCCGGGCATGTTCCCCATTCCGGCTTGCGCCCGACGACGAGTTCCCATCATGCTACCTCCGATCATGCTGCGTATGGCCGCGCTCTGTTTGATTCCGCTCGGCTTCGTCGGCTGCGAGGCGCCGGCGCCTCCCGTGCCGACGGGCGGCGGCAATCCGCTTACGGGCCGCATCATCGACCTGACGCACGCCTACGGCGCCGACACGATCTACTGGCCGACCGACACCAAGGGCTTTCAATTCGAACAGGGCGACAACGGCGTCACGCCCAGGGGCTACTACTACGCGGCCAATCGCTTCGCCACGGCCGAGCACGGCGGCACGCATCTCGACGCGCCGATTCATTTCGCCGCCGAGAAACCGACGGCCGATCAAGTGGCGCTCGAACGCTTGGTCGGCGAAGCCGCCGTCGTCGATGTTTCGGCGGCGTGCGAAAAGAACGCCGACTACCAAATCGGCATCGCCGATTTGCACGCGTGGGAAACTCGTAACCGACGCCGACTGAACGACGTGATCGTGCTGCTCAAGACCGGCTGGGGCCGACGCTGGCCCGACCGGTTGCGCTACCTGGGCACCGCGAAGCAAGGCCCCGACGCGCTGCCGGAATTGCGCTTCCCGGGCCTCGCGCCCGAGGCGGCGGCATGGCTGGTGCAAGAGCGAACGGTGAAGGCCGTCGGCATCGACACGGCGAGCATCGACTACGGCCGCTCCACGCGCTTCGAATGCCACGTCGCGCTCTGCGGCCGGAGCGTGCCGATCTTGGAAAACGTCGCCGACCTGACGGCGCTGCCGGAGCAGGGGGCGTGGGTCGTGGCGCTGCCGATGAAAATCGCCGGCGGCAGCGGCGGGCCGTTGCGCATCGCGGCGTTTCTGCCGAAGTGAATCAGACGGCCCGATCGCGCCGGCCTGCTACCAATCGAAATGAAACGTCCGGCTAAAGGCTCGGGCCAGCTTTTGGGCCGCGGTTTGCGAGCCGACGTGAATCTTCGCTTCGCCGCGGAGCGCGATGCGCAGCAAGCCGTCAGGATCGTCGAGCGGCAGGACGCGCACCTGATACGCGGCCGAGCGGAGGCGCTCTTGGCCTGATTCGTCGGTGCGCGTCGCCACTTCGCCGCCGCTTTTGTTCGAGAGCGCGCGGGGGGCGATTTTGAGATCGGCCTTCGACATTTCACGAATACTTGCCTGCCAGATGCGGCCGGGGAGTTCGTCGAGGCGGATGTCCACTTCTTGATCGAGGGCCACGAATTCGACGTCCCCTTGATCGACCACGAGCATCGCTTCCATCCGCAGCGGATCGCCGATGCGGCAGAAGAGGGCCCCTTGCGGCAACGTGCAGCCGAGATTCTTCGGCTCCAGCGGCGTGCCGTGCCAAGCCGGCAGGCGTCCGTCGTCGGCCGGTTCGCGCGCCACCTCGGGCGGCGGCAGCACCACGCCTGCCGCGGGCGCGCGCAGTATCAAACGGTCTAAGTCCCCTTGTCGCTTCTCCAGCAATCGCTCGTAGGCCGCCAACGATTGTTCGGCGAGCGCAATCCCGGCATCGGCCAACGGATCGGTGAAGCGCTCCTTCTTGAGCGAAGCGAGTAGCACGCGCGTTTCATCGCGTTGCCCCAATAGACGATCGACTTCGATTTTCACGTCGACGTTGGCGAGCCGCGCCAACGGCTGCCCGACTTCCACGCGGTCGCCGGGCTTCACGAGCACTTCTTCCAACACGCCGGAAACTTCCACAAACACCGACTGCGCGTCGCGCGGTGCGGTTTCCAGGGGAGCATACACGCGATGCGGCAGCGGCAACCACAGGGCCGCGACCACGAGCGCCGCCGCGGCCGCGCAGGTGTAGGTCAATCGAGTCTTGTTCACGAGATGAATTCTCCCAGGCACGGCGAAGAAACGCTGCAACCCGCGGACCGGCGCCATCACGACGCCGGCGACCGCCGTGGCGCCGAGCAAATGACCGATGAAATCGAGCCGATACGGTTCAAAGCATTTGTTGAGAAACCACAGGATGCCGAAGAAGACGAACCAGCGGTAGAGCACGGCCAGCACGGCATACACGGCCAGCGCCGTATGCTGCCGGCGCGGCGCGAGCGAATCGTCTTCGTCGCTCTTCAACCCCAAGCAGACCCGGCCGAGCAGCGCGCGCCACGCGGCCGAGGCTTTGCCGCCGAGGTTCGTGATATCGAGCACGTCGGAGAGGATGTAATAGCCGTCGTACCGCATGAGCGGATTCAAGTTCACGAGCAACGTGCTGACGGAACAGACGAAAATCACATTGAGCGCCAGACTATGCACGAGGCCCGGCTCGCTGAACCGCCAGACGAATACGGCCAACGACGCGAGCACAAGTTCCACATAGATTCCCGCCGCCCCGATGATGGCCCGTTGCCGCCGGCTCGGCAGGAGCCAGGAGTCGGTCACGTTGCAATAGAGCGTCGGGGTGAAGCAAAGCAGCATGAAGCCGAGCTCATGGCATCGGCCGCCGAAGTGTTTGCAAGAGAACCCGTGCCCGAACTCGTGCAACACTTTCACGATGCCGAGCGTCGCGGCGATCCAGAACGCGTTTGAAGGCGCAAAAAACTCATGGAACGACGGCAGCGCCGTGACGAACTGATCCCAATGCGCCACGACCGTAAGGCCCGCCGCCGCCATCAGGGCGAAGCAGAGCGCCACGCACCAGGGAGCGAACGCCGCGCGGACGTACGGATACAAGGCGTCGAGCAGCCGATCAGGATCGAAGCCGCGAAAGCGTAGCGAGAGCAGGCTGCCGGTCCGCTCGCGGCGAGCTTGTTTTGCGCGTTGGGCGCCGCGCTCGTGCAACACGTTCGCTTGCCCGGCGGCGGCCGACACGACGAGCCCGTCGCGATGCAAGACGGCGATGTAACGACGCAGTTCCGTATGGTCGATCGTCTGCGGCGCGAAGCGAACCTCGAAAGCGCGGCGAATCTCTTCGAGCGAGCGGCGGCCGTCGAGCTGCTGCAGCAAGAAGTGTTCTTCTTCGAGCAGCCGGTAATAGTCGAGACTGAGCGGGTTCTTAACGATCCAGTCCGCGCCGTCGGCTCGGCGACGGCGGACGAACGTCAAGTCGGGCCGAGCGCGGACCGCCGCCGGTCGATCGGCTACGGACGACGGCGCTGCGGCGACTGTGGCCATGGAATACGCGTTAGCGAAGGTTGTTCGACGACGGCGGAGTCGCGAGATTCTCGGTGGCGACCGTTTCCGCCGGAGCGTTTAACCGGACGGCCATGTCGACTTCCTGACCGGGACGCAGCAGGTAATGCCCGTTCTCGGCGACGTTCGTTACTTCCGCCTTGATGCGAAACTGCCGCCGCGCGTCGATCTCGGGATGCGCAAACACGATCTTGCCGACAAACTGTCGGCGACGTCCGTGGGCCAACACCGCTTCGACGACCACCGGCTTACCGACGACGTCGCTCGGCGCGTAATCGGCCGAGCTGAGAAAGCCCTCGACGGCGAGTTGATCGAGTCGGATGACTTGAAAGATCGCGTCGCCGGGTTTCACATATTCGCCGATATGCACGGGCACTTCGACCACCTCGCCGGCGATCGGCGAGACGACCTGGCGGCGCTTCACGTCGTCTTCGGCAGCGTCGACCTTGACGCGCTGCGCGGCCGCCTCTTCTTTGTAGATCTCCATGTTATGCTGCGCCTGCTCGATCTGACGCTGGGCTTTCTCGTAGGCCAAGGCGAGCTCTTGCATTTTCACTTGCGAGATGGACGCCGGCGCACGCTCGTTGGCTTGGATCGCGGCCCGATATTCGAACTCGGCGACCTTCGCGGCCGACTCCGCATAGCGCACTTCGATATCGTTCGTCGCTTTGTCTTGCGCGATCTTGAGTTCCGCTTCGGCCACGAGCTTGGCCATTCGCGCCTGGCTGTCGCCGACGCGACCGACGAGCGCATCCGCCTCGACCATCATGCCTTCGCGCACCTCGAGCGCCGTAATCAGGCCGGGCTCTTGCACGGAGACGAGAATCTGATCGATCAGCTTTACGATGCAGCCGCGCAACACCGCTTCGCCGCCGGAAGAACTTACCGACACGCTCGGTTGCGGCGCGTGCGCCGTCGGCGCATCGCGATAGGGATTGCCGCCCGCAGCCGGGGGTGCGGCCGTAGGCGCGGCGGCGGCTCGCGACCCGTAACGATCGACGAATTGCGCATCGCTGGAAACGGCCGACCACGGCGCAGCGCCTCCGACGGGCGCATTCTGTGCGCCGGGCGGCGTGCCGTACGGCGCGCCCGTCGCAGGCCGATGCGGATCGACGGCCGGCGGCTCCACGGGCGCTTGCGGCGCCACGGGCCCGGTCGCCGGATACTGCGCGTGCGCACGAACTCCGGCCATACCGACGCCCAGCGCCGCGACGAGAACTATCCGAATGTGAGACCAACGGCTTCCGAACATCATGCCGACTTTCCACACGCTAAAGTTGCCGATCTTGCGAACCTAGAGCTTGAATAGCACCCGCGATTGCACGAAGTTCCAAACATCGTGCAGCAGCACGTAGCCGAGCGACCGCGTGCCGCATTCGACGCGCACGCGCACGTCGGTGCCGGGATGCAATTGCGCGAGTTGCCGCTTATCGATCGCCGCGCGCACCAGCACGACATTGCCTTCCTCGCCGCGCGGCTCGGCGGCAAGATGCGTTTCCACAATCCGGCCGCGATACTCTTGCCCCGGCGACGACGCGAGCACGAACACGATCTCCGGCGGTTCCTTGCGGTCGCGAGTCGCTTCCGCCACATGTCCGAATCGATCTTCCGGCACGCGGACTTCGATCTCCCATTCGCCGGCCGGATCGACCAGCGACGTCAGTGTTTGCCCCTGCCGTACCGGGCGCTCCGCCAATAGTTCGGCGACGTTCCAGGTCGCCACTTGGCCCGACATCGGGCTCGCGACGCGGAGGCGTGCCCGCTTCTCCGCAAAGAGCGCCGCCTGACGGCGCAAGCTCTCGCGGCGTTGCTCGAGCGTGGCGATCTGCCCGACGAGCCGCGCCTGTTCGGCGGCGGTTTGCGTGCGGCCGTCGCTGTATTGACGTTGGGCGTTGGCGAACTCTTGTTCGGTTTCGTTGATCTGCTTAATGAGATCGGCTTCGGCCACGTCGAGGTCGGAGCTGCGCAGTTCGAAGAGCGGATCACCGGTTTTCACCGAGTCGCCGTGACGAATGAAGATCCGCTCCACGACGCCGTCGGCCGGGGCGAACACGTCACGCCGCGTCGCCGGCTGCAAAGTGCCGCGAGCCTCGACCGCGAAATCGTACGGCACCAGCCACAGGGCCGCGCAGACGGCGGCCGCGACGCCGCCCCAAATCACCGGGCGCGAAGAACGTCCGCTCCCGCCGAACGCGCCGGGGCGCACGGCCCCGCCGGTAAGAAACCTTAGCGGCACCGCTTCGTAGCGTATGCTGTTGGCGAGCGCCGCCGCCGCGTGGGGCAACAGCGTTTCCAGCCAAGCGTCGGCGGCTTCCGCGGCCGTGTCCGCTTCCGCCGCGCGGCGAGCTTTTCGCCGGCCCGCCGGTTGCGCTTCCACCGCGCCGGCAATCCATTCGACGAACAGCACCCCGATCACCGCGCCCGCTTGCTCCTCGGCCGCAGGCTCGCGCAGCGGCACGACCAACAGTCGCCGCGAGTGCGATTCTTCCAAATAGGCTTGCAGCGCGTCGTCAACTTGCGGTGCGAGGCGTTCCGCGTCGCCCGGTGCGCGCACGATCTCGCCCGTCGCCGCTGCGGCCGTCGCCAATGCTTCCAGCCTCACGACGAGTCCGGCTCGACGGTCGACGTAATCCTGGCCGCTCACGGCCAGCGTTTCCGCGCGGCGATGACGGTAGAGCGCCACGCACGCCCGATCGCAAGCCAAAAGCCGGGCCGTTTCGTTGGCGATCGCCGCCGCGGTGCGCGGCAAGTCGAGCGGGGCATGAATGTCGGCAATGTATTGAGCCGTCGAAGCGTCGCGCACGGCCGCGGCCGGCACATCGCTCGCGGCCGACCGCGCGCGGCAACGTTGCAAGTATTCGGCCAAGTGGTCACAGAGGGGAACGAGCATTCGCTGAAGCGCGGCCCGCAGCGGCCGAGGGGTCGCCGCGTCGTCGGAGAGCCCCACCACGCCGTGCGTCGTCGTGCCGATGCGTACGGGATAAAGGAGCAGCGCCGCCGGAGCTGTCTCGGCGGTAGAGTCGTTCGCGGCGACGCGACCAATTCCCTGGCGGAGCACCTCCCCGGCCGCGACGGTATAGCCGGCCAATTCCTCGGGCCGCAGCCCGGCTTGGCACACGGCGTCAAGTTGCGAGCCGTCGGCCAGCCAGACCACGCCGCCGCGCACGCCGAGCGTCCGGACGACGTCGGCCAAGAACGCGGTGCAATAACTGCGCGCATCCGCGGCGCGCGACACTTGCTCGGCCAGGCGCGCGTGCAGCCGGCGCAAGTCGTCGGACGTCGGCACGCCGCGCTGCGGTTCAACGGTTGTGGCCATACATAATCTCCCCGGGAGCGCCGTTTTCGCTTCGGCGCAGGGGGGAACTATACCGAGGCCGCCGGACCAGGGCAGTAGCAGTTGGCTCGCGTCGCACACGAGCAGTGCCGGCGACGCGAATGTCGCGGGATTCCGCCGCCGCGACGACTTCCCGTCGGCGTGGAATTCCGGGGACTGCTAGCATTTTCCCGCCGCGCACGACACAATACAGCCATCGATTTCCGCTCGACCGGTAAGGATGCCGGGCCTCGGCGGAGTCGGTTCCCTTCTTCGTTCGCCCCTTCGGTTGCGATGCGCATTCTTTTCACGAGTCACG
>CAZWDN010000027.1:9451-26807 GCA_964633125.1 uncultured Pirellula sp. | reverse complement strand
CACGGTGCGCCGGCGGGCAAACCGATGGAAGCGGCCAATTGAAAGTCGGGCTCATACGGTCGGAAACGATCGACGTCGACGCCGTTGGGAATGACGAACACTTTGTGCTTCGGGCACCCTTCGTGCTTGGCAAGGTACTCGCCATGCGGACGGGCGCAGCCGATGAATCCGTCGGTGAGCGGTTCGAGAAGTCGATTAGAGAACTCCACGCGATCGGGAAGGCCCGTCGAATGCAGAGCCGAAAGAATCACGGGCACGCCGGCGCGCCACGCCGCGAGGCGTCCCCAGAACATCTTATCGCCGCCGGTGCCGACCGTGACGACGGCATCGATCTGTCGCTCGTACATGCGTTTCGCAAGCCGACCGATGACGCGGCAGTCGAGCTTATGGTTGATCTGCTTCTCGCAAGCGGGGATTTCCTTTGCCAACACCTCCCCCAGCGGGCCGAACTCCTTGAGGCAACAAAGTTCCGGTTGGAAATGCTCGCGATCCATCCGTCGCACAAGATTGACGAGCAACGTTTCCGCGCCGCCGACCGGCATGGATGTGATGACGAACATCACCTTCAACGGCCCGCGATCCTCAAGCGGCGGCAGATGACGACGACGGCGAAACGGCTTTGCGAGCAATGCGGTGAGCGACATAATCTCTATTGCGCGGGTAAAAGTGCTGCGAAGGTCGAGGGAACTAAACGCCCATCTGCGGCGATTGTTCCAAAAGTGTTGCAGCCGAAGCCGTCGGTGCGGGCCGCTGATACTGATAACGGGGCACGTTCAATTTCCGAGGATCGACGGAGAGCCAGTTGCGAACGCGGAGCAGATCTTCGTCGGCGTGAATCCGCTGCAAGTGAAACGGATCGTCGCCGGGAAAGTTGTAGGCGCCGTAGGCTGAGCAAACACCGTCATAGCCGGCTTCAAAAGCCAATTCGAACGCCGCCGGCTGCATGTTGTCCGGTAGGCCGAACGGGAAGGCGAAGTAGCGCACCGAGCGGCCGAGCAACTGCTGGAGTTCCTCGCCCGCCGTAACGATTTCGTCTTCCAATCGGGCCCGATCGTCAATCTTGCCGACATCCGGATGCGTGCGCGTGTGCGCGCCGATGTCGATCCCCTCGGCGGCCCAATGCCGTAGGTCGTCGAGCGTGTTGGGGCGGAACGTGTTGCCCATCCGCATGTCGTGCGGAAACGGCATGCCGTGCCGCACGTGATGCAAGGTTACGAAGTACGTACACGGAATTTTCTCGCGTACGAGCAGCGGCAGCGCGAAGTCGTTATTCTCGCCGTAGCCGTCGTCAAACGTGACGACGGCGGCCGGTCGCGTGTTGCCTTCACGGATGCGACGTTGGGCTTCGGCGAGCGACACGCAATCGCAATGCCGTTTGAGCCAGCGCATTTGCCGTTCAAACACTCGCCGCGAACAGGTCCATCCGTTGGCATTGTCGTCCGCCACGCGGTGATAAAAGAGGATCATCACCGGCGCCCGCTTCGCCGCCGCGGCGCGAGCATTCCACCAAGCTCGGTACGGCCGGGTGGCGTGATAGTAGGTCGCCAGCGCCGCATACTTCCAAGGAGACATGATCGTCTATTCCTGCTCGAGTCGGACCGGGGGCGATGCTGCGAAGAAGACGTGCTTCGCGAAGTCGGCGATTGCGCCGCTGCGCGACGTACATCTGCTGTAAATCTCGGTCACGCGCGACGCAAGGCAAACGACTAACGCACGGATTTCATCGGCGGAGACCGACGTTGCGAACGGCGCGATTGTGCGGGTTGTAACGACTCGCACAGTGCCCCCGCCGAGCACCCGGCCCGATGAGCAGGTCGATCGCAGCCGAAGACCGGCAAATTAGGGTCGACGAGGCCGCCTCTCCGACCGTCCTGACCTAGGTTTGAGTATCCGGCGATGACGCTGCGCGCCCACGGGCAGGACGCGTATGGAAATCGTCTGCCGGGCAAGCGTTTGAGGATCCGCACGCTATGACGACTTCGATCGCACCGACGCCGACCATTGCCGACGTCGCGCGACTGTTCATCCGCCACCCGCTGCGATGGCTGCTTCCGGCCGTCGTCGTCGCGACGTGCGCATCGGCGTTCGCGCTGTTGAAGCCGGCTTCGTGGGAAGCTGCGCAAGCGCTGATGGTTCGCGCCGAAGCGAGCGGCAATGCCGGGGGCGCCGGACGATTTCGCGATCTTACGGAAATGAAGACGCTCCAAGAGACGTTGCTGGAGATCGCCAAGAACAAGAGCGTGCTGACGGCCGCATTGCAGAAAGTCGGGGCGCCCGCCGACTACGACGCCTCGAAGGGGGCTTGGCCGTCGGCGGAAGCCGTCGCCGATTTAGCGGATACCGTCAAGCTGGTGCCGCCGAAGGGGACCGAGTTCGGCTCCACGGAAGTCTTTTATCTGAAGATTCGCGATGGTTCGGCGCAGCGCGCCGTGCAACTGGCCGATGCCGTCACGGAGCAGTTGCTTAAGCGGTTTCACCAGCTACGCGATGAAAAAGCCGGCAGCATGGTCCGCGAATTGGAAACCGCGGTCGACATCGCCCGCCGCGACGTTCGGCAAGCGGTCGACGAGTTGCAAACGCTGGAATCGACCGTGGGCGGCGACTTGGCCGAACTACGCAACCTCGAACAACTCGGCTCCGGCGACAGCGACCTGCGCAAACTGGTTGTGGAACTGGAAAACGAACTTCGTCAGGCCGAAACTGCGAACCGCAACGAACGAGAGCTACATGCGTTGCTCACGGCCGCGGCCGCCGATTCTCAGCAACTGCTCTCGACGCCGAATCGCTTGCTGGAATCGCAGCCCGCGTTGCGGCGGCTTAAAGAAGGTTTGATCGATGCACAAATTCGTTCCAGTCAATTACTCGGCAGCATGTCGCGCGAGCATCCGCAAGTGCGCGCCTCGCTCGATGCTGAGGAAGAGATTCGCCGACATTTGAACACCGAGGTGCAATCCGCGTTGCATGCCGTGCAAGCCGAACTCGCGCTTTCCGACGAGATCACCGCCGATCGCCGTGCCCGATTGACCAAGGCTCGCGAGCGACTTGACCGGCTGGCGACGCTACGGGCCGAGTACTCGTCGCTCAACATGCAGATGCAGCATCGCACGCGCCGGCAAGAAGACGCGGAGCGGCAGTTGCTCGAGGCCCGCGCGGCGCAAGCCGGCGGAAGCGCTGCAAGTTTGCTCACGCGTTTCGACGCTCCGGATGCGGGCACGCGTCCTCAAGGTCCGGGTCGCACGACGTTGCTCGCCATGGGGATTCTCGGCGGCTTGGTCTGCGGCGTCGGTTGCTTGCTGCTAACGACGAAGTTGCCTGCGGCGTCGGTGGGAGGCGAGCCCGCCGCACCTTCTGCCAAGCCGAGGCAGGCATCTGCTTCGTCGAAGTTTTCCGCTCGACCGGCTGTGCGGCAAGATGCGGAAGAAGACGAAGTAGCGGGTGAGTTGGTCGCCAACGCTTAACGCCGCAGACGGTCAAAAGAGTTTCGCACTTTGGCTTTGGATTGAGAACTATGACCCCAGCCACTTTGCACGCGGAAGCGGGCTCGAGCGGCGCCATTCTGCGCGCCCCTCCCGACCTCGCTCCGGAGCAGGTACGCGCACCCGACCGCGCGCGGCAACGCGTGTTGCACGTGATCAACGGCGAGCATTACGCCGGCGCCGAACGGGTGCAAGACCTGCTTGCCGCGGCATTGCCGCAATTCGGCTTCGACGTGGTGTTCGCCGCGATCAAGCCGGATCAGTTTCCTTCGCGGCGCAAAAACCAAGACGCGCGGCTGTACGAAACGCCGATGCGCGGCAAGTTCGATCTGACGGCGGCTCGGGCCGTTGCGCACGTCGCCCGCCGCGAAGGGTGTTGCTTGATTCATACGCACGGCGTGCGCTCGGCCATGGTCGGACGCTTGGCGGCCCGCAGTACCGGCCTGCCGATGATTCATCATTTGCATAGCCCGACTTCCGGCGACACGACGCACAGCTTTCGCAATTTCGTCAACGCATTTATCGAGCGCCGGAGTATGGGCAAGCTTGCGGCGGCCATCGCCGTTTCGAAGAGCTTGGCCGCCTATGGCGCCGCCATGGGAATACCGAGCGAGCGCGTGCATGTCGTGCATAACGGCGTGCCGATCGTCCCCGCACTTGCCGAGCGCCCGACGCCGGTCGGCACGTGGACCATCGGCTGCATGGCGTTGTTCCGCCCGCGCAAAGGGTTGGAAGTGTTAATCGAGGCGTTGGCGGAGCTCCGGCGCATCGGCGTCGATGCGCACTTGCGCGCCGTCGGCCGCTTCGAAACGCCCGACTACGAACGCACGATCCATGAATTGGCCGTGCGGCTCGGCGTGGAGCACGCCATCGTCTGGCGCGGCTTCCGTAGCGACATTGCCGCCGAGCTCGCGGCGATGGATCTCTTTGTTCTGCCGAGCTTGTTCGGCGAAGGTTTGCCGATGGTCGTGCTGGAAGCAATGTCGTACGGCATTCCGGTCGTCGGCACGCGTGTGGAAGGCGTGCCGGAAGCGGTACGCGAAGACATTGACGGCCTGATCGCCGCGCCCGGCGACTCGCATTCGCTGGCCGATCAGATCCAGCGCGTGATCGCGGGCGAAGTCGATTGGCAGTCGTTGCGCACCTCGGCATTCCGCCGTCAGTCCGAACATTTTTCCGACCTGAGCATGGCTGCGGCGACGGCGGACGTTTACCGCCGCGTGCTCGCGGCGGTTGCGAAATAGCGACCGGCCGCTCAGGCAACGAATTAGACGAATCCCTTCCACGCATTTTACAGACCCTTTTATGCCGAACATCTCGCTCTTTGGAATGCACATTGCGCCGCTGCGCATGTCCGAGGCCGTCGCCGTGCTACGTGCCTGGATCGACGCCGATGAACGCCGTTGTCGCTATGTCGTCACTCCCAACGTCGACCATACCGTGATGTTTGCGAAGCACTCGGGCCTGCGCGACGCGTACCGCGACGCTTCCTTGGTCTTAGCCGACGGCTTGCCGGTGGTGCTGGCGTCGCGTCTGCTGAAGAAGCCGCTTCCGGAACGCGTGGCCGGCAGCGACTTGGCTCCGGCCTTGTTCGCTTCGACCGACTCAGGTCGGCCGCTGAGCGTCTATTTGTTGGGGGCCGGTCCCGGCGTGGCGGAACGTGCGGCGCGCAACATCATGCAGCGTTGGCCGAACGCCAAGGTCGTCGGAACGTACAGCCCGCCGCTCGGCTTTGAGCGCGACGAGCAGGAATGCGCGAGCATCTGCGAGCGGATCAACGCCGCACGCCCGGACGTACTCATGCTCGGCCTCGGCGCGCCGAAGCAGGAACTATGGATCGCGAAGCATCGCGAGCGATTGCATGTGAAGGTGGCGCTCTGTATCGGCGCGACCATTGATTTTCTAGCGGGTGAGAAGGCCCGAGCTCCGCGCTGGATGCAAAAGTGCGGCGTCGAATGGCTGCATCGCTTGGCGAGCGAGCCGAAGCGATTGCTCAAGCGGTACGCCCACGATGCTTGGATGTTTCCGCAACTCATTTGGCGCGAATGGCAGGTCTCGAAACGCGCCGCCTCGATGCCGCAATAGCAGCGGGGCGCCCGCGCACGGGGCTCGCTCGGCAATTGCTTGACTTTCATCTCCGGTCGGGGAAGCTATACGCTCCCGCCTCGACATCCCCCCGGAGATTCTCGCCATGCGCCTCTGCAGGTTTACGCACGAAGGAACAACGCAAGTCGGTCTATACGGCGAAGAGACCATCGTGCCGCTCGAAGCGGGTCGAGCCGCTTACGAAGCCTCGACGCATGAGAAGCTCGAGCTTCCGCAGAGCGGCGACTTACTCGATTTCCTCCCGCCGGCCGGCAAAGGCTTTGTGGCGGCGAAGAAACTCGCCGCATGGGTCGAGCGCAACGACGGCAAGCTGCCGAACTCCGCCGAGATTGCAACGAATAGCGTACAGTTGCACGTGCCGATTCCGACGCCGAAGAAGCTCTTCTTGTTGGCGGGCAACTACAACGAGCACATTCAAGAAGGGGGCGGCGCCGCCACGGAGCGCGCCGAGACGTTCCCCTACGTGTTCATGAAGCCGCCGACCACGACGCTGACCGATCCCGGCAAGCCGGTCGTCATTCCGAAGATTTCCCCCAACGCCATTGATTGGGAACTTGAACTTGCCGTCGTCATCGGCAAGAAATGCAAGGGCGTTTCGGAAAGCGAGGCGCTGAGCTACGTGGCCGGCTACACCGTGATCAACGATATCTCCAACCGCAAGTTTCGCCCCAACCCGGAACGGAAGAAACGCGAGAAGGACTCG
The DNA here is from genome assembly GCA_964633125.1 of uncultured Pirellula sp. Classification (GTDB taxonomy): domain Bacteria; phylum Planctomycetota; class Planctomycetia; order Pirellulales; family PNKZ01; genus PNKZ01. The sequence continues at coordinate 20,522 of CAZWDN010000027.1, read as the reverse complement.
TTCTTCGATTGGCTGCACGGCAAGTGGCACGATTCGTTCTGCCCGATGGGGCCGTGTGTGACCAGCGCCGACGCGATCTCCGATCCGCAAGGGTTGGAAATGCGACTTCTGCTCAACGATCAAGTGCGGCAGAATGCGCTGACGCGGCAACAAATTTTTCCGGTGGCGGCCGTGATCGAGTTCGTCTCGGCGATGGTTACGCTCGAACCGGGCGACATTATCAGCACCGGCACGCCTGCAGGAGTGGGCAACACGACCGGTACGTATGTGAAGGCGGGCGACGTGCTCCATGCGAGCATCGCCGGAATCGGCACGCTCACGTCGCCGGTCGTGGCGGAGTAGCATCGTCAAAAAGCAAAAGCCCGGGGGCGATCGTCCCCGGGCTTTGTGTTTTAGCGAACTTCTCAAGAGGCGATGCTCTTTAGAGCGCTCGACGATGCGTCTTGCGCTTCGGCGGTCGGGCCGACGTCGCGGTGCCGCCGCCTTGCGAACCTTGCGGTTGCGACGAATTGCCGTCTTGGCCGGAGCCGTGGCGTTGCGGTTGCGGGCCGCCGGTGTGGCCGCCGCGCGTGTGCTTGTGGCGAATCGTGCTACGGCTGTTGCCGCGTCGATCGTCACCACCTCGGGAACGTTCGCCCCCTTCGCCGCCGATCACCGTGCCGCGGCTTCCGCCACGTGAGCGATTACCTTGGCCTTGGCGACCTGAGCCGGAACGACGTCCACCCCCCAGGCCGCCTTCGCCGCGACCGGAATTGGCTTCGGAGCCTGCTTCCATCGGCGGAAACTCCGGCAAATCGTTACGCACCGGAATCGCTTTGCGAATCAAGCGTTCGATCGCCTTCAGGCGCGGACGTTCTTCGTGATCGCAAAACGCCACGGCCGTGCCGGCCATGCCCGCGCGGCCGGTGCGACCGATGCGATGGACGTAGGTCTCCGGTTCGTGCGAAAGTTCGTAATTGACGACGTGCGAGACGCCGTCGACGTCGATACCGCGGGCCGCGATGTCCGTGGCGATCAGGACCGGCGGGCGCTGCGACTTGAACGCGGCCAGAGCCCGTTCGCGTTGGTTTTGGCTCTTGTTGCCGTGGATGGCGGCGGCGTTGATGCCGGCTTTTTCGAGGTCGCGCGAAAGCTTATCGGCGCCGTGCTTGGTGCGCGTGAAAACGATCACCCGGCTCATCCCTTCCGTCTTCAGCAAATGCACGAGCAACGAACGCTTCTGCTTCTGGGGAATATGAAAGACGGATTGAGCGACCGTTTCGGCCGATGTGGCTTGCGGCGTCGTCTTCACTTCGAGCGGATCACGCAACATGGAGTTGGCCAGTTCGCGCACTTCGGTCGGCAGCGTGGCCGAGAAGAAGAGCGTTTGGCGCTCCTTGGGCAACATCGCGACGATGCGACGCACGTCGTGGATGAAGCCCATATCGAGCATACGATCGGCTTCGTCGAGCACGAGGTATTCGACGGAGCGAACGTCGACGAGCCGTTGGTTGATCAAGTCGAGCAACCGGCCCGGCGTGGCGACGAGCACGTCGACGCCGCGCATCATGGCCGTGGCTTGCGGGCGTTGGTTGACGCCGCCGTAGATCACCGCGCACTTCATCCGCGCGTTGCGACCGTAGGCCTTGAAGCTGTCGTAAATCTGTCCGGCGAGTTCGCGGGTCGGCGCGAGCACGAGCACGCGGCAGCGGCGCGGGCCGGGCTGCTGCGGGTTGGCGAGCATGCGCTCGATGAGCGGCAGGGCAAAGGCGGCGGTTTTGCCGGTGCCCGTCTGTGCGCAACCGAACAGGTCGCGGCCGGCCAGCACGTGCGGCACGGCCTTCTCTTGAATCGGCGTGGGGGTCGTGTAACCCTCGGCGTTCAAGGCTTCGAGCACCGGCGCCGTGAGGCCCAAACTTTCAAACGTAATCATTCGCAATCCATCCTCTGAAACAATCTATTCCGAAGCGGCTACGGCTCGCGGCAATGGCAGCGAGCGCGGCAAGCGCAGGGAGAGCGCGAAGGTTTCGCGCCAAATAATCGCTGCCGCGGAAGTGCGCGGAACTATTGCCGCGCGGCATCGTGAGCAGTCGACCCCGGTACGCACCGAGCCCAAAGCGTGATCGCCGGGTTGCGAAACGTCGCAACGCGGGACACGACGCAACCTGTGAAAGGCCGCGCGGTTCGGCGGAGGGGGCAAGCAAGAATCGCGGTCGAGTGACAGATGTTTTTCCGGCTCGCAGGGCGAAAAACGCCGCGAAACCCGAGAAAAACGGCCGCTACCGTAGATGCAATCGTGTCGACCAAAAACGTGCCCGGAGTTCAAACTCAGAGGGCTACGACAGGTCGGTCTTACCACCTCGTTACGCCGTAAGTATAGCACGCGGCTTACGTAAGGCACAGGGCGGTTTGGCCGTGGTTAAGTGCTTTTTTCCGACAACATGCCGAGCGCCCGCAGCTTGCTGCGTAACGTCATGCGGGAAATACCCAGGTATTCCGCGGCGGCTTGCTGATTGCCGCCGACGTGCCGCATGACCATTTCCAGCACCACTTGGTCGACGTGAGCACCGATTTCGCGATAGACGTTGTTCGACTCATCGGCCAGCAACCGCTGCGTCAAAGCGGCGACGGAAGGGAGCTCGTTGTCGATGGCATCTTCCACGGCCGGTTCGGGATCGGGCGCGGAGAGTTGCGGCGCAGGTTCGGCGGGGCGACGCCACGTCGGCGCCGAGTCTTGCTTGCGACAAGTCTCCGGCAAGCAATCCGCGGTGACGACTTCGCCGGTCGTGCGGACCAGGGCGAAACGAATCGCGCTTTCAAGTTCGCGAATGTTGCCGGGCCACGTGTGACGCTTTAGGAGTTCGAGCGCTTCCAGGGTGATCGATCGCACTTGCTTCTTTAGTTCGCGATTGAAGCGCTTGCGGAAGTGATCGACCAAGAGCGGTATGTCTTCGATGCGTTCGCGCAGCGGCGGCAGCGTGATGGTGAAGCCGTTGAGGCGATAGTAGAGATCGCGACGGAAGCGACCTTCTTCGACCATGGCCGCGAGGTCGCGATTCGTGGCGGCGATGATGCGCACGTCGGTTTGAATCGTGGTGTTGCCGCCGACTCGTTCGAATTGCTGCTGTTGCAGGAGCCGGAGCGCCTTGGCTTGCGTGGCCGAGCTCATGTCGCCGATTTCGTCGAGAAAAATCGTGCCGCCGTGGACCTGCTCGAATTTACCGATGCGCCGCTGGTCGGCGCCGGTGAATGCGCCCTTCTCGTGGCCGAAGAGTTCGCTTTCGAGCAGCGTTTCCGGAAGGGCGGCGCAATTAATCACCAAGAACGGCGCCTGATTGCGCGAGCTGTAGTGGTAGACGGCGCGGGCCGCGAGTTCCTTGCCGGTGCCGCTCTCGCCGAGAATCAGCACCGTCGCGTCTTGCGGCGCCACGCGGCCGATCGTCTTGTAGACCTCTTGCATCGACGGCGCGAGGCCGACGATGTGGTCGGCGTCAATCGTATCGTCTTCATCCCCGAGCCGGGCGGGCACATGACTGAGCCGTCCGGCATCGAGCGCCTTTTCGAGCACGGCTTGGAGTTGGCGAAAGTCGACCGGCTTCACGAGATAGTCGAACGCGCCGCGACGCATCGCTTCAATGGCCGTGTCGGTCTTGGCGAAGGCCGTCATGATGATGCAGGGAATTCGCGAGTCGATGGCGCGAATGCCGTCGTAAACGTCGAGGCCCGACATGTCCGGCAGGCGCACGTCGAGCAACACGGCGTCGGGCCGGATGTTGCGAACGAAGTCGAGAGCCGCTTTGCCGCCGGCGACGGTCGCGACGTTAAGCGTTTCCGAAACGAGGGACTCTTCCAGGCTGAGTCGAATATTCGGTTCATCGTCGACGATCAACAAAGTCTGTTTCATATTCGCGAACTCAAAGTGCGATGCTAAGCGGTGGACGTTGCAACCGGCGCCAGTTCCGCTTTCGCGGCGGCGTGAGGCAAGTAAGGGAGGCGAATGCAGAACTCCGCTCCGTGCGGCCGGCGATTGCGTGCCGTGATGGTGCCGTGGTGCGCCTGCACGATCTGCCGGCAAATCGTCAGCCCAAGGCCTGTTCCCGTGTCCTTCGTGGTGACAAACGGCTCAAAGATTTTTGCAATGAGCTCTTCGGGAAAACCGGGGCCGTTGTCGAAGATGCGAATGGTGAAATACGAATCGTCGTGCGACACGTCGGCCGCGACGCGGAGCGCGTCTTGTTCGGAATCGAGCGAGGCACGTTGCATCGGTTGCTCGGCGGGCGGCGCCGGGGGTTCGAGCATGATGTGGACGAGCCCCCCTTCGGAGAGCGCATCAATGCAGTTCAGAAGTAAGTTGAGGAGCAACTGCTTCAACTGCGTGCGATCGCCGGCCAAGGCAAATTCGCCTTGAGGGACGACGCAGTGCAGCTCGACTCCCTGCTGATGGGCCTTGGGATAAACGAGATCGACGGCTTGAAAGAGCATTGCCGCTACGTCAAGCCGGTTCATCACCAATTCCGGCGGCCGAGCGAAGTCGAGAAAAGATTGGATCGACTGCTCTAAACGGGTCAGTTCTTCATCGACGATCTGCAATTGTCGACGCGGCAATGATACGTCGCCGGATCGCGACAACGTCGATTGCACCAGTACTTTGATCGGCATGAGCGGATTGCGCAGTTCGTGCGCCATGCCGGCGGCAAGCTGGCCGACGACGGCGAGTTGCTCGCTACGCAACAGCTCCGTTTCTTTGCGATGGAGAAGTTCGACGACCTGAGTGATTTCCCGCTCCAGGTGGGAAAACCCCGCGTTAAGACTCTGCATGTCGCTGAAGTGAGAGATACGCACCGAGCCCCCCGCAGGCCCGCCGACTTCAATGAGCTTGCCGGCCACGCTGCGGACGGAAACGTCCAATTGCACGATCGAGCGGCCGACGGCCCTCGCCAAACTGAGCCCGATGAGTAATCCTGCCGCGCCGCCGGTAACGCCCAGCAAGAGAAAACCGACGCGAATATGCTTCGCATTGACGTCGGCCGCTTCCATCGTGCGATCAACGACGTGCGTATTGAAATCGATGCAGCGTCTTGCGGGAGACAAGATTTCGTCCGTCAAGATCTCGTCGCAGAGTCGCGCATATTGCGTATCGGTGGCGTTCGATTTCGGCAACGTCCGCAACTTTTGATACTCTTCCAAAAAATGCGCAAAGCCGGCATCGATAACCGTCACGAGCTGCGATTCTTCTTCAGTGCGAGCGGCGGCTCGTGCCGCATCAATATGTCGTCGCGCATCGGCCAGGAATGCATCCACATTGTCGAGATGCTTGTGGGCGTGCGTGCGGAGAAGTAGATCGAGCTCCCGGCGAATCTCACGCATCGTCGTGAAGAGATCTTCGGCGGCGATCAAGCCGTGAACTTCGCGCGTGATCAGATCCGAAGTTTCCGATTGTTGCTTCTGCACGTGCCAAGCGGCGGTGATGCCGACCGTGAGCAACAGCAGGCTAAGCGCCGTCATCGGCAGGGCGATCTTAAGCAGCAGCCAAGAGTTAAGCATGTGTGAAAACGTCGCGTCAAGAATCTATTCGCGTGGCCGGCATTTTGCCACGAAGCGCGTCTAAAAGTTGGCTTCCGGTGAGCGCATTTTTCGGATTTTTCACGAGACGTATTCGTCTCTCCCACGGCAGGCGGTGAATTTCGGACGGTGGAAATCCACGCGATTTCACGCCGAGATTCGCCGCTCGGCTCCGTGTTTTCAAGCATAGCCGGGACCCTCCGGCGAGGAAGGCAAACAGCAGGCGCATTACGAACAAGTAATAACGGACTTCTCGGCACGACGCCTGCATTAGTCGCCCGATCGTTACGCCTGCTCGTAACCGTTTGCATGTAAAGAGTCTTCGCCGCGGTCGACTCTCTCGTGCCGTCGACCTCGCCTACGAAGCGTGACAATCGACGCAGGACGTCGGTTCCTTAAGTTTCCTTCATGAGGCCCGCCAAGATGCTCGCAGAATTAGTTAACAATATCTTGCACAACATGTTCAAGCCGCTGCTTCTCTTCTTCTATGCGGGCTTCTTGATCCCCGTGTTGAAGGTGAAGTTCGAGTTTCCCAAGCCGGTCTATCAAGCGCTGACCATTTATCTTTTGCTGGCCATCGGCTGGCACGGCGGTGAAGAACTCGCCAAACTCGATTCGTCGGTGATCGGCCAGGCTTTGGGCTTTATGCTGCTCGGACTCGTCTCCAATACGATCATCGGCATCATGGCCTACTTTGCGCTCCGCAGCTTTACGAAACTGCGCAAAATCGATGCGGCGACGGTCGCCGGCTATTACGGTTCCGACTCCGCCGGAACGTTCGTCACCTGCACCGGCGTACTCGCCGCGGCGCACATCGCCTACGCCTCGTACATGCCGGTGATGTTGGCCGTGATGGAAATCCCCGGTTGCCTGGTTGCGTTGTTCCTCGTCGCCAAGATGCGCAACAGCGGTATGGATGCTCGCGGCAATATGCCCGGCGAACGCGGCTACGGCACGAAGACGGCGGTCAGCACCTTCGACGCCGCCGTGGAAGCTTTGGAAGAACAACAAGAAGAAGAACTCGTCGCTGCGGCTACGAACGGTTATGAATCGACCGGTGCTCGCAGCGGACACTCGACGACCGCTCGTCGCGGCGGTTTCGACGGCAACCGCGGCCGCGGCGGCCTACCGGAAGAAGACCCGGAATCGGTCCTCAATCCGGAACTCGCCAAGGCCCTCAAGGCCGAAGACGATATCGCCCTTCGTTCGACCTCGGAGCCGTCGAAGCCGATCGCTCCCGCGAAGCGCGCCACGTTCAATAAGGAATTGCTGCACGAAGTGTTCTTAAATCCGGGCATCTTTCTGTTGTTCGGCGGCATCCTCATCGGATTTATCAGCGGCTTGCAAGGCTCCGAAGTCACGAAGAAGTACGACATCGTGTTGTACGATCTGTTCCAAGGCATGCTCTGCTTGTTCCTTTTGGAAATGGGTATCACCGCTTCGCAGAAGCTCAAGGATCTCAAGAACGGCGGCATTCCGTTCATCGCCTTCGCTCTCATCGCTCCCAACGTATTCGCCACGTTCGGCATGCTCATGGCCCACGGCTACTCGCTGGCTACCGGATTCCACCTGGAAGTCGGTACCTACGTCGTGTTTGCCGTGCTCTGCGGCGCCGCGTCGTACATCGCTCTGCCGGCCGTGCAACGTATGGCGATTCCGGAAGCCAGTCCGACGCTGCCGTTGGCCGCGTCGCTCGGACTCACGTTTTCCTACAACGTGACGATCGGTATCCCGGTCTACATGCTCATCGCCAATGCCATCGTCACGCATTGGACCTAAGGCCGCGAGCGTTCACGACGATCCATCGCTTCATCCCGCGGCGTTCTCTCTCGAGCGCCGCGGGGCATTGCAACACCTACGCCCCGCCTCCCCAATTAGCACCAGACCCAAAAGTTATTCGGAGTTACGTCTCATGCCTTTTTCACGAATCAACGATTCGCAGTTTAAACTGAATCCTCATGATGAACATGGCGGCGTAGCCGCGCCGGAGTCGCTTTCGCGCCGTCGCCCGCAAACCGCGGTCAACGACGAGCAAGGCGAAGTGTCGGCCGTGTTTCGAATGCGACCGGCCCGCATCCGCGAAGCGGCATTGAAGGCGGCCTGGGGACTGCTCTCCGGTATGCTCGGCGGGTTTCTTTTGGCGCAGATTCCCGATACGCCCGGCCTCGCGCTCAACATCGCCGTTATCGCCGGCTTGGGCATCATCGGCGCCGTCGTGTTGTTCGTCATGGCCGTGCGCGAGTTCACGAGCCGTCTCATGGTCGACCGTCGCGGCATTGCTTGGTTGCCGGCCTGGGCGGGCTTCCGCATGAACTGGGATGATATCGAATCGTGGGAAATGACCGACGAGATGGGTCTTCCTTCCAGCGTTCAGCAATTGAAGTTGTTTCGTTTCGACTCGAAGTTTCCCACGATCGTCGATACCAGTTGGATGAGCATCGGCTCGCGCAGCACGTTGCGTCGCGTGCTTTGCGAAGTCGCTCGCGAAAAGAACGGTAGGTGACGTTTCCGTTCGCGGGCAGTGCGAACAATAGCTCTTATTTCGCGCTCCGACCCCGTCGAAAGCTCGGCTTTCGGCGGGGCTTTTTCGTTTTCCGGGGCCTGTCCGCGCGGGGAGTGCGATTGCGGTCGGTTACCGGCTTGCGTTACCATCGGACGCGCACCTTATGTCACCCGCCGACGCTCATTCGATAAAGAGGATCCTCCGCCATGGCCGAGCAGAAATCCCCCGAGGCCGCCGCAGGCCCGCGCCCGTTGCAGCCGATTGATGAATCGCGAATCGAGCCGTTCTACTCCAACTTCTTTCGCGTGACGAACACGGCCGAAGAAGTGGTGATCGACCTCGGCCTGAATACGGCGACGGCCGATACGCAGCACATCCCCGTAGTGCTGGAGAAGCGGTTGGTGCTCAACCACTACACGGCGAAGCGGTTGTTTCAGGCGCTCGGCATTACGCTGGAGCGGCACGAAAAGTCGTTCGGCGTCATCGAAACGAATATCCAGCGTCGCGTCTTGCCGCAGCAAAAGTCCTAGCGAGCCGTCAGCGTCCGTCATTGCTTAGCCCCCATACGTCGCCATGAATTCGATCGTCGCAGCTTGGCGCGTGTCCTGGTGGCGGCGACGCGTGTTGCCGGCCGCCGATGTTTGGGAACGACGCTGTGCGGAGCTCGACGATGCCGGCCTCACCAAAGCCGCGCGGGCTTGGAGTTTCCGGCTCAAGTGCGGCGAACCTCTCGCGAAGTTGCTCCCGGAAGCGCTCGGCCTCGTGCGCGAGGCGGCCCGCCGCACGCTCGGTCTGCATCCTTACGAGGTGCAGCTCTTGGGCGGCATGGCGTTGCTTGAGCGCGCCATCGTCGAGATGCAGACCGGTGAAGGAAAAACTCTGACGGCGCTCCTGCCGGCCTTCGTACGCGCCGCGGCCGGCAAAGGAATGCATGTCGCCACGGCCAACGACTATCTCGCGGCCCGCGATGCGCAGACGCTAGCTCCGGTCTACGCGGCGCTCGGGCTCACGGTGGGCGTCGTCACGGCGGAATCGTCCCCCGTCGAGCGCCGCCTGGCCTATCAGGCCGACGTCACGTACGGCACCGCCAAGGAGTTCGGTTTCGACTTTCTCCGCGACCGACTTGCGGCGCGCCGCCGCAGTCAAACGACCGCGGAAGATATTGCGGCCGCCGATCGCCGCGCGGCGTGGAAGAAATCCGGCGGCGACGACGGAGACCGGCCGCTGCAACGTCCGCCTTATGCCGTGTTGATCGACGAGGCGGACAGCATTTTGCTCGACGAAGCGAGCACGCCGTTGGTGATCGGCGCGCCGCTCCAAGTCAACGACCAAGGGCAACGGCTTGAAGTGGTTTGCTACCGTTGGGCCGCTACGGCGATCGCCGAACTGCGCGAGGGAGTCGACTACTTCGTCTCCGAACGGCCGCGGATTTGGCAACTGACGGCCGATGGCCGACGCCATGCGCGCGAAATGCAAAAACCTCGCGAAGTCGCCGGGCTCGCTCTCTCGCAACTCTATGAATACCTTGAACGCGCGCTACGCGTCGAACGCGACTATTTGCGCGAGCGGGAGTACGTCGTTCGCAACGGCGCGCAAAGCGGCAAGCCGGAGATTCTCATCATTGATGAATTCACCGGTCGCCCCGGGGAAGGGCGTCGCTGGCAAGACGGCATTCACGAGGCGATTGAAGCCAAGGAAGGGCTCGCGGTTCAAGTCCATGAGGGCCATGTCGCGCGCGTTACCGTGCAAGCCTTTTTTCGTCGCTACCCGATTCTTTCCGGAATGACCGGCACCGCTTCGGCCGCGCGGCGCGAGTTTCGCAAGATGTATCTGGCAGGCGTCGTGACGATTCCCACGCATCGCCCGAGCCGACGCGAGCTTTTGCCGACCCGCGTGTTCGGCACCGCCGCGACGAAGCTGCAAGCGGTAGTGGAAGAAGTGTGCGCGATGCAAAACGCGGGCAGACCGGTGCTCATCGGCACGCGATCGATCGACAAGAGCGAGCAACTTTCGCGATTGCTCGCCGCGGCCGGCGTCGCACATCACGTGCTCAACGCGCATCGCTTGCGCGAAGAAGCCGAGATCGTGGCGCATGCGGGCGAGGCGCGGCGCGTCACCGTCGCGACGAATATGGCCGGCCGGGGTACCGATATCGCGCTGGACGACGCGGCGCGGGCCGCCGGCGGATTGCACGTGATCGGCACGGAGTTGCACGAGTCGCAACGGATCGATCGGCAACTCATCGGCCGCTGCGCACGACAAGGCGATCCCGGCACGTTCCGCCAGTTCGTTTCGCTCGACGACGACATCCTCGAGGCGGGCCTCGGCCTGGGCCCGGCGGAAGCCTTGGCGAAACGGGGCCAAACGAGCGCCGAGCCGCTGGAAAGCCTCTGGCCGCTCTTTCGCCGGGCGCAGCAGCGTTTAGAAAGCCGGCAGTTCACAAATCGCCGGCAATTGATGTTCTTCGAACAGCAACGGGAGAAGTCGTACCGGGAAATGGGGCTCGACTATTACCTCGATTCTCCCGGGTAATGCCGCACGTCTGCGGTAAACGGATAAGGGGCAAGGCTTTAGGACGGGCTGTGATGTGCCTGCCCGTCGTAGTCCCACTGACGGGCCTTGACGCCGCCCACCCCCCAAGCGTAACTTACGAAATTCCTTCGCGTTCAAGCGACGGAACTCGTTACGCCACCTTAGCTTCAATTGGTAGAGCACCGCTTTCGTAAAGCGGGGGTCGCGGGTTCGAATCCCGCAGGTGGCTCTTCTGGATACGATGCCGCATGGATCGCGGTCCGCGCTCACGTAACGTAGGAGCGAACAGATCCCGACGAGATCATTGGGAGTTTCGTCGGAATCCGGTTGAGGGCTAGGGTTAAGATCGCGCGTCGGTAGATTCGGTCGGCGACCTCGCGTTCTGCGCGGTCGGCATCGGGGCTTTGTTTTGGGGAGATGGTCGTATGTCGTATGGCTTGGACACGGAAATCAAACAACTGGCGCTCTCGAACAATCCGCTCTCGCCCGCCGAAG
>CAZWDN010000027.1:0-9351 GCA_964633125.1 uncultured Pirellula sp. | reverse complement strand
GACACGGAAATCAAACAACTGGCGCTCTCGAACAATCCGCTCTCGCCCGCCGAAGTAAAGCAAGCTTCGCAAGCGATCACCGCCGATATGTCGAATTTCCGCGCGTTGGCCGACGGGGTCAACGAACTGGAAACCAATGAGAACCCGACGCCCGCCCAAAAGGTCCGGCTCGGCATCTGCTACTACCTGCTCGGCCGCAACCGCTTGGCGACCGCCACGCTCAGCACGGCCGACGGCGGCGCGCTGGCTCTCTTCTACTTGGGCAAGGCGAAGTTCGCACAAGGCGATTACCGCGGCGCGGAAGACGCTTATCAACAAGCCTCGAAGGCCGGCTTCCCCAGCGACGACTGCACGCTGGCTCGCGTCGACGCCCTCCGCAATGCGGGCGACGCCAAGACCGCGCTGCAAATGCTCGACGGGCTCTCCGGCGCCGTCGAACAAACGGCCGAATACCTCTATCAACGCAGCGCCACCGTGGCCGCCCTCGGCGGCAACCCGCACGAAGTCGTCGCCCTACTGGAACGGGCCGTCGAAGTCGATCCGGGCCACCCCGGCGCTCTATTCGGTTTGGCGATGGAGAACGATCGCCGCGGCAACGACGACGTGGCAATGGAACTCTATCAGAAGTCGGCCGCGCGCTTTCCGACGCATGTCGGCGCACTGCTCAACCTCGGCATTCTCTTCGAAGATCGCCAGCAGTTTGAACGGGCTCGCCAATGCTACCAGCGCATTCTCGACGCCTACCCGAACGACCCGCGCGCTCGCCTCTTCTTGAAGGATGCTCAAGCGTCGACCGATATGGTCTACGACGAGAACGAGAAGATCAAAGCCGCGCGTTTGAACCAAGTGCTCAGCGTACCGGTCACCGATTTCGAGTTGTCCGTCCGCAGCCGTAACTGTCTGCAGAAGATGGGCATCATGACGCTCGGCGACCTCACTCGCTGCACCGAACAAGAATTGCTCTCCAGCAAGAATTTCGGCGAAACGAGCCTGAACGAAATCAAGGAAATGATGGCCTCGAAGGGGCTCGAACTCGGCCAACTCGCCCACGAGCGCGCTCGGGCCGACGTCAGCTACGAGCCGGAAGCCCTCAGCCCGGACGAGCAAGCGATTCTCGGCAAGAGCATCGCGGACCTGAACCTCTCGGTGCGGGCGCGCAAGTGCATGGTGCGTTTGAACATTCAAACGGTCGGCGAATTGGTTCGCCGCACCGGCGACGAACTCTTGGAATGCAAGAACTTCGGCGTGACTAGCTTGAACGAAGTGCGTGAAAAACTCACGCAATACGGCATCAAGCTCCGCGGCGACTGATCCGCCCGCGCCGGCGACTTTCCGACGATCACAAGACGCGGCGAGGTTTCGACCTCGCCGCGTTTCTTATTGGTATACTGCTTTGCCGGTATCCTGCGGCATCGGAAGGAGCGTGGACCTATGTCGAGTCGATGCCCGTTTTGTAGTCATGTGAATGCGCGCGGCGTCGCGCGGTGCGAGAAGTGCCAAGCCTGGCTGACGCAGTCGGCCGACGTGCCGGCGACTTCCGCGGCTTCGTCTCCCGTCGCGCATTCGGCGGAAGATCCGAGCAGGGCTCTCGACCCGGAGTTCGTCGCCGAGCTTTTGCAGTGCGTGCGCGCCGGGCAGAAGATTGAAGCGATTCGTCGGTTTCGCGAAGCGACGGGAAGCAGTCTCGTCGAAGCCAAGGACGCCGTCGAGGCGCTGGAGGCGGGACGACAAATCGCTCGCGGCGACGGCCCGCCTCCGCCGGCATCAATCGCCGACAACGAGATTCTCGAACTCCTCCGTCGCGGTAACAAAATCGCCGCCATCAAGCTTTATCGCGAGCGCACCGGCGACGGCCTGAAAGACGCCAAAGAGGCCGTGGAAGCGCTCGGCCGAGCGCACGGCATCAACTCCCCGCAAGGTGTCGGCTGCGGCGGGGCGGCGATAATGCTTATGCTGGGGCTCGTCGTTACGGTGTTCGTCGGCGGCGGACTCGTCGTCTTCGGCAAATGGGCCGCCTTTCGCGTATTGGGAATGTAACGATTCTGCGGGCCTTGCCGATCGATTCGACGTCGGGCGCGGCAGGAACTTCTGCAGCACGTTTACGACGTATCGTTGTGCGGAGGGCGATGCCGCGCCCCGACGGCACCATTCACTCGCAGACTTAATGCTTCCATGAGCTCGCGCCGCATTCATCAGCACACATCGCTTCTGGCCGTCATTTTGCGATTGGCCGACAGCGCGGGAATCTTCGCCGGCTTGTACTGCGCCGCCGCGCTCGCCGGCGGTACGGTCGGACATTGCGGCATCACGGCCGCAGTAACCGGAGTCGTGCTGTTCTATCTCTTCGCCGAGATCTCCGGCTTGTACCGAAGCTGGCACGGCGTGTCCGGCGAGCGCGAGTTGTTCTGCGCCGTGTTCAATTGGAGCCTCTGCGTTCCGGGGCTGCTGCTCCTCGGCTTCATGTTTAACATGCTCGCCCCGGTCCATGCGGAACTGACGCATGCCGGAGCGCTCGCTTGGTTAGTCACCGCGCCGGCGGCGATTGTGGCGCTACGAACCGGATTTCGACTCTACCAACGTCGCCGACGCGCTAAAGGATTGAACGTTCGCGGATTGGCGATCGTCGGCGCCACGGAGATCGGCTTTCAACTGGCTCGCAACATCGAACGCGCGCCCTGGAGCGGTCTGCGAACCGTCGGCTTCTTCGACGATCGCCCGGCCGACCGCCGCGCACAACTGCCGAGCGACGTCGCCGGTTGCGTCGGCAATATCGACGACCTCGTGCAACAAGCGGCCGACGGTCGCGTGCATATGATCTATATCACGCTGCCGCTGCGGGCCGAAAACCGGATCAAGAGCGTACTAAGCCGCTTGGCCGATACGACGGCGAGCGTCTACCTCGTGCCCGATTTCTACGTGTACGAATTGCTCCATTCACGCTGGATAAACGTCGGCGGGTTGCCGGCCGTGAGTATTTTCGAAAACCCGTTCTACGGCGTCGACGGCATGGTCAAGCGGTTGCTCGACGTAACGGTCGGCAGTCTGCTCCTCCTGGCCGCATCTCCGATGATGGCGCTCGTGGCGCTCGCCGTGAAGCTCACCTCGCGCGGGCCGGTGTTCTTCAAACAGAAACGCTACGGGCTCGATGGCCGCGCGATCGACGTGTGGAAGTTCCGCTCGATGACCGTCTGCGAAAACGGCGCCGTCGTGACGCAAGCCAAGAAGCAGGATGCCCGCTTCACGCCGATCGGCGCGTTTCTGCGGAAGACCTCGCTCGACGAACTACCGCAGTTATTCAACGTGCTGGAAGGGTCGATGTCGCTCGTCGGTCCGCGGCCGCACGCGAACGCCCATAACGAACACTTCCGCAAGCAGATCCAAGGCTACATGCTCCGCCACAAAGTGAAGCCCGGCATCACGGGCCTGGCGCAAGTGAGCGGCTGGCGCGGCGAGACCGACACGCTCGAGAAGATGGAAAAGCGGGTCGAATGCGACCACCAATACATTCGCGACTGGTCGCCCTGGCTCGACCTGAAGATTCTCTTCCGCACGGTGTTCACCGTGTTGTCGCGGCAGAACGCCTACTAAGAAATTCGTCTGCGCATGAAAAAGGCCCGGGAGACACGCCCTCGGGCCTTTTTTTGAACGTCAAACTTAACGTCGACGCGTTACTTCTTGTCGCTCTTCGCTTCGCCGATGCAGAAGACGTGCGTCTTATTAGCGATGAAGAGCTTGTTGTTGGCGACGACCGGGGTGGTGTACACCGAGTTGCCCATTTCGTTGACGATCGGCTCTTCGTACTCCTTGGAGTGCTTGAAGACGACTATCTTCCCTTCTTCGTCGCCGCAATAGACCTTGCCGTCGACGATCATGGCCGAACCCCAGCAGGCGGCGAGCAAGTCGTGCGTCCAATACGGAACGCCGGTCTTGGCGTCGACGCAGTGGAACAGGCCGCTGAAGTCGGCGATGTAGAGCAAGTCGTCCTTGATGGCCACGGTACCGCAGGTACGGTGCATCTGCTCTTCCCAGGCGAACTTCTTGTTGCCGTCCTTATCAAACTCGCTGTAGTGCCAGACCACGCCGGAGTTCGGGTTCGGCCGGGCGACTTCCCCTTCTTCCTCGATCACGGCCTGCAACCGGCGGTGCGGAATCGGGTTCTTCGGATCCTTCAGATTGAAGGCGAGCTCGCCCGAGATGTCGCCGCGCTTCTTCGGGTCGATGCACCAGAGGTGGCCGATCCCTTCGCCGTGTTCCGGGTCTTGCCCGACGGCCAAGTAGACCAAGTCGTTGTAGATGACCGGCGTGGCGATGATTTCGTTACGCGTGCCGCGGCCGCCGAGAATGTACTTCGACGTCTTCGGGTTGGCGTCGAACTTCCAAAGCAGTTCGACCTTGCCGTCCTTGCCCGCGTCGCCCTTGAAGGAGTAGAGCCAGCCGTCGCCGCCGGCGAAGATCACTTGCGGCACGCCGTCGATCACGGCGTAGGCCGGGCTCGACCATTGGCCGTGCAGAATGTTGAGGCCGGGGCTGCCGTCTTTCCACAGGAGCTTGCCGGTCTTCTTGTCGATGCCGAGGAAGCTCGGAGCGTTGGGCGACGGCAGGTTAATGTGCCCTTCGTCGACGCCGTTCGAGGTGCAGACGAAGAGAATGTCGCCGGCGTCGGTCACCGAGCAAGAGCACATGTTGTGTTGCGAAACGCCGAGCTCGTTCATCATGTCGAGTTGCCAAATCACGTCGGCTTCGTCTTTGTCGGTGGTGTTGAGCACCTTATAGACGCCGAGTTTCGGGCCTTCCATTTGGAGCTGAACCACGCGCTCGACGCCGCCCATTTGGCACTTGCCCACAAAGCTGCTGGGCCGCTTCCCCTTTTCCACCTTCACGTCGGCCGGAAGTTCCAGGCCGGCGGCGGTGAAGAGCTTACGCAGCCCCTCGCCGATCTTCCCTTCGCGTAGTTCGACGAGCATCGGCTCGACCTTGTCGAGCTTCGGGTCGTCGTTCTTCATCACGTCGAACAGGCGCACCGGCTCGGCGACGACCGGGCCGTCATCTTCGCCGTCGTGAAAGCCTTCGGTGTCGAGGCACACGACCAAGCCGCGGCTGGTGACGTACCAAAGCACTTCCCCTTCGACGAGCGGCGAGCAGCAGATGCCTTGCATCGGCCAATCGTGCACGCGACCGGTGGGGAGCTTTTCGCTGGAGTGCTGCCAGAGAAACTTGCCGTCTTTCTCGTCGAACGAGATCAAGCAACCGAGGTCGACGTTGGCCGGGAACCGCTTGAGCCAGCCGGCGCCGTTGTTGGTGCCGACATACACGCGATTATTCGCAACGACCGGATTGCCGTAGGTTTGCGAACCGACGGCGGCGGACCACAGGACGTTTTCCGAGGCTTCGTCCTTCTTGAAGACCCCGTCGTTGAGATAGCTGTCGCCGAGGTTCCATTCCGAGGCGATGTTCTTCCCTTCGGGAATGTTATTGCGAACGGACGAGCCGCCCCATTGGTTCCAGTCGCTCTTCTTGACGCCGTACACCGGCGCGGGGATCGACTCCTTACCGGCAAGCGAGGCTTGCGGCGGAATGAAGCCCGAATCCGTTTCGCCAGATGCGGCGGCCGCGGCGGGTTTGGCGCCCGTCGCCATGGCGACGGCGACCGGAGCCGGCTTCGCTTCAGGCTTTACTTCCGCCTTAACGCTCGGCTTCACTTCGGCCGGCTTGGTCTCGGCAGGTTTCGCCTCCGCGGGCTTCGTCACGGCCACCGCCGGCTTTGTTTCCACCGGTTTTTCAGCAGGCTTGGTCGTCGCGACCGTCGTCTCCGCAGGCTTGGCTTCCGCAGCCTTAGTTTCCTTGGGCATCTCGGCCGCCGGGGTGCTCTTGCCGAGTTCGACGACCGGTGAGGCGTGCGGTTCCGACGGAATCTGCGCGGCCGCCGAGCCGCGAGCGGCCGAACTGCTGCCGGTCCCGCCCGGCGCGGACGGCTTCTGTTCGCAACCGGACACGAGAATCAGCCCCGCCGTACACGCGGAAGCGACGAACTTATGCAACGAGAATGTCATTTCAAAAATCCTTCGGGTCGTGCCAGAGTATTCGTGGTTAAGAAAGTCGCCGACGCGCTTCGCCTCGCGGCGTTGCGCCCTCGCGACTTCCGGTGGGATGTCGCTTAGTTGGGCGTCACGGTGATGTTGTCGTAAGTCACTTCGGCGACCGACGCATTGCCGAACAAGCCGGGACTGCCGTTCAAGTTGCCCGCTTCGTCGGTGCCTGTGATGGTCCACTCCGCGGGTTCGGCCTCTCCCTTCTTCCAAGCCTTGCCCTTGAGGTGGGCCTTCTCGCCGTCGGTCTCGGCGCGGAACTTCAGAACGTAAGTAACGCCCGGCTCCCAGGGGAACGGAACGTTGACGGCGAAGCGATTTTGCAATTGGGCCGTCCAAGAACGAATTTGCAATTGCTGAGCGTTGCCCATCAGGTCCAGCGTGTAGCGCTGGGCGATCACGCCGGCATCCGGCATGCGGCCGGGGGCGCCGGCTCCGCGTACTTCAGCCTGCACGGTGTAGTCGTGCAGATCGGTCGGGCCCATCCAGCTTTGACTGCGCGTCCCCTTGGGAATGGTCGTCACCTTCACCATCTTGTTATCGCCGTCGACCACGCGAATCTTATGACGGTAGCGGGCGCCGATCCAAGTGATCGGCGGTTCGCCTTCGAGCACGCCCGTCACCGGATTCGGCGTGTCGATCGCCGTGGCGTTGAAGTCGAACGACCACGGTAGCGGCGGCACGATGCGAACTCGGGCCTTGCCTTGAATGCCGCCGACGTCGGCGGTCACGTACGCGCCGACATGCTTCGGCTCGCTCGAGGCGGTGAAGTTGCCCGCGGCGTCGATTTCGCCGCCGGCGGTCACGCTAAACTTCGCATCGCTCGCTTCGCCCACGAGTTGACCCGCGGCGTTGAACAAACGAACTTTGAAGGCGATCTTCTCGCCCGGCTTCATCAACACTTCGGCCGGCACGATTTGCACCTGTGCGGCGGTTTTGTCGGTGACTTCCTTTTCCTTCGGCGGGGCGGGAATCGCGCCGGCGGCGGGCTTGGCGTCTTTCAGGCCGATGCAATACATGGCCTCGATCGACGGCAGGTAAATGCGGCCGTGCGAGACGATCGGCGAGCCGTGAATCTCTTCGCCGTTGGGGAAGCGAAGGCGGTGCGTGACTTTCGCACCCTTCTCGTTCGGCTCGATGACGTGCCAGGCGCTGGTCGTGCAGGCGTAGATCTTCCCGTCGGCATAGAGCGGGCTGGCCCGCATGATCGAGCCGATCAAGCGAACCGGCCGGCCGATTTCTTCGCCGGTTTTGGCGTCGAGCACGTAGAGGATGTTGCCGTCGTCGAAGGCGTAGAGCCGATCGCCGATCAACAGCGGCGAACTCTTGCCGACCATTTGCTTCTTATTGCGCCACAACCCCGCGGTCTTCGTCACGTCGCCGGCGCCCGCCAGGGCATTAATGGCCGCAACGGCGCCCATGCTGCTGTCGTCGGGGTTTTCTTCGCTCTGCCCCATGTAGACGACGTCTTTCTCGACGAGCGGCGAGACGTTCAAGCCGCGCAGCGAAAGCTGGTAGTTCCAAAGCGGCTTGCCGGTGCGCGGCTGCATGGCCCACACCCGGCCGTCGCCCGAACCGAACACCATCGCCGCTTGCCCGCCGATGACGCTCATCGTCGGCGTGCTGTAGGTCGTGTCGTCCGGACGGAGGCTCGTACCGTTGAACCAAAGAACTTCACCGGTCGCTTTATCCATCGCGATGAAGCGATGCGCCGGCACGGCGAGTTCGCCCCAGTTCGTCATGACGGCGCTGATGAGCACTAAGTTCTCGAACACCACTGCCGAGTTCGTACGCCCGCCGTAGGTGCTGAGCAAGCCGAACTGTTCGCTGAGCGAGCGGCTCCAGATCGTCTTGCCGGTCTCGCCGTCGATGCATTGAAACAAACCGCAAACGCCCATGGCGTAGACGCGGCCCGTTTCCGGATCGCCGGCGCATACGCCCCAGGCGACGCGTTCGGCGGGAACGTCCGAGAGGAACACGTTGAACTTGTTCTCCCACAGCACCTTGCCGGTCGCGGCATCGGCGCAGATAACCTTCTCCCCTTCCTTCGTCGTTTCCGGATAGCTCCGGGCCAGCGTATAGAGCTTGGCGTTCATCACAATCGGGGTCGAACGCGTGGCGAGCTCCGTGTTCTTCCAGAGCAGGTTCGTCCCTTCGAAATCCCATTCCGTCGGCAGGCCCGTCTCTCGCGAAATGCCGTTTTGCTCCGGACCGCGCCAACTCGGCCAATCCATCGGATCGGCGGCGACACCGGTCGAAGCGACGAGCACTGCGAATCCGCAGCCGACCAGCAATGCGGAGGTTTGCAAGAAACGGCGAAGCAAGCGAGCGACGTTCATAGGAAGCATCTCAATGCGAAGTTGGGAGGAGTACGTGCCGGGACAACACTAGGTGCGGGCGGCAGGCAAGTCCGCACTCGGCGATTCATCGATCTCGCGCGAAAGCCCGGGAGGCAGGAGGGTAGGAACAATAAGAATACGCAGGGCGAAAACCGCGAGCAAGGATGGCCGAGGCATGAAACCGGGCAAAAACCGAGCGAAAGTTCCGGCTTACCCGGGAATGTTGCCGCCGAAGGTCGCTCGCCCAGGGGGATTCCTTAGTGCCACTTCTGAAGCTCGACGATGTTCCCCTCGGGGTCGGTCATATAAATCAGCGTCAATTTGCCTGCCCCGGGAATGTCGATCGTTACCAGCTTTCCCACGTCGCGGCCGCCGCGTGCCAAGATTTCCGCCCGCTTTTGGTCGACGTCGTCGACCTCGAACGCCAAATGTTGAAAGCCGGGCCGGTGCAGCTCCGTCGGCGGATGCGGCGCATTCTTCGCGTACGTAAACACTTCCAGCGTCGGGCCGTTTTCGCCGTGGCCCGGAAGCCGTAAATGGCGTCCCTGAACGCCGGAGCCCGTCATTCCGGTGAGGTCCTCGAACAGAGGCCCGCGGTGGTTGCGCTCGGAACTCACGGGGACGCAATCGAAGACTTCGACGTAAAAGTCCGCCAAAGCTCGCCAGTCGTCCGCAATCAGGTTCGTGTGCGCGTAGCGAATGGGCATCGATGCAACTTTCGAGGGGAGTGCGGCCTCTGTCAGCCTTTCCAAGGGGGTGGCCGACTTCGTACCAACACCTGGAAAGCTAGGAGGATACCAGAAGCTTTAAGGCCCTGAAACGGGCGTGGACGACCGCTTATGGTAAGCAAGCGGCCGCAAAGTTTACCCACCTTGCGCGACGCGCAAAGTTTGCGCCTAAGGTAACGTAAACCATTTGGGGAAAAT
>CAZWDN010000026.1:10762-27452 GCA_964633125.1 uncultured Pirellula sp. | reverse complement strand
GCTGATCGCCGGCGCACTGATCACGACGTGGCAATTGGGGGCGGCGGATCCCGACGCGCAGCCTAATCAGGACGCCATTCTCATGCGGGCCAAACTCGCCGCGTCGCAACAAGCGCTGGAAGGTTTGATGTCCGGCGATTGCGACCTCATCGGCCGCGGCGCTCGACAACTCCGCGATATCGAGCACTGGAACACTTCCAAGCGCGACGCCGTCTACGATCACTACAGCGCGGAATTTCGGCGCTTGTCGGAACGACTCGTGCACCTCGCGGAAGAAGAGAACTTGGAAGCGACGCTCTTCACCTACCAGCACCTCACTTCGACCTGCGTGAGCTGCCACCAGTATGTGCGCGACGTTCCGCAAGCTCTCCGCAAGACCGACGCCCAACGGATTCCGACGGACGGCGGCGCCGTCGTGCCCGCCGGCGGCGGACTTCGTGATTGACGAGACGGGCGGTCGCGCGCCGCCGGCGGCGTTAGACGTACTGGCGGCGCAGCATTTCGGCCGCGGTTTCGTCGAGCAGTTCGGCGCGGCGCACTTCCTCAAACCGGGCCAGTAAATCTTCGGGCGTCAGGCGTCGCTTCTCCGCGCCGCGAATGTCGTGCAGCACGCGGCCGCGGACCATCATGATCAGGCGATCGCCGAGATGGGCCGCCTGGTGCATGGAGTGCGTGACCATGAGCGTGGTGAGCCGGTCGCGGCGGATCACCTCGTCGGTGAGGCGAATGACCTGGTCGGCGCTTTTGGGATCGAGCGCGGCGGTGTGCTCGTCGAGCAACAAGAGCTCCGGCCTCCGCAGCGTGGCCATCAGCAAGGTGAGCGACTGCCGCTGTCCCCCCGAGAGTCCGCCGATCGCGTTGTCGAGCCGCCCTTCCAGGCCGAGCCCCATCCGCCGCACGTCGTCGTAAAACTTGGCTTTCAGCGCCGAACTCAGGGCCCGCCCGAGGCCGCGCGGCCGCCCTCGCTTCGCCGCCATCGCGAGGTTTTCGGCGACGGTCATCGACGGAGCGGTCCCCGCGAAGGGATTCTGAAACACGCGTCCGATGAGCTGCGCGCGGCGATGCTCGGGCCAACGGGTAACGTCGCGTCCGCTCAATTCGATGCGTCCGCGATCCACGATAAACGCTCCGGCCACGGCGTTGAGCAACGTCGACTTGCCGGAGCCGTTCATGCCGATCACGATCACGAACGAGCCGTCGTCGATCGTCAGGTCGACCCCTTGGAGCGCGCGCACCTCGTTGGCGGTGCCCGGGTGAAACGTCTTCGCGATGTCGTGAATCTTCAGCATGGAATGTACGCGTTATCGACGATCGTTACGATTTCTGCGACTTTCGTCCCGGCAGCTTGCCGAGAACACTGGGCAGTACGAGCGCCCCCAAGACAAACATCGCCGTCACCAACTTCAGATCGTTGGCATTCAACCCCCAACGTAGCGCGATGGCCGTGAGCAAGCGAAACAGAATCGACCCCATCACCGCGCCGACGATCAAAAGTCCGACTTGTCGGGAGCCGACGAGCGATTCGCCGATGATGACGCTGGCAAGGCCCCACACGACCATGCCGATCCCCATCTGCACGTCGGCGAATCCCTGATATTGCACCAGCAAGGCCCCGGCCAACGCCGTGAGGGCGTTGGCAAGCGCGAGCCCGAACGTCGTCATCCGGCCGGTGTCGACCCCCAGAGCGCGAATCATCTGCTCGTTATCGCCGACGGCCCGCATCGCCAAGCCGAGGTTCGTACGGAAGAAGCCGTACATCGCCGCGCCGACCAGCGCGCTGATCGTCGCCGCGGCGACGACGACGCAGACGTCCTGGACCGGCAAATCCCAGCGGCCGACGCTCCAACTCGCCCCGGGCGCGGCTAGGCTCGCCGCTTGTTCGACGATCGTATGTTCGGGCAGCGGCAAATTCGCGCGCCCCATGACGCGCAAGTTCACGGAGTACAGCGCGGTCATCACGAGAATGCCGGCCAGCAGCCCGTTGATGCCGCAGCGTGTCGCGAGCACGCCGGTCGTCGTCCCGGCCGCGGCGCCGGCCAAGCAGGCGGCGGCCGTCGCCAGCCAAGGGTCGGCGCCGTTGACGATCAGAATCGCCGCCACGGAGCCGCCGAGCGTGATGGAACCGTCGACCGTGAGATCGCGGAACGCGAGAATGCGAAAGCTGATCAACACTCCCAGCGCCAACAGCGAGAGAATCAACCCCATGGTCAGGGCGCCGACGAGGAGCGTCATCCTAGCGGCCCTCCTCGGCGACTATCGAACCGATCGGACCGAGCCAGCAAGCGCCGCTCACAAACTCGCTCTCACCGCCGCCGGAAATCTCGCGATCGTCGTGCAACAAATGCAACACGCTCTGTAAATCCTCGTTCTCGTACAACCAAGCCACGGTCTCGTTCAGATCCAGCTTGCGCTTCTTAAAGGGTCGATACGTAAACACCGCGGCGTGAAAATGTCCCCACACGTCTCCCTGCGGCCTTAGCGGGCGCAGTAGCGGCGCCAGCGGCGCGGCGGCACCGACCGGAACCCCGCGCGACGCGACGCCGACCACCAGCGTCAACGTCCGAGGAAACGCTCGCTCCGGCGTGAACGACAGCCAGCGACGAATTTCCGGATGCCGGAGACGCGCGCCGCTCGGTTCGTCCGCAGCCGCCGGCGAGCGTTGCAGTCGGGCGCCGACCAGACCGGCCGACTCTCCCAAAAACACCATGGCCGCCTGCGGTTCGTCGACCTGGGCGAGACACTGACTCACCAAATCGGAAAACGGCACGCGGCGCGTCGCAGCGGACGCTTCGAATCGAATCATCTGTGCCGGCGATCCCGAGCAGGTCAGCCCGTACAGCGCTTGAACGCCGGGAACGTAGTCTCCCGCGAGCAGTTGATAGTCGGGCTTATCCAGCCCCCGCGGCGGCTGCTGCGCCACGCTGCCGGCGACCGCCAGAAACTCCCCGAAGTGCGCCGTACATTCGGCGAAATCACGACCAAAAGCGCCGAGCCCGAGCCCCAGCGTATCGGCGGAGAAGGGGACGCTTCGACAATCGTCGCAGGAATAGCCGCTCTCGATGCGACTCGGATCGCCGAACGTGCGGCACTCCCATTTCGCGCCCGGCCGGAGTGCGTAAATCTCCAACTCCATGCCGGCCGCGGCGGCGACGCGGAACGTCGGCATGACCGTGGCATCGTGGCGCGACGGCGACTTCCGCGCCGCGTCGAGTTTGCACATCAGCAAACCGGCAAGCCCGGTGAGGCGAATCGTCTCGGCGACCTCCGGCGAAGCGGAGCCGACTCCGAAGAACCCGCGCACGGACTTGAACTGTTTGTACGCGCGGACCAACGCCCCGAGACCCGCGGAGCTGACGTACCCCACGCCCTCCAAATGCACGACGACCGAATGCCGTCCCTGGCGCATCGCGTCGTTCACGGCGGCCGTCAGATGCTCGGCCGACTCGTTGTCGAGCCGCCCTTCGACGCGCATCTCCAAGAAGTCGTCGACGGTCTGGATGGTGATTTGCATAGGCTATCGCCGCCGGCCGCTGCAGTCGCGAAACACGGAGTACACGATTACTTCACGACTTTTACTTCACGACTTTGTCGGCGGTTTTTATAAAACTTTCGGGCAATGTGAGTCCGCACGCCTCGGCGGCGGCGGGATTCACCAACAGACGGTTCTTACGCGCCGGATGGAGCGGGATCTTCGTCGGCGATTCGCCGCGAATGACGCGCGCCGCCAACTGCCCGGCGTCGAGCGCCATCTCGTAGTAGTCGCGCGAGAGCACGACGGCGGCGCCTTGCGGCGCGATGGCGCCCAGGAAACCGAACACCGGCAATTTCGCCCGCTGCGCGGCCTTGGCGATGCTCGGAAAACTCGAGCCGGCGAGGTTGGAATTCGACAAACAAACCAGATCGATCCCCCGGCCGCACAACGAATCGGCCGCATCCGGTACGTCCGACGGGGAATTGATCGGCAACGACACCAACTCGTAGCCCGCCTGCGCGGCGGCTTTCACCAGCAACTCGTGCGAAAACGCCGAATTGGTCTCCGCCGGAGCGTACAACGTGCCGAGCCGACGAGCCTCGGGCAGGAGCTTACGAATGATCGGCATCATCGCCTCGGCGTCGTTGGCGCCGTACGCGCCGGTGAGTTGCGGCAGATGGGCCGCGTCGCTCGTAGCGACTCCGGCCAAGAACGGATTGGCGACCATCGTAAAAACAAGCGGCGTATCCTTCGCACGGCGCGTCGTAGCCTGCAGGGCCTGCGTCGAAATCGTCACCAGTAAGTCCGCTCGCCGCGCGAGGGCCGCATCGACGAGCGTGTTCAGCGTCGCCATGTCCCCTTGCGCGTTGGCAAATTGGATCTGAAAGTCGGTTCCTTCCCGCAGGCCGGCCTGTTTCAGGCCGTCGACCACGCCGCGCTGCGAGTCTTCGACATCGAGCGTATTCACGTAGCCGAGCACTTGGACGTTCCAAATCCTCTTCGCAGCCGACGGGCCGACCGCCGCGGCACGCTCATGCGCCCCTTGGGCGTCGATCACCGTATCCGCCCGGGCCAAGAGCTCGGGAGATAGCTTCCAAGGGTCGCGCAGGCCTGCGAGCGCGGTTTGGTTCACCAACAGTTTCGGCGGCACCGAAAGCGTCACCGGAATCTGCGCGAGGCTCTCGCCCGCCAACGCGCGCGCGGCCAGTCGGCCGGTTTCGCGACCGACTTCGTAATAGTTGGCCCCGAGATCCAGCAGGGTTCCCTTGGCCGCATTGCCGGGAATACAAGTGACCACGGGAATACGCGCTTGCTTCGCCGCACGCACGACGACGTCGACCGCGGCCAACACGGTGACGTCGCCGCCGATCCAGAGGGCCTCGACCTCGCGGCCGGTCAAAGAAGCCGCGGCCTCGTTCACGGCGGCCGTGCTCTCGGCATTCGCCTCCAGCAGTTCGATCTTCAGATCTCGACAAGCGTCGCGGGCGAGGCGCGTATTGATCTCGGAATTGACCTCGGCCGGATTCCAAACGACCCCCACGCGTTTGAGGCCGGGAAAGATCTCCTTGGCCAATCGCAACGATTCGGCGACGGGCTGCATCGTGCCGAGCCCCGTCATGTACGACGGATGCTCCAGCGGCCCGGCGCCGATTCCGACGCCCGACTGCCGCGGATCGGTCACCATGCCGAAAACATGCGGCACCCGGCGCTGCTTGTTGGCGTTGGCGACCGCCTGTAGACACGGCGTGCTGAGCGTGACGATCAAGTCATAACCGCCCCCGGTCGCTTCCCGGGCCATCGCGTTGACGGTCGCCGTGTCCCCCTCGGCGTTGAATCGCTTGAGCGCTAGATTGCGTCCCTCCTCAAAACCGTGTTCGCGAAGACCGTCGATCACGCCCCGGGCGCCGTCGTCCATGATCGGCTGCGAAGCCATTTGCAGAACGGCGACGCGAAACGTCCGATCGCCGGCGCCGGTCGTCGGCGCCGTGCGCCGAGGCGGGTCCGACAGCAAGAGAATCGCCGCCGCCGCGACGATCAGCGTGACTCCCAGGGAAAGCCGTTTCGCAGTATGCCACATGAAGCGCAGTCTCGGTCCGAGTGCTTAGGCGCTCAACTGTAAACGGTTCGCGACCTCGCGAAAAGGGCTCGCGGAGAAGATCGGAACGGCGCGCAGGAAAAACGACGGCGACCGGAGCGCTCCGCGTCAAATGCGTTCGACTTCGTAGTCGCCGAGTTCGACCGACGCCCCCTGCTGCAAGAAGCGTACGGCCACGAGCAAGCGCGACGCGCCCCGCCGCGAAATCACGATCCCCTCCAGATCGCGAAACGGGCCGGTTCGAATCCGCACCGGAGTTCCGGCTTCCAGTTTCGCTTCGAGCGTCACCGGAGCGCCCCCGGCGATCAAGCCGCGCAGATTGCGCAAGTCGTGCAGCAACTCGGGTCCGTTCGGCACTTCAATGCAACGGCTCACGCAATTCGTCGTCAACGCGGAGCGACGCTGCTCGTCATCGCCGTACATGAAGACGTAGCCGGAAAATAGCGGCGCATGCGACACGCGTTCGCGTCCCGACGGCGAACGCGAACGCTTGGTGACGACCGGGCCGTAGTGCGCGATGCCGAGCGAGCGGAGGCGCCGCATGAACTGCTTTTCTTGCCTGGCGCGGAGATAGAACGTCCACCAATGACGCGACGCGTCCTCGCCGAGTTTCGGCGATTCCAGCAAGTCGGCCGGATAGAGATCGGGTTCGTAATCTAAAATCGGCATCGGGCGAACGGTCGGGGACTTAAATGTTCGAACAAGCCGCGCGTGATCGGTGAATTATACCCTGTCGGGAATATCGGGACCGCACACCGGCGAACGCGACCCGATTTTCCGCTCGGCCGTGCGGCGGCGTCACACCAACGAAAAAGCCCCGTAACATTCGTTACAGGGCTTCGCGGCGGGCAATTTGCACAGGGTCGGGGCGACCGTCAGCCCCAATGCACCTGAAGGTGATTCTCGATCTCTTCCACGCCGTCGATCTTGCGCAGCGTTTCTTGGGCCATTTGCTTCTGATAATACGAAGCGACCGTCCCTCGCAGAATGATCCGTCCTTGGCGAACTTCCAACCGCAATTGCTTCCGAGCGAGGTGCGGGCTGCGCTGCAGCGCCGTGCGAGCGCGATCCACAAGCTGGGCGTCGACCATAAGCCAAACCTTCCAATAAGTCGGGAGAGAGAGGAAGGAACACGCGATCCGGGGGCGACCGCGGGGACGGCGACTCGCCGCGGCACAAAACGGCCCCTTGATATCTACACCGCAATTAGCGTCCGGGACGCTCGGTTTGCGAGTTGCGCAACACGACTACGGCAACCGCCGTAGCGCGGGTTCCGAAGATGCCGATCATAACGAGCGCGGCCGCCCGTTAGCCCGCGCTCGTCCCTAAGAGCCACGCCGGCAAAAACCCGGCGGAGGGGAGTTCGATCACCTTGACGCTGACGATCGCCGGGTTGTCGCCGACTTCCTTCAGCGCCTCGGCGCTCGGGCGATTGTCGAGGTTCAAGATCCCGACGGCCTCGCCTCCCGGTTCCTCGCGACCGACGGTCATTTGGGCGATGTTCACGCCATGCTTGCCGAACACGGTGCCGACTTTGCCGATAATGCCCGGCACGTCCTTATGCTTGAAGACGAGCATAATGCCGTCGAGGTACGATTCGAGCCGGAAATCGCCGAGTTGCACGAGCCGGGCCATGCCGTGCCCGAAGACCGTGGCGGCGACTTTGTGCGTCTGATCATCGGTCGTGAGTTCCGCGACGATGACGGAGCTAAAGGCCCCCATGTCGGCGCGGCTCTGTTCGACGAGTTCGATGCCCCGTTCCTTCAGCAGGACGTCGGCGTTCACGATGTTCGCTTGATTATCCATCGCATGCTCGAGCAAACCTGCGGCAAACGCCGAAGTAATCAACTTCGTTTCCTGGCCCGCGACTTCGCCGCGATAGGTGAGCTTACATCCCTTGGCCGGCTTCTCGGCGAGTTGGGCGAGCATCAAGCCGAGCCGATATCCGAGGTTCAAGTAGCCGCGCACGGCGTCGAGTTTCGCCGGGTCGATCGTCGACATGTTCACGGCACAGCGAATGGCGCCGGTCGAGAGGTAGTCGATCAGCAGTTGGCAACCTTCGACGGCCACTTGCGTTTGCGCCTCTTCGGTGCTGGCGCCCAGGTGCGGCGTGCACAAGACGCCGGGCATGCCGAACAGCGGGTGTTGCGTGCATGGTTCCGTCGCGAACACGTCGAGCGCGACGCCCGCAATTTGTCCGCTTTTGAGCCCTTCGACCAGCGCGTCTTCGTCGTAAATGCCGCCGCGAGCGCAATTAATGAGCCGTACGCCTTTCTTGAGAATCGCCAGCTCTTTCTTGCCGACGAGTCCCTTGGTTTCCGGCGTCAGCGGCGTGTGGACGGTGACGTAGTCGCAATGCGGCAGCATCTCCGGCACGGTCGCATAGAGTTCGATGCCGAGTTGCGTGGCTCGCTCTTTCGTAAGGAACGGATCGTAACCCAGGACGCGCATTTCCATGGCTCGCGCTCGCGCGGCGACGGTCAGCCCGATGCGTCCCAGACCGACGACGCCGATCGTCTTGCCGGCCAATTGCGCGCCCATGTACTTATTGCGATCCCATTTGCCTTCGATCAGGCTTTGGTACGCGGGAGCGACGTTTCGCGAGAGGGCCAGCATCAAAGCCACGGCGTGTTCGGCCGTGCTGATGGTATTGCCGGCCGGCGTGTTCATGACGACGATGCCGAGCCGCTTGGCGGCGACGGTATCGATGTTGTCGGTCCCGACGCCCGCTCGGACGATGGCCTTCAGCCGCTTGTTTCCTTCCAGCGCTTCGGCCGTAATCTTCACGCCGCTGCGGAGGATGGCGCCGTCGAATTGATTCAACGCTTCCCGCAATTTCGCGACGTCTTTTAAACCGGTGCGCACCTCGAACTCAATGCCCGGGGCATTCTTCAGGAGCGTGAGACCTTCTTCGGCGATCGTGTCGAGAACGATGATACGGGGCATGGCGACGGCTTCAGTTGCTAGAGGTTTCCGGCGAAATAGAACGGCAATCGGCCGCCTGGGAGAAACCCGAAGGATAGAGTTCGCCCGGAAAAGTTTCAAGGACGTCGGCCACGCGGGAAAACGCGAAGTTTCCGGCCTCAGGACGGCCGAATCGCAGCGCCGACGACGCAACTTCCCCGTCCGGGACGACTTGCGAAGGAAACCGCCGACACGCTAGCGAAACGTGTTGGGGGGCGCGACCACCGTGCGGGTGCCGCCCGGGGGCGTAACTTGGTTGGCGGCGTTGACGGCCGTTTGCAACGAAGCGACGCGCGAAGCCAGTTCCGGTTGAAACTGGTTCTTGTAGAGCGAACGCTGGTAGTTCGCCAACGCCTGAGCCGAATTCCCTTCGCTCTCCTGAATGCGCCCGAGCGCGGCCAAGGCGCGCGGTTCGTAGGCGTCGATCGTCAGGGCCTGTTGCAAATAGTCCTTCGCGCCCTGGCGATCGCCGAATTCTTCGCGGAGCCGCGCCAGTTCGATTTTCGCGCCGGGATTCGTCGGGTTCTGTGCGTACCAACCTTCCAATAATCGCTGGGCCTTGTCGGGCTGGTTTTTGTCGACGAGCAACACCGCCAGCGAGCGATAACATGCTTGATGGTTGGGATTGTAGTCGAGGCACTTGTTGTAGAGCGCCTCGGCCTGATCGAGTTCGGTCGAACTACGATTCAATTTGCCCACTTGGTAATAGGCCGACGCCAAGTTGTAGTACGCGTCGGCGTTGGTCGGGTCCTTTTTCAAGGCCTCCTGAAAATAGGTCGCCGACTGTTGGTACTGTCCGCTTTGAAACAGCGCCACGCCCTGCTTGTTTTGCCCGCCTGCCGTATACTGACATCCGGCCAAGGCGACGAGCAACGCCGGCGCGCACCAGCGCGCGACGGCCAGCGCGCGACGACGCGCGGCGGAAGCGAGTGCGGCGGTATCAAAAGGTTTCACGGACAAGCCAGCCCGAGAACTGCCGTGGGGTTGCGGGGCGCGCATTGCGGCCCAAAAGGCGGCGGGATAGTACCGGCCGGGCACGTTCATCGCAAGCTCAATGCGATGCACCTCGGGTCTCGAAGCGATCTGCCGGGGAGCGAGTCATAAAAAAACAGCCGCGGAAACCTTCGCAGGCTCCCGCGGCCGCTCTCTCCAGCGGAGGCGATGCCGGCAACAAGTGCCGGCAGGCCCGTGTTTCGGCTCTCGTCGACGTACTATTCGGCCGACGCCTCGGCGGCGAAGTCGGCCGGCGCGGCTTCCGGATGCAACACCACCGGGGCGACCGCGGCCTTGATGTAGCCCAAGTCGCGGATCACTTCGAGGATCTCGCTGCAGGTCGGAAACATCCGACCGTTCTTACGCTTGTATTGATCCATGGCGCTCATGAACTCGACTTCCGCATCGGTGTAATCCCGTTCGCAAGTCGTGGGATCGATTTGGCGGCGACGGCTGACCTTCTCACGGCGCGGACCGGTCCGACGTTCGACGTCGACCGCAACGGAGGCTTTCCGGCGATCGTCACTCTTACGGCGATCGTTACCACGGCGTTCCATCGTCAGCTGAGCGTCTTCGATTTTCTTGGCCACGTGAGAAGTCCTTGTTTGAGGATTCCACCGCATGGGGAGGAGCGGCGTTGAGAAAATATACACGCTAGTTAAGAACTGGCGGTTCCGTAGAAATTTATTTTCAGGCAATCTGTACCGGCGTGCAATCGAGCACGATCGCGTCAGATTACCGAACCAAGCCCGTACCGTGACGGTGGTAACGGTTGTAGCGACCGGCTCCCGCAGGGCCTCAGCGGGTCGCGTTTCGGGGAAGGGGCGTGCCGTCGGCCGAGCCCATGCGCCGACGCGTCGCGACGCCTGCCGGGCGTTCGGCTACGACAGCAAATCCAGATAGGGATTAAGCCCCAGCGAGCGGGCCGACTCGATGCGGCGATCTTCCGAAAAGCAAAGCTGTCTGCGCGATTGGAACCGACGACGTTCGACGCGCATTTGAGCCCGGAGAAACAATCGCTCCCAGCGCGGAGGGAGCCCGCGCCCTTCACCGGCGTATCGTTGGAGCAAGAGGTCGTGGCGTCGCGCGCCCAGGGCCTCTCGCAACAGGTCGTCTTCCAGCGACAAGAACGACTGAAAGCTGCCCGGGTCTCCCTGCCGCGCGCCGCGACCGACCAATTGCCGATCGATGCGCGCCGCTTCGTGGAGTTCGGTGAGGATGACGTGCAGACCGCCGAGTTCCGCGACGCCCGCACCCAGTTTAATATCGGTGCCGCGTCCCGCCATGTTGGTCGCCACCGTCACCCGCCCGCCGATGCCCGCTTCGGCGACGATTTGCGCCTCGCGCGCGATTTCGCGAGCGTTGAGAACGACGTGATTTACGCCCGCCGCCTGCAAGTATTGCGATACGGTTTCCGACGCGCCGATCGACCGCGTTCCGATCAACACGGGCCGACCGGCCTGGGACAATCCGGCGACCTCCGTCGCGAGGGCGCGCCATTTGGCGTCGGCGCGCGTAAAGATTTGCGTCGGCAACCGTCGGCGTTGCGAGGGACGATGCGTCGGCACGACGAACGTGGGCATCTTGTAGATGGAGGCGAATTCACGAGCCGAGGTCGCCGCCGTGCCGGTCATTCCGGCCAAATGCGTGAAGCGACGAAAGAAGTCCTGTACGGTGATGCGCGCGGCGGTGCCGCCGCCGTCGCTGATGGTCACTCCTTCTTGCGCTTCCACGGCTTGGTGCAACCCCTTGTTCCACTTCCGTCCGTCGGCGATGCGGCCGGTGAATTCATCGACGATGAGCACTTCGTCTTCCTTCACCACGTAATGCACGCCGAGGCGGAAGTTTCTCCGGGCCAACAGCGCCCGCTCGACGTCTTCATACAAATGGTTCCAACCGAGCGTCCCGAGTTCCGCCGGCTGAGGCAACTCGCGCACGAGCTTCCGTCCGTCGGTCGTGAGCTGAATCTCCCTGGTCTGCTCATCGTAGCCGTAATGCACCGCGAGCCGAAACTGCTCGGCGTGGGCCGCCGCCCAACGGTATCGAGCCGCCGGCGTCGAACTCAGCTTGCGAGGCGGGGAGCTGATGATCAACGGAGTTCCCGCATCGTCGAGCAAGACTTGATCCGCTTCGTCGACGAGCATCGAAAAATGCGAACGTTGAACCGTGCCGGGGCTTTGTACCGCCGCTTCCTCACCGACCTCCGCGGCGTGCATCTGGTCGCGCAAAAAATCGAAGCCGAATTCTTTGCCGGTGCCGTACGTGACGTCGCTATGGTATGCCGAGCGGCGACGGTCGGGCGGACTGGACGCCGTGACCACGCCGACCGATACGCCGAGCAGCGCGAACGCCGGACGCAGCCAAGCCGAGTCGCGCTCGGCCAGGTAGTCGTTGCTCGTCGCCAGCCAAGCTCCTTCGCCGCGCAAGCCGAAGTAGTAGAGCGGCAGTCCGGCGGTGAGCGTTTTTCCCTCGCCCGTTTGCATTTCCACGACGCACTTTTCACACAAGGCGGCGGCGGCCGCCAATTGCACGTCGTACGGTCGCAAGCCGACCGTACGACGACAGGCCTCGCTCATTAGCGCGAAGGCTTCGCAAAGTCGCCGCGGATCGACGTCGTCGTCCTGCATCTCGGCGCGTAACGCGGCGCTCAGCCGACGCAGTTCCGAATCGCTCGCCGACTGCAGCACCGCCTCGCGGGCGCGGACGGCCGCCACCGTTCGCCGGTAGCGAACGCGCCGCATCAACTTCCCGAAGCTCGACCACACCATACGGCGAACCGTTTACAGATGAAAGTGAAACGTGCGCGCCGCCCAACGTCCGACGCGCGAGGCAAGCGTCGCCGGAGCCAAATGAATCCGCGCCGTGCCGCGCCAGCCGACGCGAAACTGCCCCGTCTCGTCGACCAGCCGCACCCGTACGGAATACGCGGTCGAAACGGGCCGTTCGCTCTGGTCGGAGCCGGACTGCGTCGCCAACTCACCGCCGACCTTATTCGAGAGCCGATGCGGCGATTCCGCCAATTCGCCGACGGAAATCTCATCGATGCGTCCCCGGAGCGGAGAATCTCGCGCCGAATCCAGCAGTACGTCCACCTGATCCCCGACACGCACAAACTCGACGTCTTCCTGATCGATGACGATCCAAGCGTCCCAAGTGCGCGGATCGGCCACTTCCCCAATGAGCGTACCGGGCTCCAAAGTCGAACCGACGTTATCTACGTCCAGCGGCCGGCCCGACCAATTCGGCAGTTCATCGCCGGGCGGCGGCTTCGGTACGTTGAACGGAGGATAAAGGACGCCGTCGCGCGAAGCACGCAACGTAAGCCGTTGCCGATCTCGCTCTTTCTCTTTCAGCCGAGCTTCCACCGACGCGAGCAACTGCTCGGTCTGCGGAATGATCGCGGCCGCCGCGGCACTCTGAAATTGTTCGAGCCGCAGCGAATCCAGTCGGGCGCGGTGGCGATCGAACTCGGCCTGGAGCTCTTCCACCGCAAGTTCCAAATCCGGACTACTGAGGCGAAGCACCACCTCCCCGGCATGAATTGCTTGACCGAAGCGCACGGGAGCTTCGGCCACCACGCCGCGCACTTCGACGAAGACGCGCTCCGGTCGATAGGGCTGCAACTCCAACGGCGCCGTGACGCGATGCGGAACGGGTACTGCAAAGATCAAACCCGCGAGCAGCGCCAAGACCACGAGCATCGCGGCGGCTCGCCCGAGGCGCAGATCGCGGCGGCGACCGGGGACGTTCAGGAACGCAAAGAACCGGCGAACGGGAGGCGCGACGAGCGAAACCACGGCCGCAAGGCCCAAGAGCCGCGCCGCATTCTCCAGCTTGTACGGTCGCGCCAACTCGATGAACAGCAACACGATGGCGCAGGTCACCATCACCCGATACGCGGTCGAAGCCAGGGCGTAGGCCGCATACCAACCGCGCCGACGCCGCGGCAGAAAGGGGTCGCCCTCGACATGATTCTTGGCGAAGAGTCGCAGGAAACCTTCACGCAGGACGCTCGCCGAACGCTCCGCCAAGTTGGGCGTTTCCACGACGTCGCAAAGCACGTAGTAACCGTCGTAGCGCATCAGCGGATTGCCGTTGAACAAGACCGTGCTCACGGAACAAAGTGCGGCGACGCCGAGGCAGATTTGATTGAGCAGGCCCGGCTCGGTAAACCACCAGAGATATACGGCGACGGATGCGAGCAGCAGTTCCACATAAATTCCCGCCGCGCCGACCGCGGCCCGATGCCATTTATTGGGAAACCGGTAGGCATCGCTGACATTGCAATAGAGGCAGGGCGTAAATACCAAGAACATCATCCCCAGCTCATGGCAGCGGCCGCCGAAGTGCAGGCAAGTCAAGCCGTGGCCGAACTCATGCAGCACCTTGACGACGGCCAACACTCCCATAAGCAACAAGATGTTCGTCGGAGTGAAGTAGGCATGATAGTCCGGTAGCCGTGCGGTAAACGTGCGCCATTGCACCGCCGCAAGCCCGAGCGCCGAAAGAATGAATAAACACCCGCACACCAGCGCCGTGCGCGACATGAAAGGACGCACGAACGGATAGAGCGCGGCAAATAAGGCCTCGGGATTGAAGCCGCGAAAGCGCACGGCGAGCGGGCTCAGCCAACGCTTGCGGAACTCCTCGCGGCGGCGCTTCGCGCTGCGCTCGTGGAGCGATTCTCCTTGCCCGGCGCGTTCCGCCAGCAACAGGCCGGAATTGTGCAGCATGTTCACGAAGCGAGCCGCTTCCTCCGGGCGCAAGCGCTGCGGGGCAAAACGCGCCTCGTAGAAGTTCACGAGGTCTTCCAGACTGTGCTCGCCGTCGAGTAATTCGAAGAGAGCGTATTCGTCGTCGCGCAGCCGTGTGAACTTCAGCGACAAGGGATCGTGAATCACCCAATACCGATCGGCGCCGAAGCGCTGCGCCGCGATCTGTAGATCGGGACGCCGACGAAACTTGATGGGGCGATCGGAAGTGCGCATGGAATCGAAGTCGTCAAGCGGCGAGGACGAAAGAACAACGGAAGCCGTCGCACGAGCGACCGTGCGGGCCCTTATCGGGCAATCGTCATTTCGGCCTGCATGCCCGGCCGCAACAGCCATTGGCCGTGCTCTTGACGATTCTCGACTTCGGCCCAAATGCGATATTGGCTGCCGGCTTCGATCACCGGGCTCACGAAAGTGACCTCGCCGTTAAAAACAAACCGCTTGCCGTCGGCCAGTTCGACGACGACCTGCACCGGCTTGCCGAATACGTCTCCCGGCAACACGTCCCGAACCTTGATAAACCCGTCGACGCGCAGGCGATCGACGCGCACGACGCGTACGACCGGCGCTCCCGATTCGACCCATTCGCCGGGTCGCACGTAGATTTCGGCGACCTCGCCGGCCAACGGAGCTTCGACGCGGCGTAGGCGGACGTCCGCTTCGGCCAGCGCCGCTTTCGCATCGGCGGCGCCCAATTCCACTTTTTGCACGTCGCGGTTGAATCGGCTGAGTTCGACGCGCAGCGCCGCTTGTTTCGTCGCCAGTTCCAACTTCAACACTTCAATATCGGACACGCTGTTGGCAAACTTCTCGTTGGCTTCCAGGGCCGCCTCGTGCTCGGCCACGGAGACGTCGTGCGTGGCCTGCGCGAACTTTTCCTCTAGCGGCGAATCGGCCTTTTTATGCGCGGCGGCCTTTTCCGCGGCGGCCGCCTGTAGTTGCAGGTTCGATTCCTCATCGTCGATATGCGCCAGCAAATCGCCGGCGACGACGCGCGCACCCTCTATCGCTTGCAACTTGGCCAACCGGCCGGTACGCAAAGCGGGCACTTGGATATCGTCGATCGCCGTGACGAGGCAATGTTGCAGCAGAACGGCGACGGCCCCGTTCTCGGCGCGAGCGCTTGGTTCGACGGCCCGTACCGGCGCCGGAGCGCCGCACAACAGCAAGCCGAAACCGACGCCGACAAGACGACCTAAGTGACGAGATTTCATGGGGTGCGAACGTTTCTCAAAACCAACGGAACAAAACCTTGGCGCGGAAAAAATCCGTTAGGTCGCGCGTCCATACATAACCGAGCGACCGTCGCCCGCATTGAATCTGCGCGGCTACTTCCGCGCCGGGCCGCCACTGGGTCGCGTTTTGCGGGGCGACGGCCGCGCGCACCAGAACCGTGCTCCCGTCCGCGCCGCGAATCTCCGCCGAGTTCTGAATTTCGACGACTCGGGCCTCATGCACCGACGAGGGATCAAGCGCCGGGCTGAAGCGCACGACCAGAGGCGCCGAGGAATCGGCGGCCGCGCGAATTACACGGCCGCTCCGGTCGTCCGGCACGGCGAGTTCCAATTCCCACTCGCCGCCGACCGCCGCGAGCGTCAGCAAGGCCTGCCCTTGTCGCACCGGGCGATTCTCCAACAAGTGATCGGCATTCCACGTCGTCACCTCGCCGTCGACCGGGCTCAGGATCATGAGTCGACGCCGTTTTTCGGCGAACAGTTCCGCTTGGCGCGTCAACGAACTCAGTTGCTCGCGAATCTGGCTCTGCTCGCTCGCGAGCCGAGCGCGTTCTTGAGGCGGCAACTCGCCGCGATCGTCGAGCAGCGCGCGCTCGACGGCGATTTTCTGCTCGGCCAGCGACGTCCGCCGACCTTCGATGTCGGCGGCGGCGATGTCCAAATCGGTGTTGCGCAATTCCAAGAGCGGTTGCCCCTTGGTCACGCGATCGCCGTGTTTGACGAACATCTGCCGCACGGTGCCGTCGAGCGGCGCAAAGACGTTGCGCCGCGAGGCGGGCTGCAACGTTCCTCGACAATACGTGGTGTCGGCAATCGGCACCAACACCAACGCGGCGACGGCCGCGACGAGCGCCAAGCCGATCAGCGCCGTGCGACGTCGCGTGCCGGGCTCAAGAACCATTCGCTGCACGCGACCGAGGCGCTTCCACAGGCCGTGCAGAAAGAGCGACTCGTGCGTCACGGAGTTGCCGATCGACGTCGCAGCGCAGCGCACGACGGTTTCCAAGCGACGTTGTTCCGCGGCCGAAACCTCGGCGCCGCGGAAATACTCGGCGATGATCGTCCCGATAATGCGCTGCACGTCACGGCCTTGGCGATCCTTTTCGACCGGCGATTTCACCGGCAGGACGGCGATCCGTTTGACGTCGTGCTCGTCGAC
>CAZWDN010000026.1:0-10662 GCA_964633125.1 uncultured Pirellula sp. | reverse complement strand
CGACCGGCGATTTCACCGGCAGGACGGCGATCCGTTTGACGTCGTGCTCGTCGACGTAGCGCTCCAGCACTTCGGTCGTCGCCTCGTCCACGGCATGCTCAGGGTCGGGAAACGTGAAGCTCTTTTTCTGTCGCATCGCCCGGGTGGCCAAGTCGCCAAGCGCGCGCACCGCGGCCGAACGCGAATCGACGTCCTGCTGGGCGCTCACGGCGACGACGCGCTGGCGGCGACCGCGTCGGACTAGTACCGTCAGCCGATCGCAACCGGCGAGCGCTCGGCCGTCGTCGGCCAACGTGCGCGCCATGCGGTCGAGATCCAAATGGCGATGCACGGCGATGAACAAGCGCCGTTCTTGCTCGGCAAGCGCCGCCAGATCCGACAACTCGCGGCGGTCGGCAAGTAGGTGAAAACGCTCGGCGAGAACGCCGGCCTGTCCCAGGAATTTGAGGATTCCCTCTTGGGCCGCTTGCGTGACTACCGGCACGCGCACTTCGACGACGCCCCGCAGCGAGCCGGCCGCGGTCACGGGGTGCCAGAATGCCGAACCGCCGGGTTGCGTTTGGCCTTCCGGCGATGCTGTGCCGTCCGGCGGTGCGCCGCCGTCATTCAATTGGGTCACGTGCGTCGCGACGGAATGCCCATTCTTGGCGACGTCGTTGAGCAGTTGTTCGCGGCGAGCAAGGGCGTCTGCATCTTCCGCCGGGCGAAGCGTGCCCAGGGCCAGAGCCGGCTCCCAACGTCCGGAAGGTTCTAAACACCAAACGCGCGCCGTATCGCCGCCAACCGCCTTCGCCACTCGCACCAGCCATTCGCCGTAAAAGCGCCGCACGTCGATCGGGCTCTCCGCCAACACGCGCAGGCTTTCCAACCACTCGCGCAAACGCTGCTGGCGATCCATGTCGTCCGGAG
Source organism: uncultured Pirellula sp. (assembly GCA_964633125.1). Lineage (GTDB taxonomy): Bacteria > Planctomycetota > Planctomycetia > Pirellulales > PNKZ01 > PNKZ01. Next base: position 9,753 of record CAZWDN010000026.1, on the reverse strand, counting down.
CCGCTTGCAGGTTGGAAATCGACATAAACTCTCTCGCTCGGCTCGCTCACAAGTAAACCGGACGGCTCGCGAATGCGGCACAGGTCTCCCAGCAAAAACCAAGTCACAATATACCACCCGGCATGGCTATTCCCAAAGGAATAGCCATGCCGTGGTGCTAATTCTCACGCGGCGGATGCGAAATCACCCGGCCAAATCCTCGATGAGTAGGGAATTGCACAATCGTTGACGGCCTGCGGCCGTCTCTTTTCTTAAACGGAAGTCGGCCCCGAAAAGCTACAGAAGATCAACGCCTTCGCGAACAAGCCTTGTTCCGAAGCGCGAAAGTTGTCAGGCCGATGGTGACGACGCTATCGAATTTACCGTGACGTCACGTTACGGCTGAGAATCGGCCACGCCGACGGCCAACGAGACCCGCGCCCGTTCCGTTTCCACGGCGGCCTCGAGCAAGGCGACGTCGGCCAGCGACAACAGCGTATCGAGTTCCCGAACTCCCTTTTGCGCCGCATCGGTCTTCACCAGCGCCAGCCACGCCGGAGGCGCGTCGACCACGGCACCGGCCGTGCGTCGCAACTCTTGCAAGTTGACGAAGAGAAACTGCGACGCGCCGGGCGACTGCGAACTGCGCACCTGTTGGTAAAGTGCGTTCGACTCCAGCGAAGCCTTCGGTTTCGCTTGGGCCGCCGCCGCCAAGACTTCCGGCGAGCCGGCAAACCAGAGCCGATCGGCGTTGTGGGCCATGAACAGGCCGGCCTCGTCAAACGGCCCGACCCCCGTGAGACCCGAGACGGCGAGGTCGCCGACCTTCGACGACACGACGCGCGCCGTCGGTTTGCGATCGGCGTTATAAGCGTCGGCCGCCAAGACGAGGCCGAGACGCAGCAGCGGATCCATGGTGTCGGCCAACGTCGGTTCGCCGGCCAAGAACGGCTGCGTGTCGAACCCGACGACCCAATCGACGGGCCAAGCACGATCGACGTTCGCGCGCTGCGCAGGAGCTTCCGTCGCGGCATAGGCGGCGCCGGGCACGGCATACGCCGTGAAGCCCGGGCCGAGTCCGCCGGCCAACCGTGCCGCTAAGACGGCTTCCGTCGGCACCCGGCGCCCGTGGCGATCGGCGATCTGTCGCTGGATCGCCATGACCACGTCGGCCAGTTTCTTGATGTCGAGACGACCGGAAACGGCGGCCAAGCAATCGGCGGGAATCGTCGCGGCCGTCGCTTCTGCTTGCGCCTGCGCCGCCAAGAACGCCCGTAGTTCGTCGGAGATCCCCGCGTCGTTCCACGCCGCCTCGATCTCGATGCGGAGCGTCGGCGTCAGTTCCACGGCGGCGGTGAGAAACCTCAGGTGCGACCAGACCTCGGTGAATTTGCGCGCCGCGTCATTCGCCTTCTCCCCTTCGCGCGCGAGCAACATTTCGTAGTAGGGGCGCCAACTCTTGGCTTGTACGAACAATTGCAGCGCCGCATTCGCCGATCTGCTCTTGGCGGCGGCCTGATACTCGGCCGAGGCCGCCAGACTTACCGGCGATTCTGCGTCTCCGCTCGCCGCATACCGAGCAAGCACTTGCTCTAACTTGTCGCGGTCGGTCGCCAAGCAGCCGAATTCGCCGTCGTATACGAGAAACAGCGGCTGTTTGGATTCGTCCTCGAACTCATGCACCGTAAACGAGCGATCGCCGAATCCGGCGGTCGAACTGCGATGGTAACGATTATCTTTGCGCAACGCGGCGAGCAGCTTCTCGACGGCCTTCTCCAGAAGCGGCGCTTCGGCGGCGCGCACCAATAGGAAGCCCTGCGGCACGGCTCGCCCCTGTTCTTCACCGAGGGAAGCCGGCGGGTAGACCGCCAACAACCATTGCCGCCCGAACAAGCGCGACCGGAGATCATCCCAGGACACTCCCAAGTTCGCCTTGAGTACGGCGCTCATCTTCGCCACTTGCGCGCGTTGCTGGTCGTGCCATTGCGCCAGCGGCGGAAAGGCGCGCCAACGCTTATAGAGCGGGCCGTTTAGAAAGCTTTCCACTTGCTCGTGCAGGCCTTCGGCCTCGATGCAGAGCCCGATATCGGGCGGCGCAAACCGCGCCAGTGGCGCTTCCGCCGCCGCCGCAAGACGCAGCGAAGCGCCTGCCGCCAAGCACGCCGCGACGAGGCATCTACGGATCGACGAAGCGACCGAGCGGCGAATGATCGGATAACTCACACGGCAGCCGGCAATCATAGACTCGCTTCCTTATCTGACGGCACGAGGCCGCGCAACACATTCAGCGTTCCCAGCGTCGAATCGGTCAGAGGAGCGACCCCCTCGGCGACGCCTTGATACCACGCCTCTTCGGCGTCGGCCGGTTTTACTTCCGACTTCGCTTCCCAGAGCGAGGCCAGCGCGAACGCATCGTGCAGACTACGGCGCGTGTTGTCGGCCAGTTGACGGGCCGATTCACGCGAACCTTCCGCCACGTCGTTCCAGGTCGGCGGCGAATCTGTCGGAGCAGGCTCGGTCGTCGCCGGTTCCGGCGTCGTGGTCGGATTCGGCAGCGGACCAGGGGAGACCGCCGCGTGGTCCATCGGCATCGGGGCCGCGGCGCCGCCGGGTACCGCAACGATCCCGCCGTCGTTCGGGTTCGCAGAACGATTGCCCACGCTCCATCGCCACAACGGCACGACGCTCACGAGCAACACGGCCGCAGCCGCCCACCATTGCCACGCACGACTCGGCGACACGGCGAGACGCTGCGGCGGCAGTTCCACGACGGCAGCCGCGGCGGCTTCCGACGGCGCGACCTCCGACGGCGCAGCGGTCGATGCGAGTTCCGCGAGCACGCGTCCGGCCAGACCGTTACGCGGGACCGCCTTGGGCAACGCTTCCAAGTCGCGCAGAACGCGACGTAGCGCAGCCGCCCGACTGCGACACCCGGCGCAGTTCTCGAGGTGCAGCGCCAGTTCCGCATCTGCGGTCGGATCGACTCGCCGATCCAAGCCTTCGTGCCAACGTTCTTCGAATTCATCGCACCGCATCGGTCTCTCCCTCGACGACACCCCGATCGCGCAACGCCGCGGCCAGTTCCAGCCGCGCGCGATGCACCCAGGTTTTCACGGTTCCCAGCGGCACTTCGAGCGCCGCGCCAATATCCGCATAACTCAATTGATCGACGTGAAACAACAAGAACGCTTGTCGGTAGTCCTCGCGCAATCCGCCGAGCGCCCGCTGGACTTCTTCGGCCAACTGCAACGCCGCATGGCGATCCGGGCGATCGTCGGCGGCGAGTTCCACGTCGCCGGTCGCCGTCCTGCGTTTCGCGCGCCGTTCCAACATCGTCCGGCAACGATTGGCCGCGATGGCGGAAAGCCAAGGCGAAAAATCTCGCGTCGCATCCCATTGCGTCAGGCTGCGCACGGCGCGCACGAACGTTTCTTGAACGGCGTCCTCGGCGTCGTGTCGGTGGCCGAGCATCCGGTAGCACAACCCGTAGATCCGCCCCTGAAACCTTTCGACGAGCGCAGCGATAGCCCCCTCGTCGCCGCCTAAGCAACGGACGATTAATTCGCGGACTTCAATCTCACGACAGTCGTCCGCCAACAACGGTTCCTCGCTGATTTCACAGCACGGCACAAAGCGTCTCCGGCGGATGCTGGTCGAAAGGGAATACCCCGCCGGCAGCAGTCCGGTTTCAACGCGAATAAGGCCGATTTACTAGAATCGGCCGACCCAGCGGGGACAAGCGCCGATTGGGCCGGCTCCCGGGTTCGAGGCCGGAACGCGGGCCCGTAGCAAGCCGGAGCGGCTGCGGAAAACCCCCGACTACTCCGAAGCTTCGTGGAGAATGTCGAAGAACTCGCGGGGCGAGCAGTCCTCCAGCCGTTTACCGCGACGCTGCAACTGCTCGTTCACCTTCACGGCCGTTTCTTGCATCCGGCCGTGGGTTTCTTCCGAACCGCCGTAGAGCGTGAAATTGTCGCCCCTCGTCAGGCGGGTGTGTCCGTCTTCATTATCCAGGCCGACGCCCAAGATGCGCGCTTTGACGACCTTCGGCTTGGAATTGGCTTTCGTAGGCTTCACGGCAGCTTCGACCTCAAACGAGAGCACGGCGGGACGGCCTTCGCCGGCACCGCACACGAAGCCGACTTATCCATATTATTTCGGCGCTCGTAACGTGGTCAAGCTACACAAAATCGGCGAAGATTTTCCGACCCAGCCGACCGTCGGCCTTCTACGACCCTTTGATGACGTCGCGGGCCGTCTGACGGGCGATCTTAAACGCCGATTGGAGAACTTGCGCTCGGGCCTCCATTTGGTCGCTCGTTAGGCTCCGCGGGCCGGGGTTTTCCGTAAGTCCGGCGATTGCGATGGTCAGCGGCATCAAGTCCAAAAACTCTTTGTAACGACGCTTCATTGCGTCTTCGTCAGTCGACATGGTCTGCGTGCTCCCCGACTCACGGCCGCGGGAAGAATAAAAAGAATAACGTTGAAAAAAAGCCGCCGGCCCCGGCTGTGTGGGGCGGCTCTCTATTAGGCGCGCGGCTTACCCGCGACGCAAGAGGTTTCTCAACGCTTCATCGGCCGCACGATGGGCATCGACCGTCGGCGGAGGCGGCGCGGCTTGCTTAGCGGCCGCTTGAGCCTCGGCAATAAGGTCGGCGGCGGAGATCAAGGTCGGGCTCGGCGACGAGCCCAGCGTTTCGCCCGGCAGTTCGTCTTCGTCGTCTATAAGCCAGGCGGAAACGTCGACGTCGTCCTTCGCCTTCTTCTCCGCGGCGACCTCGGCCGTACGGGCCGCGGCCTCATCGACGGTTTCGACCTTCGGCTTCTTTTGACCGCCGAGCCCGTGGCGGACCAGAATTTCAAACTCCAGCGGCCCCAGCTTCAGATGGTCGCCGGTTTTCACCTCGACGGCGCGTTCGGCGGGAATGCGAATGCCGTTGACCCAAGTGCCCGTTCGGCTGCGGAGGTCGCGAATGAAGACGGTTCCCTTGTCCTGCGTGATTTCGCAATGCCGACGGCTGATGTAGCCGCTCTTCGGCCGCAGGTCGCAAGCCGCATCACGACCGATGGCAAATGCCGGACCGGGGATCACGAGCTTCTGGCCCGTGGTACCGCCGACGAGTACTCGCAATTTTAGTTGCATAGAGTGAGCCGCCCGAAGAGCGAGCGGAGACCGAATCAGGCCGCCGCACCTGTTCATATTATCCTTCCGGAACTCCCGCAACTTTACTCGCCGAGGATGAGCGTTCCGTGAGGGTTATCTTCGGTTTGTCCAAGCCGCGGAAGCGTACTTCGCGGACGCTTGAACTTCGGCAAGCTCCATGTCGTCGGACGAATAGGGACCGTAGGGCTCCAGGGGGGAAAGCTGGGAACGCCAAATGTGAATCCATGCCTCGGCCAGAGTCGTCGGCGTAAGTCGGGAGGTCGCTTGCGTATCCGCCAAATCGACGATGCCGGGCAATTCCGGCGCGGCCGCGCTGCGCGCCAAAAGCACGCTGCCGTGCTGGAGTATGGCCCCGCGACGCCGGCGCTGCGCACTACCGCAGATCTTGTAGCGATCAAGCAACACGTCTCCCACGGCCCTACGCTGAAAGCAGAGAAACGGCTCCCCTCCCATCTGCACGAGCGCCGCCTCGTTCAAACGCGCCGCGACGCCGAACTCGGCGAGCGCCGCCAGCAGCGTGCCGTGGACGTTGCGATAGAGCGTCTCGGCATCGGCCGCCAGCGGATGCGCCGTCGGCAAACTTATGGAATACGTCAGTTCGCGGTCATGCACGATCGCCCCGCCGCCGCTCGAGCGCCGCACCAGCGGGCACGCGCAGCTTGCCCCGTGCGCGTCGCGATCGGCGACGTTCTGAAAATAGCCGAGCGAAAGCACGGCCGGCGACCACTCGTAGAACCTTAGCGTCGCCGTGTTCGCCTCGGCCGCGCGCTCCATGAGCATCTCGTCGACGCCCATATTCCAAGCCCCTGCGGCCGGCGGATCAAGAATCAAACGGAGCGGGTGCATAACGTGTACGCGGTGAAGTTCGAAAAATAGCTGCGCTTCAATCGGCACGCCGCGCACGAGCACGGAAGGCGCAGTACTGCAAATAGCCGACGGAGACCACGATCCAAATACTCAGCAGATAAGCCAAGAGCGTCAAGAGGCCGTCCATGCCGTCCCACAAGAGCCACGATTGCACGAGCCCCGGCACTTCGGAAACTTTGGGAACTCCGCTTTGTAGTCGCATCTCCGTCGGAGTCGCCTCGAGCGCTCGAACAATCCGTCCTTCATGCACGAGGCCGACGTAGCGAACGGGCAGGCGCGCTACGAGTAAAACCCACCACGCCGCCAGAACCTGCGTACTCGGAAACATCACGAGCGGCCGCGCGGCTCCCTCTTCGCTCCTTTGAATGATCTCGCGCATCACTTGATACGGCTTCCATAGATTGCCGATCGGCATGAAATACCAACCGATGCCGGCCCACGGCGTAAACCGCATCCGGCCGTCGCGCAAGACGGCAAGATTGCGAGACGCCATGAATTGCCAGGCGAGGAACGCCGCGAACAAACCGAGTCCGAGAATTGTTTGCAGCACCTTGGCGGCGCCGGAATTGCCGGCTTGGCTCTCAGCGGCGAGCTTCCGCACGGCATCCAGCGTGCCGTCCAAGCGATCGTGCATCGCTAAGACCCGCGCGATGAATTGCACGGACGAGACGACTCCCAGCACGAGCAACCCTGCCGCGACGAACGACCAAGTCATGACGTTTGAGGCTTCGGCATCGTCGGGCGAACGCACACGAACCTGCGAGCGTGCCGAAACTCCCGTCGCCGATGAAGACCCTGCGTCGGTCGGCTGCGCCGCGACGCTCGGGCTCACGGCGGCAGGCGACGGCGCCACTTTGGCCGGCGCCGGCTTCACGCTGCGCGAGCGACTCCGCGGGCGTAAAATCTTCGGCTTTTCCGGAAGCTGAAACACTTCCCAGAACTGGCCGGCGCGCATCCACAAAATCCCGTCCTGCGACAGTTCGTGCGACGGCGTCAGACGTCCCGTCTTCACAAACGCCTGCAATTCGGCGATGTCGTGCGGACCGGTAGTTTCCCCTCGCGATCGCAAATAGTACGTCGGCTTGGGGGCGGCATCGGGCTCGCTCATCCCATCTCCACGCGCGTACGAACCCGAGCATCAAAGGCGATGAACAACCCGAGCGACAGGCTCCACACCGCGGCCTCGATCAACGACGCCGTCGGCAGGAGGGACGCAAGCTGTTCATTCCATTCCAACATCGCCCTGTAGCGATCGGTGCCCGGCCGTAAGCTGCCGCTTTTCAACCATTCGATGAACAGTCGTTGCGACACCTCGAAAACGCTGTAGAGAATCTTGCAGAGCCAAAGCGCGATCCACCAAACGACGATCCACGGCGTACCGCGCGGGCGACGACGAGTACCGACCGTCCAATCCGAACTCTTCCAAAGCGTCTGCAAGACGACCGGAGGCATGAAAACATTAAGTATCGGAATGAGAAACAGAGCTAACGTCCACCCCCCGCTGTACGGCTCCGGTTTCGCTTTGCGCTCGCGCAATCGTCCTGCGGCATGACAGGCCCATGACATGAGGATCAGATAAAACACGGGAAAGCCGATGGCGCGAATCCAATCGCTCGTTTGGGCCAGCAGCTTTGGCACCGGACCGTTGCGAAACTCTTTATCGAGCGGTAGCTTTCCGATGACGAACACCGCCGCCAAACACAACGCTCCGGCGAGCATCACGAAGTTGGCGACGGCCAACGTCCGCCCCAAGCCGACGCCGTACACGCGCGGCGAGTCCGTCACCGTTTCCGCAGCCATCGCCACGCCCGGCGGCACGTTGTGCACCGGCGTAGCGGCATACGCGGCTTGCGGCACGCGCTGAGCCTGGACCGGCGGCGCATGCGCCGGCTGCGTTTGCGCGACGACGCGCCCTTGCGGAGCCCCGGCTGCGGGCATTTGTGCTCCGTGCATCGGTGCGGCGGCCTGCGGAGCCGCGAAGCCGGCCTGCCCGAGCAATTGCGGCCAGATCGCCGAAGCCGGAAACCATTGCCTTCCGTCGTACGAAAGCGCGTGCTGCGGCGTCACCTGTCCGCTCTGCACGCCGGCCTGCACATGCGCGAAGTCGTACGGCCCGTACACTTGATTCTGCGCGGCGATGTAGATTTGCGGGCCCAAGAATGAACCTTTCCGAATGTGATGGCGCTCGGATTAGTTCTACTCCCGCGAGCTGCGAGCTTCCACGGCATTTTCGGCCGGCGGCGCTACCGAACGCCTACGTCTTCGGCCAACTCGTTTGCGGTTGCCGGGCCGCTTTCACTTCGTCCGGCCGGCTCACGCCGGTCGAATGCGGCGCCTCGTGCAACAAATCGGGCGATTCTTCCGTGATGCGGAACAGGGCGTTGGCGAAGGCGTCGAGCGTTTCTTTGCTTTCCGTTTCCGTCGGCTCGATCATCATCGATTCCTTCACGGTGCTCGGAAAGTACACGGTCGGAGCGTGAAACCCGTAATCGAGCAGTCGTTTGGCGATGTCCATCGCCGACACGCCGCGTTCGGCCTTGATCTTCGAGGCCGTGGCGACGAACTCGTGCATACATCGCTCCCCTTGCGGCACGGGGAAGATGTGCTTCACCTTGCTGAGCAGATAGTTGGCGTTGAGCACGGCGTTCTCACTCACTTCGCGCAAGCCCTTGGCGCCGTAGGTGCGAATGTAGCAGTAGGCCCGTACCAGCACGCCGACGTTGCCGAAGAAGCTTCGCACGCGACCGATGCTCTTGGGTCGGTCGTAGTCGAGTCGGTAGCGTGCGCCGTCGAACGCCACGAGCGGCGCGGGGAGATACGGCCCGAGCATTTCGCGCACGGCGATCGGTCCCGCGCCGGGACCGCCCCCGCCGTGCGGACCGCTAAACGTCTTGTGCGGATTGTAGTGCATCATGTCGGCGCCGAAGTCGCCGGGGCGCGCGATGCCGAGAATGGCGTTCATGTTCGCGCCGTCGAGATACAACAGCCCGCCGGCCGCATGCACCATGTCGGCGATCGGACGGATGTTCCGTTCAAACATGCCGAGCGTGCTGGGATTGGTGATCATGAACACGGCGAACCGGTCGTCGAGCTTCGCCCGCAGATCGTCGAGGTCGACGTAGCCGTCCGGCGTGCTGCGGACCGTCACCGCGTCGAAGCCGGCCACCGCGGCGCTGGCGGGGTTCGTGCCGTGGGCGCTGTCCGGCGCGAGCACCTTCGTGCGCTGTTCGCCCCGGTCGCGGAAGTAGGCCGCGGCCGTCATGAGCGCGGCCAACTCGCCGTGCGCGCCCGCGGCGGGTTGCAACGACACCGTGTGCAGCCCGGCGATTTCGGCCAGCATCTGCTGCAGCTCAAACAGCAGCTGCAGCATTCCCTGATGCGACGACTCCGATTGGTACGGATGCAAATCAAGCAAACCCGGCAGCGACGCCAGCCGTTCGTTCCGCTTCGGGTTGTACTTCATCGTACAACTCCCCAACGGATAGAAATGCGTATCGACCGACATGTTCAACTGCGAAATGCAGGTGTAATGTCGCACGACGTCGGGTTCGGCGACCTCGGGCAGATCGGGCAGCGCATGCGCCCGCGCTTCGGCCGGCAAGATGTCGTCGAGCGCGGCATACGGCACGTCGCTCGCCGGCAACGTCGCGCCGCGACGCCCCGGTGCGGAAAGTTCGAAGATCGGCGACAAGGCGCGAGTATTACGCATGATGGTTGGCAAGTTCGGCGGTGAGGCCCGCGGG
>CAZWDN010000025.1:0-27752 GCA_964633125.1 uncultured Pirellula sp. | reverse complement strand
TTGGCGAACGCGGCCCGCTTCACGCCCCGGCTGCCGAGAATCTTGTTGAACATCTCTTGGTCGGTCGTGTGGTAGCCGACCGTGGCGTCGGGGTCTTTCAGTTGATGCCCGGTGAGAATGCAGACGACGGTTTCGTCGTGGCCGATGATTCCCTCTTCGATGAGCTTTTTCGCTCCGGCGACGCTCGCGGCGCTGGCCGGTTCGCAGCCGAGGCCGCCGGCGCCGACTTGCGCTTTCGCGTCGAGGATCTCTTGGTCCGTCGTTTCGCGCACCACGCCGTCGCACACTTCGAGCGCCCGGAGGCACTTCGTCAGGTTCACCGGCCGGTTGATTTCGATGGCGCTGGCGATCGTCGACGCCCGGCGATTCTCGGCGTCGAGCTCTTCGTAATACTTGCAGGCGATCGCCAGGTCGGGCTTGGCGTTGTTCCAGCGCAAGCCGCGCTTTTCGTAGAGCTGATACAGCGTGTTGGAGCCGGCGGCGTTGATCACGGCCAGCCTGGGGATGCGGTCGATGAGTCCGAGCTGATGCAGTTCGTAGAACGCCTTGCCGAAGGCGCTGGAGTTGCCGAGGTTGCCGCCGGGCACGACGATCCAATCGGGCGTTTGCCAGCGGAGCGCTTCGAGCACGCGGAACATGATCGTCTTCTGCCCTTCGAGCCGGAAGGGATTGACGCTGTTCACCAAGTAGATGCCGAGCTCCTTGGAGACTTCGCGAACGCGCTGCATGGCGTCGTCGAAATCGCCGGCGATCTGTACGGTGAGCGCGCCGTAATCGAGCGCTTGCGAAAGCTTGCCGTACGAGATTTTGCCGGAGCCGATGAAGATGACCGCCTTCATCAACTTGCTCACGGAGCAGTAGGCGGCGAGCGACGCGCTGGTGTTGCCGGTCGACGCGCAGGCGGCGCGCTTGGCCCCGATGCTATGGGCATGGGTGAAGGCGGCCGACATGCCGTTGTCTTTGAAGCTGCCCGAGGGGTTCATCCCCTCGTATTGCAGATGGAGCTTGCCGCCGCGGAGGCCGATGAACTTGGCCACGGCCGGGGCATGCTGGAGCAGGGTTTGCCCTTCGCCGATGGTGACGACGTGCTCCGGCTTGGCGAACGGCAGCAGCCGGTGGAATCGCCAGACGCCGCTGAACGACAGCGGCTCGTAACGGCGCGACCAGAGGGCCTCGAACTCGGCGAGCGACTTCGGGGGGCGGACGCGGTCCCAGTCGTAGAGGACGTCGAGCAGGCCGCCGCACTTGGGGCACTCGGTCAGGACCTCGTCGACGCCGTGGGTGGAGCCGCAGGCCGGGTTGATACAGCGCTGGAAGGCCAAATCGGTGGTGGCGGCGACGGCGGCGATGGCGAACACTCCCAATCGGGGCGACGGGCAAATGCACGGTTTTACGAAGAGAACGCCAGTCTATTCGTGACCGGGAAAACGGACAAGCGAAGCCGCCGGGGCCCGAAGCGGGCCGCAACGGGCCTGATTTCGCGGCGGCGGGCCGCGATGGGAGGTCGCATCGGCGCCGCGCGGCGGGCAAACTCGGCTGAACCAACGGGCACGCCGGGCCGTATGAGGTGGTCTGGGGGGCTCCGTTTCGGCCGCGCCGATCGGAGCCCGCCAGGATGGCTAAGTATGGCCAAAACCGCCGTTTTTTCGGGGTTTTCGCGGGTCGACGGGGTGGTCGATTATTTGACACTCCCGGCCCATCGATATTACAATGACGATTCTCGGTCTTTCCGCAAGCACGTCTGCCGTGCTCTCGCGGCGTCCGAGAAGGTTCGTTTTGCCTGTTATGGTCTGAATTGCTCGAGCCTGCCAAAGGGGGAGAATCGCTGATGAAGAAGACCGAGATGAAGCCTTATCGTGAACGCCTCCTGGCCTTGCGAGCCCGTTTGCGAGGGGAAGTGCATCAATTGGCCGATAATGCGTTGCGGGGTGCCGGCGGCGACCATTCGACGATGCCGATCCATATGGCCGACCTCGGCAGCGACACGTTTGAGCAAGATTTCACGCTGCAACTGATGGAGTCGGAAGAGGGGACCCTGACGGCGATTGACGACGCCCTGGACCGAATGGACGAAGGGACTTACGGCGAATGCGAAGCCTGCGGTTCGAAGATCCCGAAGCTCCGGCTCGAGGCTCTGCCGTTTGTGTCGCTCTGCGTGAAGTGCGCCGAGAAGGAACAAAAGCCCCGCTAGCCGAAGGCGGTGGCCGCTTCGCACATAAGCGGGGGGGCCGGCCAAATTCAGCATTGCGAGTTTGCCGAAACATTGCGACTTTAGAGCCCGGGGACGAAAAGTTCCCGGGCTTTTTTTGTTGGTCGTTTTTTGGGGTCGCGGCGCGCTTCGTGCGAGGCCGCCCGGTGGAAAGACTTACGAGCGAAGGCGGCGGCCATGAAGGGATTGGGCGCGGGACGAATTCTGCTCTTTCTGGCGATCGCGGTCGGCGGGACGGGGCTCGATTTGTGGTCGAAGGATCGGCTGTTTGCCGAACTGGGGCCGCCGGGGGCCTTGCAACTCTCCGAGCCAAATAATGTCGAAAGCGTCCGCTGGATTTGGCCCGACTTCTTTGGGCTGCAGACCGCGCTCAACCAGGGAGCGCTCTTCGGCATGGGCCAAGGAAAGGTGTGGCTATTCGCCACGTTGAGCATCGGGGCGGCCGTGGCGATCGTCTACTGGCTGTTCGTCGTCGGAGCGGCCCGGGATCGGCTGTTGCTCATCTCGCTTTCGGGGATTACGGGCGGGATTTTGGGGAACCTCTACGATCGGCTCGGGCTCTGGTGCACGCCGCAGTTGGAAGCCCTCGGTTATCCCAAGCACGCGGTGCGCGATTGGATTCTGTTTCGCTTCAACGGCTGGACTTGGCCGAACTTCAACGTGGCGGACATGCTGTTGGTGGGCGGAGCGGGATTGCTGGTGCTCCACGCGTGGACCATGCCGAACCCGGCGGGGAAGAACGCGGCAAGCGAAGGGGCGAAGGAATCGCCGGCGGAAGCGGTGCGCTAGAAGACCGATCGAGTTTGCCGCTTCGCGGCGGTCGAGCGAGTTGGTCCGACGAGTTGTCGTACGGGAACTGCGTGCAATGGAACGGCGCACCCGGCGAAGCTGATGCTCGTTCCGCGTTGACGCGCACGATCTGATATTGTTTGCGCGGGGGGTCGCGTATCGTGATTTTTTTCACGGTGTGGTTTCGTGAAAACGCGCGAATATTGTTTGACTCCGCCACTCGCGATTCCGACAATCCTCCCAATGTGGGGCTAATGCATAGGAGATCGGGACAATGCGATTCCGAGCGTCGGAATCGAGATCTGAAATCCAGTAGATGTGAACTCAGCACGCAGGGCCGCGCGCGACGACCGGAACCGTTGCGCACGGGCCTCCTAGGGGGCGGTGATGAAGCTCTCGCGCACGGTGGAATACGCAGTGCAGGCCATGTTGGCTCTTTCCCAACATGAGCAAGGAACGCCTGTTCCTTGCAGCAAACTTGCCGCGGGCGGGCACATGCCCGAGCGGTTTTTGTTGCAGATTCTGCGCAGTTTGGTGACGCACGGCATTCTTTCGTCGACCCGCGGCGTCGACGGCGGCTACGCTTTGGAGCGACCTGTCGAAGAGGTGTCGCTCCTGGAAGTGATTGAAGCGATCGACGGCCCGATGAGCGGCGAACCGTCGTCGGCGAAGGGAATGCCGGAAGAAACGCACCGCCGACTGGCCGACGTGCTCAACGAAGTGACGGCGACGACGCGGCGCGAGTTGGCGGCGATCAAGCTTTCCTCGCTGATGTCGCCGCCGGCGCAGTTGCAGAATTCGGAAGGGTGAGATTTGAGTCCGGAGACCGAAGCGAGCGCTTCAAGGTCTTCGCGTCGGACGCCGGCCAAATCCGGACCTTTGCGCCTGCATCGCGGCATCCTATCCTTAGGGGCCTGCGTCTGTTTGCTTCCGTCAACGGTCTCTGGTCGTCAGTCTCCTTATGTCCGAACTTGCCGCTCGTTTGCAACTTGCCGTCGCCGCCGCTCGCAAGGCGGGCGACCTGACGCTGACCTACTTCCAACGGGACGACCTCGGCGTCGAGATCAAGTCGGACGATTCGCCGGTGACCGTGGCGGATCGCGGAGCGGAGCAGTTGTTGCGTCGCGAGATTGCCGCCGCTTTTCCGAGCGACGGGATTTTGGGCGAGGAGTTCGGCGAACAATCCGGGACCTCGGGCTATCGCTGGATTCTCGACCCGATCGACGGCACGAAGAGCTTCATCTCGGGCGTGCCGCTCTACGGAACGCTCATCGGCGTGGAGCGGGAGGGACGCAGCGTCGTCGGCGTGATCCATATACCCGGCCTTGGTGAAACCGCGTATGCCGCCATAGGCGAGGGGGCATGGTATGTGAAAGGGAATGCATCGCCGCGACCGGCGCGCGTGTCGAAGAAGCCGACGCTGTGCGAAGGGCTGTTCTGCACGTCGGAGGTGCGCAACTTCGAGCGGATCGGCAGGCGCGACGCCTACGACAAGCTGCAAGCGGCCGCGCGGATCAGCCGCTCGTGGGGCGACGCCTACGGCTATTTGCTCGTCGCGACGGGGCGGGCCGAGTTGATGGTCGACCCGATGATGCACGTTTGGGACTGCGCAGCCCTGCAACCGGTGATCGAAGAGGCCGGCGGCACGTTCACCGACTGGAACGGCACGCCGACGATTCACGCCACGAACAGTATCGCGACGAACGGGCTCGTGCTCGACGAAGTGCTGACGATTACGCGGCAAGCGTAACGGCTCGGCTACGGCAGCTTGGCGATGATCTCAAGGCAGAGTTCGCGCACGCGGGCCGGGTTGGCGTTGGGATTCTTCTTCTTCGCCTGACCGACGAACGCCCCGGCCGCTTGCATCTTGCCGGCCTTCACGTCGACGACGACCTTGGGATTCGCCGCGACCAGCTCTTCGCAGAGCGCGACGAGGGCCGATTCGTCGACTTGCTCGATCCCGAGCGCCTGCATGGCTTCCGCGGCCGACTCGTTCGTATCGAACATCCGTTGCAGCACTTCACGGCCGCGGCTCGTATCGACTTCGCCCGCGCGGACTCGTTTCAATAAGTCGCCGAGCGCGGCGGCGGGTACGGGATAGGTCTCGATCGTGAGATCGCGTTCGCCCATCACGCGCAGCACGTCTTGCTGCAACCAGTTCGACGCCGTCTTGCCGTCGCCGGCGATATCCGCGGCCGTGGTGAAGTACTCGATAAACGTGCGGCCCTGGTTGACGATAACGTCGCTATCGTACGGTGTGAGGCCGTACGATGTTTCGAGCCGACGGCGAATCTGCGCCGGCAACTCGCCGAGGCCTTGCCGCACGGCGTCGATTTGCTCGGCCGTCACGGTCACCGGTACCAAGTCGGGGTCGGGGAAGTAGCGATAGTCGCTCGATTCTTCCTTCTCACGCTGGCCGCGCGTGACGTTGGCCGTGTCGTCCCAGCCGCGCGTTTGCTTGAAGACGCCCGGATCGCCGAGCTTTTTGCCCGTCTCTTGCCACACCGCGTACTGCCGCTCCGCTTCGTAGGCCACGGCCTTCTCGACGGCGCGGAAGCTGTTCATATTCTTGATTTCGACGATCGGCGTCGCCACTTTGCCGGTCGGCGTATCGATATGCAGGTTCACGTTGGCGTCGACCCGTAGGCTTCCCTCTTGCATGTTGCAATCGGAAACGCCGAGGTGTGTGAGCAGCAGCTTGAGTTCCGTGAGATACGCCTTCGTTTCGGCAGGAGATCGCAGGTCGGGATGGGTGACGATTTCCAACAGCGGCGTGCCGGTGCGATTGAGGTCGATTTTGCTATCGGCCTTTCCGGCATGCTCGTCGTGCATGCTCTTACCGGCGTCTTCCTCAAGGTGTGCCCGAATGATCCGCACGCGCTTCGGCTCGAAGCGTCCCTTCGGATCGCTGATTTCGAGCCAGCCCTCGTAGCTGAACGGCAAGTCGTACTGGCTGATCTGATAGCCCTTCGGCAGATCGGGATAGTAGTACTGTTTGCGGTCCCACTTCGTGTATGTGGCGATGTTGCAATGGAGCGCGGCCGCCGTTCGGAGCGACAACTCGAAGGCCCGGCGATTCATCACCGGCAACGTGCCCGGATGGCCGGTGCAGATCGGGCAAGTCTGCGTATTCGGCGGCGCGCCGAACTTCGTGCTACAGCCGCAGAAAAGCTTCGTCGCCGTCTGCAGCTGCACGTGGGTTTCAAGCCCGATAACGATGGTATAAGGAGTTGGTTTATCGGTCATGGCTTTCACACAAGCGTTGGGCGGC
This sequence comes from uncultured Pirellula sp., assembly GCA_964633125.1. GTDB lineage: Bacteria > Planctomycetota > Planctomycetia > Pirellulales > PNKZ01 > PNKZ01. The sequence continues at coordinate 21,483 of CAZWDN010000025.1, read as the reverse complement.
GGGTGTGCCAATCGGTGGCCGTTTGATACATGTGGGCCGCGCGGAGCAGCTTGTCTTCGGCAAGCGGCGGGCCTTGCAGTTGCAGGCCGATCGGCAAGCCTTGTTTGCTGAAGCCGCACGGGATCGAAATGCCGCCGACGCCCGCGAGATTCGCGCTCACCGTATAGAGGTCGACCAGGTACATGGCCAAAGGATCGTCGACTTTCTCGCCGATCTTAAAGGCCGGCGACGTCGTGCAAGGGCCGGCGATCAAGTCGACCTGCTCGAAGGTCTGGTCGTAGTCTTGGCGGATCAACCGGCGAACTTTGAGAGCCTTGAGGTAGTAAGCGTCGTAGTAGCCGGACGAAAGTGCGTAGGTGCCGAGCATGACGCGGCGTTTGACTTCGGAGCCGAAGCCTTCCGCGCGGCTCTTGCGATACAGTCGCACGAGCGAAGTGTCGAGACTTTCGGCTTCGCGCTTCTTGCCGGCTGCGAGTAGTTCCTTCCGTTCGGCGTCGAGTTCGGCGATGAGCTTGGCTTCGTCGGTGCGGCGACCGTAGTGCACGCCGTCGTAACGCGCCAGATTGCTCGAGGCTTCGCACGGCGCGATGATGTAGTACACCGCCACGCCGTATTTGGCGTGCGGGAACGACACTTCCTTGACCTTCGCGCCGAGCGATTCGTATACCCTAACCGCCTCGCGCACGGCCGATTCGACTTCGCCGTCGAGCCCCGCGGCGAAATGCTCGCGTACGAGGCCGATGGTCAGCCCTTGGAGCGGCTCGCGCACGTTTTGCGAATAATTTGGAACGGGCACGTTCACGCTCGTGGCGTCTTGCGGATCGTGTCCGGCGATCGCCTCCAGCAGCAACGCGGCATCTTCAGCCGTGCGAGCCATCGGGCCGGCTTGGTCGAGACTGCTCGCGAAGGCCACGAGTCCGAAGCGACTCACGCGTCCGTAAGTCGGCTTCATGCCGGTGATGCCGCACAGTGCGGCCGGCTGGCGAATGGATCCGCCGGTATCGGTGCCGATCGAGAGGCACGCCTCGTCGGCGGCCACGCAGGCCGCGGCTCCGCCGCTGGAGCCGCCGGGCGTCCGCTCCAGGTCCCAGGGGTTACGCGTCTTTTGAAAGGCGGAGTTCTCCGTCGAGCCCCCCATCGCAAACTCGTCCATGTTCGTGCGGCCGAGCAGCACGGCATCGGCGGCTCGCAGCTTGGCGACGACTGTGGAATCGTACGGGGCTCGATAATTCTCAAGCATCCGCGAAGCGCAGGTCGTCAGTTCGCCTTGGGCACAGAGCAGGTCTTTCACGGCCACGGGCAGGCCGGCCAATTTCCCGAGTGATTCACCGCGCTTCCGCCGGGCATCGATCGCCCGCGCTTGCTCCAGCGCGCCGTCGACGTCGACTCGCAGATACGCGCCGACCTTCTGATCGACCTGTGCGATACGCTCGGCGTACGCGCGCGTCAGTTCCTCGGAGGTTACTTGCCCGGCGTTAAGCAAACCGAGCAGTTCGGTCGCCGTCTTCTGGTAGAGAGCCACGGGGGTCGGTCCTGAAATCGAATGCAGAATGCTGAGTGCAGAATGCTGAGCGGGCGTAGTCGGAACCGGTTCAGCATTCAGCATTCCGCATTCGGCACTGGTCTGCTCATTCTCCCAGCACGGCGGGTACGAGATAAAACTCACCGTCGGCGTGCGGCGCGTTGCTCAAAATGGCGGCGCGATCGGCGCTGGGCCGCACGACATCGTCGCGGAAGACGTTCGAGGTCGGCACGGCGTGCGCCATGGGCTCGACGTTATCGGTGCCGAGCTCTTGGAGTTGTTCGATGTAGCCGACGACGGCGCTGAGTTGCGTCGTCATCAGATCGAGTTCGGCGGGCGTGAGTTGCAAACGCCCCAGCAAGGCGACTTTTTCGACTTCGGCGCGGGAAAGGCTCATCGCGAGGGTTCCGGTCGGAAGAAGAATTGGTACGCGTGCGACGCGAGATGCCGCAAAGTAACCGCTGACCCCTCACCCCTGGGCCCCTCTCCCACAAGGGGCGAGGGGAACCAAGCGACTTGGCGAACGAGTCGGGTTTACTTACCGGCCTTCGGATTCTTGGCGGCCTTGGCTTCCGGCTTCTTGGCCGGGGCCTTCTTCGCATCGGCCTTCTTCACATCCGGCTTCGACGGGCCCTTCTTGGCGGCGTCGGGCGCAGTCGGCAAGCGGAAGGGCTTGGCCTTCACGAGCTTGGTGACCATGCCGCTGCGAATGCATTGGGTGCAGGCCATGATGGTCTTGTTCGTGCCCCCTTCGGTGACGCGAACGCGTTGCAGGTTCGGCTTGAAGGTGCGGCGCGTGATGCCGGTGATTTTCGTACCGACGCCGCCGAGGTACTTCGCCTTACCGCGGAGCGTAACCTGATTGCCCGTTTGAGGGCCTTTGCCGCAGACGTTGCATACCCGAGCCATCGCCGCACTCTCCAGAACGTGATCACTGCCAAAAGAGGAAACCGCCCAGTATACCGGATCGTCCTCAGCCGACAAGGCGGGATCGGCGAACCGCGAACCGTGAAAATATGAGAGAAAAGCGGGTTTACGGGCCTCGCCATTACATCCGTGCGGCACTTACTGCCCGGCGGCGATCACCGACCGTACGGCATGCGGTAAGAAGCGAACGAGATCACTTGCGATCAGCGAAGGTATCCCCAACTCGGCGGCCGCTAGGTCGCCCGCCAGGCCATGCACGTACACCCCGAGACAGGCCGCCTCCCACGGCGTGAGTTCCTGGCAGAGCAGCGCAGTGACGACGCCGGTAAGCACGTCGCCGGTGCCGCCGGTAGCCATGCCGGGATTGCCCGTGGTGTTTGTGTAGCGGCGGGTACCGTCGGTGACAAAGGTGCCGTGCCCTTTGAGGACGACGATCGACTGCGTGTCGGCGGCAAGCTTCGTCGCGGCGTCACACATGGCCGCGCGGTGGGCAAACTTGCGGCCGCCGGACAAGCGTTCGAACTCGCCGGGGTGTGGCGTGAGAATGCGCGGACCGGCGTGCGACTGGAGCGCATCACGATGTTCGGCGAGTGCATTGAGGGCGTCGGCGTCGAATACGGCCGGCTTTGCGGCCTCGGCAAATATCCGTAAGGCGATCTCACTGACGGCGTCGCTTCGTCCCAAGCCGGGCCCGACGGCGACGGCCGTGGCCGGCTTCACTGCATCCAGCAACTCACCGAGCGCGGAAGCCTGCAAGCGTCCGGCGTCGTCTTCCGGCAACGGCATCGTCATGTAAGCAGGCTCATACGATGCCACCGTAGCGACGATGCCGCGCGGCACGGCAAGGCGCACCAATCCGGCGCCGGTGCGAAGCGCGGCCATACCGGCAAGGCCGATGGCGCCGGCCATTCCGAGCGAACCGCCGACGATCAAGGCACGGCCGTAGGTTCCCTTGTGTCCCTCGACATCGCGCGGCCGTAGCCATGGGAGGCCCGCAGGGTGGACGACTGAAAGGGCCTGTTTTCCGCGGTCCGAGAGTATGGCGGGATCAATCATGGCTCGGCTTCCCGCAAGTGCGCGAGGCGATGAGTCCGGCGAGGTAGCCCCCTTTGAAGCCCGCATCGATGTTCACGACGGTGACGTTGGCCGCGCAACTCGTGAGCATGCCCAGGAGCGCCGTCAGTCCGCCGAGGCTTGCACCGTAACCGACGCTGGTCGGCACGCCGATCACCGGGCAATCGACATGTCCGCCGACGACGCTTGGCAGCGCGGCTTCCATGCCGGCGACCACGACGACGACGTCGGCCGTGCGAATTTCGGGGAGCCTTGCGATGAGCCGCTGAGGGCCCGCGACGCCGACGTCTTGAATGAGCGCCACATCGGCTCCCATCCACGCGGCCGTCTCGCGCGCTTCTTCGGCCACCGGCAGGTCGCTTGTGCCGGCGGTGACGACGACGACCCGTCCTCGCGACTTGGTTCCACGTTGTGACGGCGGCTCGTTTTGGGCCACGCGAAAAATCCGCGCCACGGGGTTATAGCGGCCCGCAGGATATCGCGGTAATAATTCCGTCGCCTTCTCCGCGGCGACCCGCGTCGCGAGCACTTCGCCGCCTTCGGCCAGCAGTACGTCGAATATCTTGGCGAGTTGTTCGACCGTCTTTCCTTCGCCATAGACGACTTCGGGAAACCCGCAACGGCGACGGCGGTCGAGGTCGATTTGGGCGTCGCCGAGATCGGCAACCGTCGATCGGGCCGCGGCCGCGAGGAATTGGTCGATATCGAGGCCCCCGGCCAAAAGTCGTTCGGCTAGGGTGCGAAGGGGGTCGGAGTGCATCTGTGCATCGTAAGCGACGCGGATTCGACGGGGCAGGGGATTCGCTCGGAATGCCCCGCTTCCGACGCCTACGCCATCTTGACGTTTGCGCGCCGGCGGCGGTACATTGTCGCCCAAACCTGAACACGCATATAGGTTTCAGGCGACTGCTCGAGACGATGATGGGCGATGCCGCGGAGCAACCGCAACTGGTATCGCAGTCCGCGGGTGATTACTATCTCTCGATGCACTCTTGATCGGATGCATTGACGAATATGCCGCCGCGCTTATTTCGATAAGTGGATCTGCCGCACTCGTTGGAGCGGCCGGCCGGTACTCCTTTTAGTAGGTTAGCAAAACTTTATGGGGTCGGACTCGGAGAACGAAATGACCAATTCCCCCGGCGGCGATGTGTTCGACGTGCGCAAGATTCGTCGCTTGATCGAGTTAATGAAGGAACACGATCTGAACGAAGTCGACCTGCGCGACGGCGACGTGCGTGTCCGATTGCGCAAGGGGGGCGACACGATCGTCGCCGATACGCGCCCGTATATGGCCGCACCGGTCGCGTCGCCGGCGGCGCCCGCCGCTCCGGCCGCTCCCGCGCCGGCTGCGGCCGACAATCACCTGGTGATCAAGTCGCCGATGGTCGGCACGTTCTATACTTCGCCCAATCCGGATGCGCCCCCGTTTGTAAAAGTCGGCGATCATGTCGGCGCCGAGACGGTCGTTTGCGTGATTGAAGCGATGAAGGTGTTCAACGAAATCCCGGGCGAAATCACCGGCAAGATCGTCGCCTGCCTCGTGCAAAACGGCTCCCCGGTCGAATACGGTCAGCCGTTGTTTAAGGTCGACCCCAAGGGCTGAGGCGCAAGCGTTCGGTCCAACGCGATCGCAAATTGACGCGTCACGGCGCGGGCATCGCTCGCTCGCGCCCCACACTTCCCTCGCATTCGCAACGAAATCGCATGTTCAAACGTATTCTAGTCGCCAACCGCGGAGAGATCGCCCTACGCATTATGCGCGCTTGCCGCGAGATGGGCATCGAAACCGTGGCCATCTACAGCGAGGCGGATCGCGGCGCTCAATATCTTGAGTTGGCCGACGAGGCCTACTGCGTCGGTCCGGCGAGGTCGAATCAGAGCTATCTGAAAATCGATCAGGTGATCAGTGCCGCGGAAGTCGGCAACGTGCAGGCCATTCACCCCGGCTTCGGGTTCCTCTCCGAGAACGCGCATTTCAACGATGTTTGTCGGCAGTGCAAGATCGACTTCATCGGCCCTTCGCCGGAAGCGATGCGACAGCTCGGCGATAAGAACACGGCCAAACAACTTGCCCGCAAGGCGAACGTGCCGTGCGTGCCGGGAAGCCAAGGGCTGATCGCAGATGAGAAGGAAGCCGCGAGAATTGCCGGAGAAATCGGCTACCCGGTGCTCATCAAGGCGACGGCCGGCGGCGGCGGCCGCGGGATGCGTGTAGCCGCGAACGAGTTGGTGCTGGCGAGCGCTTTTGGACAGGCCCGGCAGGAAGCCGAGGCGGCGTTCGGCAACCCTGAAGTGTACATGGAGAAGTATGTCGAGAATCCTCGGCACGTCGAGGTGCAGATCATCGCCGACCACCACGGCAACGCCGTACACCTGTGGGAACGCGATTGCTCGACGCAGCGCCGACATCAGAAAATCATCGAAGAAAGTCCGTCGCCGTTTCTCAAGCCCGAAACGCGTAAGGCGCTCTGTGACGCGGCCGTGCGGCTTGTGAAGGAAGCGGGCTACACGAACGCGGGCACCGTCGAGTTCATCGTCGACAAGGACCAGAATTTCTATTTCATCGAAGTCAACGCCCGGATTCAGGTCGAACACCCGGTTACGGAATTGGTGACGGGCATTGATTTGATTAAGCAGCAGATCCGCGTCGCGGCGGGAGAACCGTTGCCGTGGAAACAGTCGGACATCACGGCGAAGGGGCACGCGATCGAATGCCGCATCAATGCCGAAGATCCGGCGCGAAATTTCCAGCCGTGCCCGGGAAAGATCACGCAGATGTACGTTCCCGGCGGTTACGGCGTGCGGTTCGACTCGCATGCCCACGCCGGCTACACGGTGCCGGCGCATTATGATTCGATGATCGCCAAGCTCATCGTGCATCAGCCGACGCGCAACGAAGCGATTGCGAGCATGAAGCGGGCCTTGCGCGAATTGCGTATCGAAGGCATCAAGACGACGATCCCGCGACTCATCGAAATTCTCGATCACCAAGCGTTTGTGAACGCGGAAGTCGACACGCGGTTCATCGAGCGGACCTGGACGTCGTAGTAACCGCCACGCAATTGTGCGCGAGCGCAAAAGTGTGGGGCTTGCTTTCGGAACCGTAGGGAACGCCTTCTGCGCATTTTGTGACGTCACGTCCCCCGGCGAAGCACGCCTTGGCGAACTTCCTCGCGCCTTTCTAGAATGACGACTTGTCTTGAGCCGGCGCATCGCACCCGTACGGCTTATATCACGGTCTCGTACTAGAAAGTTCTCGCTCGATGAACACGCTTGAATCTCCCTCGTCCGTCGCGACGCCCATCAAGAAGGTTGCCATTCTGTTTGCCGGCGGTCCGGCTCCCGGCGCGAATGCCGTCATTTCCACGGCCGCCGCATCCTTTCTTCGCAACGGCATCCAAGTGCTCGGCATTCGGCACGGTTACTCCGGTTTGATGGAGTTCGGTCCGGAGCGGCCGATGACCGAGGGACGTGATTACATTCTGCTCGACCAAAAGACGCTGCGCCGCACGCGCAACAGCGCAGGCATCATCATCGGCACGGCCCGCTCGAACCCGGGGAAGAAAGTGTCGAGCCCGGCGCATCTCGACGACGCGGAGAAGACTAAGCCGTTGCGAACGGTGTACGAAGCGCTTTGCTCGCTCGGCGTGGATGCATTGGTGTCGATCGGCGGGGACGATACCTTGAAGACCGCCAATAAGATGCAGATGTTTCAACGGAAGCTTCCCGAGGGAGCGAAGCAAATCCCGGTGGTGCATCTGCCGAAGACCATCGACAACGATTATTGGGGCATCGACTTTACGTTCGGCTACTTCACGGCCGTCGAAACCTTGGCGGGCGAAGTTCGCAATCTGCTGGCCGACGCCGAAGCCGGCCGCAACTACTTTCTCGTCGAATCGATGGGGCGCAGCGCGGGCTGGCTGGCCTACGGCGTGGCGATCGCCGGCGAAGCGAGCTTGGTGATCAGCGTCGAGGATATTCGTGGAAAGTATCGGACGACGGAGACTTACACGGATGAGGTAAGCGGAGAGTCGAAGACGCGCGACGTGATGGACGTCGAAGAAGTGATTCGCCGCATCGTGCGTACGATGTTGGCCCGCGAACGGGAAGGCAAGGAATTCGGCGTCATCGTCGTCGCCGAAGGACTAGCGGAACTGTTGCCGCACAAATTCTTGGTCGGCGTACCGCGCGACGATCACGGTCATATCGCCATTTCGCAACTCAACCTCGGCCGGACGCTCGCCAAGCTGGTCGGCGAAGAATACAAGAAGGTCACCGGCGGCAAATCGCGTAAGATCGTCGGGCTACAACTCGGCTATGAAGCCCGTTGTGCGCGACCTCATGCGTTCGACGTCATGCTCGGCAGCCAACTCGGCGTCGGCGCCTATCGGGCGTTGGTCGAGAACGGGATGAGCGGCGTGATGGTTTCCGTCTCCGGACAACTCGATCTGCGCTTCGTAAAGTTCGAAGACCTCGTCGATCAAAACACGCTCGTCACGAAGGTCCGCTTCGTGGAACACAACTCCGACTTCCACAAGTTGGCGCGCTTCCTCGAAACGTACATCAACAACGATTCGGGAAAATAGTTCGCCGGATCACGATTTCTTGAACAGGCGTCGCAGCGGCGGCGGGAGCGGAGACTCGAAGCGAATCTCCGCGCCGCCGACGGGATGCGGAAACGCCAAACTTCCGGCGTGCAGTGCTAATCGTCCGCAGAGGTCGAACTTGGCGCCGTAGCGTCGGTCGCCGGTTACGGGACAACCCAAATCGGCCATGTGAACGCGGATCTGATGCTTCCGGCCGGTTTCTAGGTCGATCTCGACGAGCGCGCAGTCGTCGCCTATCTGAAGCGTGCGATAGTGCGTCATCGCATCGCGGCCTCCGTCGACGGGGCGCGGGTTGCTGTAAACCCGCAACGCTTTGCTTTCAACCAGATAGCTGCGGATGGTTCCTTCGGGCGGTGCCGGACGACCTTCGACGACGGCCCAATACGTCTTTCGCACCTCGGGCCAGGATGCTTGCAGCGCTTGTTTGAACTCGGCCGACTTGGCAAAGAGCACCAATCCCGAGGTTTCTCGATCGAGGCGATGGACGACGTACGGATGCGCGGGACGAGAGCCGTCGCGCTCGACGAGAAACGCGCGGAGCCGGGCGAAGAGAGTATCGGTTTTGTTGTCGTCGGTGGCGACCGTGAGCAGGCCGGACGGTTTGTCGACGACGATCATCGCGGCGTCTTCATGGACGATGTGAACGTGAGACGCCTGCAGTCGGTTGCTCGCCGCGGCGCTGTGCAGATCGCCGACGACGATTTGATCGCCGGCTTTCACGGGCAAATCAAACTGCCGCGACGCAACTCCGTTGACCGAAACGGCGCCGAAACGCAGCAGATTCTTCACGGCCGTGCGCTTGAGGCCGAGCTTCGCCAGCAATTGGGCCAACAATTGATCGGGTCGCTCTACGGTCCAACGTCGTAAGCCGGAAATGGCAATAGCCTGCCGTGGAGTGTGACGAAAAAGAGCGACGCAGAAGAGACGTCTCGGGCCTAGATGGCTTCCGATCCGCGTTCGCCGGTTCGGATGCGAATGCAGTCATCCATGGGTAAAACGAAGATCTTTCCGTCGCCGATTTCACCTTGAACGCCGCTTTTGCCCCCTTTGATAATCGCCTGGATCGTCGGTTCGACGAATTCCTCGTTGACGGCGATCTGCAGCTGAACCTTGCGGAGGAGGTTCACGGAAAATTCGTGGCCGCGGTAGAGTTCGGTGTGCCCCTTTTGGCGACCGAAGCCTTGGACGTCCATGACCGTGAGCCGGAAGACCTCGACCTCGGTGAGAGCCGCCTTGACCGCTTCAAGCTTGCTGGGCTGGATAATGGCGATGATCAGCTTCATGGGCGAACGACGGACGGGGCCGGGGGCAAACGGTGCGATGAAAACGGCAGGATCGTATCGTAGGCGGCCGACCGAGTGATCTCAAGTGGCTGGAATGCCCGCAAACGAACCGGGAGTTACCGTCAAGCCCCGGAATGGTGCCGCAAGGGCTTTTGGCGCGAAACCGTGCAAAACCCTGGAGTGGTTTAAAAAAAGCTGCCCGCGGCTAAGGGCCCTCAGCCGCGGGCAACGCATCGCACGCCCGAGCTCAACTAATGCAACCGCTATGCCGAAGTGTGCCGCTCAAGAATGTAGCGACGGCGGGAAGCAAATTGCCGCAAGCACTTAGAGATCGAAACAATCAATCGATGTTTTTTCCGCTGACAGTTTTGCCGTGGTCGATTGCCTGATTACGTCGCAAGCAGCGTGCAAGAATCGGGCAGGCAAAGCGTATCGACGGGTAAAACAATCAGGCCCCGGGTCTTGCGACCCGAGGCCTGATGTTGAACTCAAACTCCATTCGAACCCGCGAGGGTTAGAACGTGAGGATGGCGTCGCAGCCGACAACCGTGCGATTGAACAAGCCGTTTGGATCGCCGTTCGAATCGTTGCGGCGAATTTCCGGACGAATGATCAGGTTCGGCGTCAGCTTATAGTTGATACCGGACGTGTACGTGTAGTACGAGATACCGTCGGCCTTGTACCATTCGTTACGAGCACCGATCGCGAGACGGTCGGTGAGTTGGTAGAACGAGTAGCCGATCGCACCGACCGAGTTGTTGGTGATACCGGTCGTTTGGAACGTGCCGCCCGAGCTCGGCGGTCCGCCCGGCGTGCCGTTGTTCGTGTTGAGCATGTCCATCTGGCCGATCACGGTCCACTTGTCGGTCAACTTTACGGTGAGGATACCGCTGGAGATGTTGCCGTCACCGCGCCAGCCGAAGTTGCCGATCGAACCGGCCCAGGCGAGCGTAATGTTATCGGTGAGGGTTGCGGTGAAGCCGTAAAGCGCTTGCGAGCCGTCATTGAAGCGGTAGAAGCCGGTGTCCCAGCCCGCCGCCCAGCCGCCGATGACCGACAGGTTGTCGGAAATCTTGTAGGTGCTGAGGAAGCCGGTGTGAGTAAACGGTTCGCTATTGTAGAACGTCAACTGACGGCTGAGGAAGAAGTTGTTCGGCGAGGTGACCACTTCGTACCCGATCGGGGTGTAAAAGTGACCGAACTTCGTCGAGAGATCGCCCACGGCAACTTCTGCGTAAGCCTGCGGCAGGGCAATTTCGTACGGACCGTGATCAACCGGATCGCCGACGCCGCCGAAGCCGTTCAAGTAATCCCAACGTCCCGCATTCCAGTTACCGAACGCTTGGCCTTCGTTGCCGTCGACGCCGTACATGCTGTCGAACCGGAAACCCCAGTCGAGGCCGTTCGAACCGTCGGCCACTTTGGCGACGTACGTGTAAAGCTGGTTGAGGTTCAGATTGCTGGCTTCGTTTTGGTTTTGCAAGAAGCCGTTACCGGTGAACGCACCGTCATTGCGATCTTGGTAACCCATCTGGATCCAACCCCCGTAGTCGAAACCGGAAAGGTCTTTGACTTTCCAGGGTTCGCCCAACGAACGGGTCGGAATGACGCCGAAGCCCAGCAAGCCATCGGACTGTGCAGAGGCTGCCGTTGTCCAAAGGCAGCAAACGACGGCCCACATCAGGGCCTTCAAGGACCATTTCATAACTCAGTTCTCCCATCCGTGGATAAGGGTCGCTTGACGTTCGCCCACGCCAAGTTTTTACACAATTCCGATACGGCTCAGCCGGCATAACGCCGCCTTGCGCGTCGACTCCGTTCGGATACTGTTTGCATCGGTGAGTCCGCCGGAGAGAGTTCACGGGAAAGTCGCCGTCACGACTCCGATTCTGAGCGGAAAATGGTCTGGCGCGTTAAGCTGTAACGGTCGCATTGACTTTGATTTGCCTTGCCTGGCTGTAATCGTCTTCGTGGCGAATCTGCGGCGTCGATTTCGTCTCGCCGTGATGTCTCGTGGAACCATCCCGGCCTTTGTTCGGTCGGAAACCTGCGGGCGGTCGCCTTAGAATGCCGGCATTGCAAGTTGCCGTTTGGGCTGGAATGGAGCGATTGGAAGCTCGATCCGGCGTATCGCCGACCGCGTAATGCAGGCGACTACGGATTCACTCGTCCGCTAAGCGATAGCCGACGCCCTGCTCGGTGATCAGGTAGCGAGGTTGGGCCGAATCGATTTCGAGCTTCCGTCGTAATCCGGCCATGAAAACCCGCAAATAGTTTACTTCCGCCACGTGCTCTTCGCCCCAAACTTGGCTTAGCAAGAACGGATGCGTGAGTACTTTTCCCGCATGACGCGCCATTAGGGAAAGCAGTCGGTACTCCGTCGGTGTGAGCCGTATTTCGCGTTTCGCAATGAAAACGCGTCGCGCCGTGAAGTCGACGACCAATTCTCCGACTTCGTAGCGTTGTAGCGACGACTCCCCGGAAGCTTCCGGGCCTGCACGGCGGAGCACGGCTCGCACGCGCGCCAAGAGCTCCGGCACTCCGAAGGGTTTCGTAAGGTAGTCGTCTGCTCCGGCGGCAAAGGCTTCGACTTTTTGCAATTCGTGGCCGACCGCCGACAGCACGATCACCGGCAACTTCGACCAGGTCCGCAATTCGACCAGCACCTCTTGGCCCGAGAGGTCGGGCAGCCCGATGTCGAGAATCATCAGGTCCGGGGGGCGGTGCATGACCGCGGACAAAGCTTCCTGCCCCGTCGCCACGGCGGTCACGACGTAACCGGCGCCGTCGAGAGCTGCGGTCAAGAACGTACGAATGGCGGCTTCATCGTCGACGATCAGCAGTTTCGGTCGCGCGTCGCTCATAGGTCCGTCTCCGTCGAAGCGCCCGACAATTGTTGTTGCGGTAGGATCCGAGGCGGCGAAAGTTCCGATGCGGCAGTCGAGTGAAGCGGCAACCATAGCCGAAATCGAGCCCCACCCTCCGGACGATTCTCCGCGACGATAGAGCCTCCGTGGGCCGCGATGATGGCTCGGCAGATCGTTAGACCCAGCCCGCTTCCCACTTGATCGTTGCGATGGACCGTTCCCCGGAAGAATTTGTCGAAGACTCGTGACTCTTCCCCCGGAGCTATGCCCGATCCGCGATCGGCGACCTCGACGCGTAGCCGTTCGCCGTCGAGTTCGGCTGAAAGCTCGATGGGCGACTCCGCCGGACTGTACTTCAATGCGTTGTCCAAAAGGTTGATGAGCACCTGTTGAAAGAGCACTTCGTCCATCGGCACGAGGGGTAAATCAGCGGGAATGTGGACTTCGACGCGACGTCCGTGTAGGCCTTCGGTCAGGCCGCGAAGCGTCGAGCCGACGACTTCTTCGAGCACGTGCGACTGTTTAGAAACCTTGAAAACGCCCGATTCAATCCGCGTCATGTTCAAGAGATTGTCGACGATTCGGGACAATCGGTTGGCATTCTCAAAGATCGTAACGTGCAATCCTCGTCGAGCGTCCTGCGAGAGTTGAACTTGCCCGTCGAGCAGCGTGCTGCTGGCTCCGGCGATCACCGCTAGCGGCGTGCGCAGGTCGTGGGAAACGGAACTAAGCAGCGCGGCCCGCATCCGCTCGGACTCCATTTCATCTTGGGCGGTTTGAATCTGATGGGAGAGTCGGTCGCGTTCGAGCGCTCCGGTGAGTTGATTGGCGAGCATTAGCAACATCCGATGTTGTTCTTCCGTGAAATCGTGATGCCCGTCGGGAGGTCGCGCGGCGAGCACTCCGACGGAATACTGGGCGATCGCCAACGGCAGGAACTGGGCGGTGACGTTCGGCATCGTGTGCTTGCCGAGTCCCGTCGCCGTTCCAGAGTCGAGGGCCGCGCGCGCCGCCGACCATTCCCGTGCGCGGAATTCCGTGGCCAAGGGGGCGGCGGGAATCGGACGAAACCCGCGGCGCGGGTCGGGCAGCAGAACCGCGGCCGTGCCGCCGACCACCGATTCGATATGCCGCACCGTCGCTCGAACGAGATGTTCGCTGCCTGCGAGGTCCGCCAGTTCACGACTTAGTCGATACAAGGCTTCAAACCGCTTTGCGTTACTTCGCGCGGCATCGGCTTGGTGCATGACTTGCGACGTGAGATTGCTGATGACCACGCCGATCGTGGCCATCACGAGCAAGGTGAAAACGTGTTGTATGTCGGAGACCGCGAAGCTAAAAATCGGCGGCATGAAGAAGAACGCGAGCAGTCCCGTGCTAATGCACGAAGTCCAGATGCTCGGACCGGTTCCATAAACGACCGCGACGACGGCGACGCCCAACAGAAAAACGAGGAATCCGTTTTTTACGTCGAACATGCCGTGCAACGCCCAACTAAGGAGCGTGCATAGCAGCGAGATCGCGGTCGCGATCAGATACGCATCGTAGCCCGAACTGCGTCGACGACGGTTAAGCCGGAAACGGAGGCCGAGGAACTGGATCGGTTCGAATTCGTCGGTCGTGGACACATTGCCGCTCCGAGGTGGCGCGCCGAGTCGCAATCACCCAAGATGGCGCACGGCACTCTCATCAGTCCAGCACGAAGCGGCCGGACCGTAAAGCGTCGTTAAGAAAGTTTTAGCGCCGCTGCGCTTTGCCGTAAGACGGCGGATTACCGCGGACGACGCTTATCCGTCGGCGACGGCATCGGCAAACATCGCATCGACGAACGGAACGGGATCGAACAGGGCGATGTCGTCCGCCTGTTCGCCGATGCCGATATACTTCACCGGAAGGCCGACTTGCTTGCGAATGGCCGTCACGACGCCCCCCTTGGCCGTGCCGTCGATCTTGGCCAGCATGATGCCCGTGCATTGCACGGCGTCGGTAAAGTGCTTGGCTTGGCTGATGCCGTTTTGGCCGGTCGTGGCGTCGAGCACGAGCAGTACTTCGTGCGGGGCCTGGGGAATCTGCTTGGAAATCACGCGGCGAATCTTGGTCAACTCGCTCATCAAGTTGGCCTGCGTCTGCAGGCGACCGGCCGTGTCGACGATGCAGACGTCCACCTTCTTTTCGATCGCCGCCTGAACGGCCCGATGCGCGACGCTTGCCGGGTCGCCGCCCGCGGGCCCGGTGACGATCTCGGCGCCGAGACGCTGCGACCAGATCGTGAGTTGCTCGACCGCCGCGGCGCGAAACGTATCGGCGGCGCCCAACAGCACGCGTTTCCCTTCGCCGGTAAGCATCTTCGTCAGCTTGGCGATCGACGTCGTCTTACCCGCCCCGTTGACGCCGCAAACCATGATGACGGTCGGACCGGAAGGTGCGAAGCGAATCGGAGCGCTGGGCTGCGCCATCAGCTCTTTGAGCTGTTGTTTGACGTCGTCGACGATCTCGCTCATGTGTACCACGCGTGCGCGATACTTCGCGCCGATCTGCGCGATGATTTCCTTGGTGGCAGGTACGCCCATGTCGGTCTTGATGAGCGCGGCGAAGAGTTCGTCGAGGAAAGCATCGTCGACGAGCCGACCTTGCGACTTGAACAGGTCGCGAACGTCGGTATTGAGCAGGCGCGAAGTTTTCCGCAGGCCTTCCTTGAGTTTGTCGAAAAATCCCATCGTTGCGTGTTGGTTCCTAAGTGCTCGAGCACGAGCGTTATGTCGAAGACGAGCGGCGATGCGAGGTGAGCAGCTTGTCGAGAATGCCGTTGACGAACTGGGACGAATGAGCGGAACCGTAACGCTTCGCCAGGTCCACCGCTTCGTCGATTACCACCGGGCCCGGCGTATCGGTATAGAGCAATTCGAAGGCGCCCAGGCGCAGCACGTTGCGGTCCGTGGCGGCCATGCGTTCCAAGCCCCAATTGTCAGCCGTTTTGCCGAGCAGGCCGTCGAGTTCTTGCCGGTTGCGACGGACGCCGGCGACCAACGAACGGGCAAATTCCGTAAGTTCCCCGCTGCGCAAACGGCGCTGCAAGAAGGCGTCCGTCTCGGCCGGATTGTGGCCGGGATTGAGATCGTCTTGAAACAGGACCTGTAAAGCAATGGCGCGAGCACGGCTACGACGGGACATCAGAACGGTTGCCTACCTGAACTAAAACTCGGGGGAACTGCATGCTTCGGCTCGGTTCGCGACGCCGGCAACAATGAATCATTATACCGTGGCGGCCCTTTCGACCGGTGAAAACGTCCGCCTAGACGTTTTCCGCAACTTGTCGCAACAAATGGGCCATGCGCAGTGCCGCTTCGGCACACTCGGCGCCCTTGTTGCCGACGTTGCCGCCGGCCCGATGGAGCGCTTGTTCGAGGGTATCGCAGGTGAGCACGCCGAACAAGACGGGGACGCTTTCCCGCACACCAAGTTCGGCCAGTTGCATGCTCACGGCTCGATTGATGTGCTGATCGTGCGTGGTCTCGCCGCGAATCACGGCGCCGAGGCAGAGCACGGCGTTGTAATCGTGGTGCGCGATGGCCGAGGCCGCGACGGTCGGAAGTTCGAACGCACCGGGCACCCAGTAGACGTCGATATCGGAATCGGCGGCGCCTGCATCGATGAGCGTCGATACCGCGCCTTCCAACAGCCTGCTCGTCAGATGATCGTTGTAACGCGAAACGACGATCGCCCACTTTCCGGCGACGGCTTGCGGTAGTCCTTCGAAAATGTTCGGCATGGCTTAACTGACGATCGCCTTAACGGCTCGTGCTGCTCCAAGTCCTTCAAACTCAGCTCTTCATGCTCATGAGGAATTCCGCGTTCGTCCGCGTCTTCGCGAGCCGCGTCGTCAGAAGTTCCATCGAATCCACCGGATTCATTTCGTTCAACACTCGCCGCAAAACGCACACGCGACGATATTCTTCCGGGTCGAGCAACATCTCTTCGCGACGGGTACCGCTGCGGTTAATGTCGATAGCCGGCCAGATCCGTTTGTCGACTAACTTGCGATCGAGCACGATCTCCAGATTGCCCGTTCCTTTGAACTCTTCGAAGATGACGTCGTCCATCTTGCTGCCGGTGTCGACCAAGGCCGTGGCGAGAATCGTCAGCGAGCCCCCTTCTTCGACCTTACGTGCCGCACCGAAGAATCGCTTCGGCTTTTGCAAGGCATTGGCGTCGACGCCGCCGGAGAGGATCTTGCCGGAATGCGGCACTTCGGCGTTCCAAGCACGGGCCAGGCGCGTGATGCTGTCGAGGAAAATGATGACGTCGTGGCCGTATTCGACCATCCGCTTCGCCTTCTCGATCACCATTTCCGACACCTGAATGTGCCGGGCCTGCACTTCGTCGAACGTGCTGCTGATGACCTCGCAATTCGGGCCTTTGATCTGCCGCTCCATGTCCGTGACCTCTTCCGGCCGCTCATCGATGAGCAGCATGATCACGTACACTTCGGGATGATTCGTAAGCACTGCCTTCGCCATCTTCTGAAGCAAGATGGTTTTGCCGGCGCGCGGCGGGCTGACGATCAGACCGCGCTGCCCGAAGCCGATCGGTACGATCAGGTCGATCACGCGCATGCTGGGTTCGTCGGCCGTGGTTTCGAGACGCACGCGCTTGTCGGGATGCAGCGGCGTCAGGTCGTCGAAAAAGACCTTCTCCGCGTGGAGGCTCGGGTCTTGGTAGTTGATGG
This sequence comes from uncultured Pirellula sp., assembly GCA_964633125.1. Taxonomy (GTDB): domain Bacteria; phylum Planctomycetota; class Planctomycetia; order Pirellulales; family PNKZ01; genus PNKZ01. The sequence continues at coordinate 4,474 of CAZWDN010000025.1, read as the reverse complement.
CCTCGACCCGCAGCAGTGCGAAGTAACGTTCGTTCTCTTTCGGCGGACGAATTTGGCCGCTGACGACCGTGCCCGTGCGCAGGCCGAACCGACGGATCTGGCTTGGAGAAACGTAGATGTCGTCGGGGCAAGAGAGATAGTGGTAGTCGGGGCTACGTAGAAAGCCGAAGCCGTCGGGGAGGACTTCCAGCGTCCCTTCGCCGAACATCAGGCCGTTGAGCTTCACGCGCTCCTTCAGGATCTTAAAGATCAGATCCTGCTTCTTCATCCCCATGTAGTCGGTGAGGTTTTCCATCCGGGCCTGCTCGATCAACTGGCCCATGCTCATCCGCTGCAGTTCGGCGATGTGGATGTCGCCTTGCTTGATTTGCTCGTAGCGTTGATCGGTCTCGTCGAACCCTTGCTCCGCTTCTTCAGCGAGCTCTTCGGCGAGACTGAGCGGTTCCTTTTCATCGCTCAATTCGTCGTGCGCAACATCGGGCGGCGGCGAGAAGCCGGGTTTCGAACTGACACGCCGACCGAGTGGTCCCTGAGGCCGGGAGCCGCGAGGTTCGGTCATGATGGAAAACTCCGAAATGGGAACGATCCTTGCCCCGCGCGAACGGCCGGGCGGCAGGATGTAGTGGCGAGCGAGATGGGAAGCAAACGGGAAGCGGGTGCGAGCAGATTGGGTTTCGACCTTGCGGTGCTCATGCGCGATGACATGCCTTATCGGCCGGTCGCGCGGAGTACCAAGCGAGGAGGAAGAGATCGTGCGGAAGAACGGGAAACGGAAATGGGATACGCGGGCGGATGGCAAACGCGAGCCGTCGAACACGTGTTCGGTCAAACACGAGGGAAGTGAGTCGGGCGTTGTTCGACCACTCTATTCTACCCGACCAGCGACGGCCACAAGCGGGTTATTTGCAAATTCGTCCCCCCGGCAGAACCAGAATTGTCGACGACGAAGTCGGCTAGCCGTCGTTTCTCTTCGACAGGCTCTTGTCGGGCTTCGCGAGCCGCGAATTCGGCGTCGGACCAACCGCGGCTCCGCGCACGTTCGCGCCGTACTTCGACTGGGGCATCCACAAAGATTAGATGATCGCAAAGCGTGTCCCAACCGGCTTTTAGCATAACGGGGGCGTCGAGCACGATGAGCGGCGTGCCCAAGTCGGCCATTGCGATGGCCCGTTCGCGCAGAACTTCGCCGATGAGAGGATGGGTGATTTGTTCCAGATGCGCAAGGTCGGCCCTCGCTTCCGGAGTGTCGGCGAACACGAGTTTCGCTAGGGCGGGGCGTACCACGCGTCCCGTGGCGTCGAACACTCCGTTGCCCCAGCGACGTCGGACTGCTTCACGGACTTCGGGGCGCAACAACACGTCATGCCCGGCCGCATCCGCATCCAAGAGTCCGGCCCCGAGGGCAACGAGTTGTCCCGCCACGAGGCTCTTGCCGGAGGCGATACCACCAAGCAGCCCGACGATGCGCGGGCTTGCACGCGAGCCGATGGGTGGAAGGAGTGAAGTCATGGTGGCGAGCGTGAATCCTAAACGACTTCCGTTTCGGCCCAGTTCTTGCCGACTTTCACGTCGACCTGGAGCGGCACCTTCAACTGCATGACGTTCTGCATCTCATCGCGGACCATGGCGATCAGGCGGTTTTGCTCCGACGCCGGCGTTTCGAACAGGAGTTCGTCATGGATTTGCAGCAGCATCTTGGCTTCGGCAAACTCCTTCTGCAGCCGACGGTGAACGTTGATCATCGCCAGTTTGATCAGATCGGCGGCCGAACCTTGGATGACGGTGTTGATCGCCGTGCGCTCGGCGAGGTTGCGTTGTCGACCGCCGTTGGTGCGCACGCCGTTGATCGCCCGCCGGCGTCCCAGAATGGTGCTGACGTAGCCTTGCCGTGCGCATGTCTCAAGCACCTCGGACATAAAGCGTTCGACGCCCGGGTACTGCGCGAAGTAGCCTTCGATGAACGTCGAAGCTTCATCCTGAGGGATGCCGAGCACCTTGGCGAGGCCGAAAGCGCTCTGCCCGTAGAGGATGCCGAAGTTCACCGTCTTGGCCGTGCGGCGTTGATCGCGGGTTACTTCTTCGAGCGGCACGCCGTAGACCTGCCCGGCGACGCGCGAATGGATGTCTTCTCCGGCGGCGAACGACGCCAGCAGGCCGGGATCTTCCGAACAGTGGGCCAGCAATCGCAATTCGATCTGCGAGTAGTCGGCCGAAACGAGCATCCAATTCGCATTTCCGGGGAGAAACGCCGAACGTATTTCGCGTCCTTCCTCGGTGCGAATGGGGATGTTTTGCAGATTCGGATCGCTCGACGAGAGGCGACCGGTCGCCGCGACCGCTTGATGTAGCGAGCAATGCACTCGCTGCGTACGCGGGTTCACCAGTAGCGGCAACGCGTCGACGTATGTTCCTTTCAACTTCGCGTACTGGCGAAACTCGATGATTTTCGCCGGCAACGGATGGCGGCGGCCCAACTCTTCCAAGACGTCGGCGTCGGTGCTCGGGCCGGTTTTCGTCTTGGAAATGACCGGCAGCTTCAATTCTTCGAAGAGCACGGTGCCGAGTTGCTTCGGCGAGGCAATGTTGAATTCATGGCCGGCGATCGCATAAATCTCTTGCTCGAGCTCGGCCATGCGCGCGGTATAGCGAGCGCTTAGTTCGGCGAGACGCTCGGGGTTGATGCGGATGCCGGTACATTCCAGGTCGACGAGCACGTCGACGAGCGGCATTTCGACGGTGCGGAAAAGATCGGTGAGGCCTTGCTCGGCCAGACGCGGCTCCAGTAGATCGACGAGCCGGAGCGCGACGTCGGCGTCTTCGGCGGCATACTGCGTCACATCTTTCACCGGCGCCTCGTCCATCCGGCGTTGATTCTTGCCGGAGCCGATGAGGCTTTCGATCGTGATGTTCGTATGGTTCAGGTAGCGTTGGGCCAACTCGTCGAGATTGTGATTGCGTTCGCCCGCGTCGAGCAAATAAGCGGCGAGCAGCGTATCAAACGCCACGCCCTGGAGGTTGATGCTGACGCCGCGAAACACGATTTGGTCGTACTTCAGATTCTGGCCGACCTTCGCAATCGCCGGGTTTTCCAAGATCGGCTTGAGTGCTGCGACGACCATTTCCAACGGCAGCGTTTGCTCGCCGGTGGGACCTTTTACGGGGATGTAATACCCCATGCCCGCCTCCCAGGCGACGCTCACGCCGACAAGCTCCGCCTGAGTTGCCGTAACGCTCGTCGTTTCCGTATCGACCGATAGCCGGGGCTGGGCCGCCATCGCCGCCGTGAGCGTTTGCAGTTTTTCCGGGGTGTCGATCGTTTGGTAGTCGACGACCCACGCCGGCGCGGGCGCTTTCGGCGCCGCCGTGGCCGCGGGCAGCGTGCGCATCTGTTGCGTGAGTCGATGGAAGCCGAATTCGTTGCCCAACGCCACGGCGGCCGCGGCGTCAATTCCGCGCACGCGTGCCGCCCGCCAGTCGACAGCCAGCGGCATCCGTCGTTCGAGCCGCGCGAGCATCTGGCTCAAATACGCTTTGTCCTTGTTTTCGATCAGCGTCTTCTTGCGCGCTGCGCCGCTAATCTCGTCGACGTGTTCGTAGATGCCGTCGAGAGAGCCGTACTTTTCGAGCAGCTCCTTGGCCGCCTTCGGCCCAATCTGCGGCACGCCCGGCACGTTGTCGACTGAATCGCCGACCAGGGCTTGGAAGTCGACGACCTGCTCCGGCCGCACTCCCCAATCGGTCAGGAGCGCCGCGGCATCGTAGGTGCTGTTCTTGCGAAGATTGAAAATCTTTACCCGGTCGCTGAGCAATTGTCGACAGTCCTTATCGGCCGACACGACGTAACATTCGCCGCCGAGTTCTTCCGAGAGCTGCGCGATGGTCGCCAAGGCGTCGTCGGCTTCATAGTCGGGATGTTCGAGAATCGGAATGTTGAACGCCGCAATCATTTGGCGGATCAACGGAAACTGCGGAATGAGTTCGGTCGGGCACTCCGAACGCGTTCCCTTGTAGTCGGCGAACTGCTGATGACGAAACGTCGGCTCGCTCAGATCGAACGCACAGAACAAATAGTCGGGCTTCTTCACCTCGAGCAGATAGATGAGGTCGCGCGTAAAGCCGAACAGGGCGTTGACCGGCTGTCCCTTGGGGCTCGTCATTTCCGGTATCGCGTGGAACACCTGAAAGATGAGCGAATTGGCGTCGATCACCCAGACTTTCTTTCCGGCGAGGTTGGGCGGATCGAACGATTCCTCGCTGCCGCCCGGCGAGCCGTCGGAATTCGCTTCCGGCGAGAGTTCTCCCAATTCGGCTCGACGTACGACCTCGTCGGGCAGACCGGAGCCTGCGTCGCCGCCCCCTGCGCCGAGGGGTGCTGATTCGGCCTGGGGCGACGCTTCGCAGGGGTCCGGATCGGCAAAGCCTTGGAAGAGGGCCTGATTCTGGTTTTTCGCCGTCTTCCGAGCAGCCATGCAAA
>CAZWDN010000024.1:0-29064 GCA_964633125.1 uncultured Pirellula sp. | reverse complement strand
TAGCGGATGGGGTGGGATTCGAACCCACGTTACGATTGCTCGTAAAACGGTTTTCAAGACCGTCGCGATCGTCCACTCCGCCACCCATCCGGAGAATCACACACCTGACTCCCAAGGTACTCGCGACCTCGGAAGTCCTCAACGCACTGGTATCCAGCCTAGCCGCACCCAAAGCGACGACGATTATACGGTTTTGCTTCCGCTGCTTCTACCGCGGAACCATTTTCGCCGCCAAGAAGGCACGCGCGACCGCGAGTCGTCAAAATATATGATCGCGGAAGATCGGACAGAACGGACTAAACGCTCGCTTCCCGAATCTTCGCGCCACCGACGTAATCCCGCAAATACGAGATCAACACGCCTGCTTCCTGTTGAAAGGGAGTAATCAAGAGTCGAGCCTCGTCCGGCGCGCCCGATCTACCGGCGCTCTCCAATTGCTCGACTAGGCGAGCGGCGTGAGTTACACCAAGAGTCTGCATCGCTCCACCCAGCGTATGAGCGGCACGATAGAGGCGACCTGCATCGCCGACATCCACGGCGGCGCGTACTTCTTGCAATAGTTCCGGGCATTCATCCAGAAAGGCTTGCATCAACTCGACGAGCAATGCTTGATCTCCATTAACGTTCTTCATCGCGATGCCCTGGTCGATCGGCGATGCGTCGCGGTCATCGGAAACGGTAGATGCAGGGGCGGAAGCACCGGGTTGCGGGGTAACACTTACACGACGAAGCGCCTCATAAAGCTTTTCGACTCGGATGGGCTTGGAAACATAGTCGTCCATCCCGGATGCCAGACATCGTTCGCGATCTCCCTGCAAGGCATGCGCGGTCATGGCGACGATAGGCAAATGACCTCCTCGAACGATTTCCCGGTCGCGGATCGCCGTTGCAGCATCCGGGCCGCTCATCTCCGGCATCTGCACATCCATGAGCACGACGTCGAAATCTTGCCTTGCCGATAAATCGACGGCGTCCCTTCCATTATTGACGACGGTTACTTTGTGCCCCAACGGCGTCAGCAACGCGACCGCCAACTTCTGATTAACGAGGTTGTCCTCCGCCAACAGGATTCTTAGCGGCGCGGTGAGGATCGATGATTCCATAACCTTCGCATCGAGACGGCTCTCCGCGCCGGATCCCAACGCACAAGCGACGGCTTCAAAAAGCTCGGACTGCTTGACCGGCTTGAGAATGTGTGCCGCAACTCCCAAGTCTTTACAGCGCTGCAAGTCGCCGCGATGAACGTCCGACGACAAGAGTATAAAATGCGTCGGCGCTAGGTTCGGGTCCCGGCGAATTCGGTCGAGCAGGGCAAATCCGTCGACTTCGGGCATGCGCAAATCGGAGATCACGACCTGAAACGGATGCATCGTCCGCCGTGCCTCGTCAAGCAGTGCCAAGGCGTTCGTAGCATTGTCGGTTACCGTTGGAACCATCCCCCAACTCCGTAGGATTTCCTCGAGGATGCTGCGGTTGGCGCCGTTGTCGTCGACGACCAGTACGCGCGCGTCTTGGAACGCCGCTTGCGTCGGTTGCGACGTTGCCGGTGTGCGGTCGGCAGCGGCTTGAAAGCGCGCGTTAAATCTAAATACGCTTCCGTGATCGACCTTACTCTCGACCCAAATGCGTCCGCCCATCATCTGAACGAGGCGCGTCGTTATCGCCAGGCCCAGGCCCGTCCCTCCGAATCGACGAGTCGTCGAGGCGTCGGCTTGCTCGAAGGGATGGAAGATCGAATCAATCTTGTCCGCGGGAATTCCGATTCCCGTATCCCGAATGGTAAACAGCAAGCACGTTTCGCCGTCGACTTCCGCATCGTGCTGAACCGTTAGAACCACCTCGCCGCGAGCGGTGAACTTGACGGCGTTTCCGACCAAATTAAGAACAATTTGTCGCAATCGTCCCGGATCGCCGACAACGGCGACAGGCACGTCGGGATACACGCGACAAGCAAGTTCCACTTCTTTCTCCGATGCACGAAACGACATCGCCTTCATCGCGTCGCCGATACACTCCCGAACGAGAAACGTCGTCCGCTCCAAATCCAGCTTACCGGCCTCGATCTTAGAAAAGTCGAGAATGTCGTTGATTAACGTCAGCAGCGATTCGCCCGACTCATGCACCATTCTCAAGTAGTCGCGCTGTATTGAGGTAAGTTCCGTTTCCAAGACGAGCCCGGTCATTCCTAGAATTGCGTTCATCGGCGTACGAATTTCGTGGCTCATATTTGCCAGGAACTCGCTCTTGGCACGATTCGCCGCTTCGGCGGCTTCCTTTGCGGCCTGCAAGTCGAGCTTCGAGCGTTTAAGTTCGACGGCCACCTTTTCCAATTCATCGTAAAGCGCGGATCGCGCCTCGGCATGCACGGCACGTTCTTCCGCCTGTTTCTGATTCCACTCCGCTTCACGAAGCGCCATTTCCTGCTGGTGGGTCTTCTGGTTAATCGCTTGAATGTGTCGCATCATGCGAATGCGACGGACCAGCGACTTGATATGCGCAAGAATCACTTCGATGTCTTGCGACTTACTTACAAAATCGTCGGCGCCCGACTCCAACGACTGAACCAGGACCTCCTTGTTCTCCCTTCCCGAGAGAATCAGCAGTCCTAATTGCTTCTGGTTGTCTTCGGCCCAGCGACGCGCACGACGGCACACTTCAAAGCCGTCCATCTCGGGCATTACGACGTCGACGACGACGATATGAAACGCCCCGTCGTCCAGCAGCGACAAGGCCTGCGCTCCGTCGTTCGCCGTCGCTACTTGGAAACCGCTTTCGGAGAGCTTTCGCGAAAGTTGCTCCAGATAGATGCGACTATCATCCACGGCCAGAATGCGAGCACCTCGCAAAAACGTGTCGCGCGCTTCCGAATCGCCTTCGATCGTTTCCACCGGCAACGCCGACTTTAGGAGTCCTGCGACGACGGCCAACAACTGCTCCGGCGGATCTTCTTTGGAAAGAAACCGATCCGCACCGGCTTCCAACGCGGCGATATGATCACGCTCGCGTCGACTGCCGGTCAACACGATGATCGGGATGAACTGAAGCGTGAGGTCGCCTTTGATGCGTCGACAGACTTCCAAACCGGACCGCTCACCCAGGTACTGATCGACAATCATCAAATCGGGCGTCGACTCCATGCACTGATTGAAAGCATCGTCGGGGCTCGCGGCCAAACGAACTCTGTGCCCCGCCGTTTCCAGCAGTCCGGCATAAGTAAGCGCTTGCACGCGGCTGTCTTCAATCAACAAGACGTCGGACATGGTTGTCGTTGGGAAAAAGTAGAGTTCGCGGTTGGTCCGTGGAACAACGTCATCGATGCGATTGCGTGAGACCGGTGAGCGATGAGGAAATGTCGGTGGGGGAAAGCTCATGCAGCGCAGCACCGATTTCTCGGCCCGCTTTGGGCATGCCCCAAATCAGGCAAGATGATTCGTTCTGAATCATGGTCACACCCCCCGCTCGCTTAAGCGTCAAAAGTCCGGTAGCGCCGTCGTCGCCCATGCCGGTGAGCAGTATTCCGACCGCCGCCGACCCCGCCGATTTGGCCAATGATTCGAAGAGCGGATTGCCCGACGGGACATGAAGATCGTCCGCCGCACCGATCGGCAACGCGATTCGACTTCCCTCGGCGAGCGTTAGATGGCGACCGCCTTCACACGTCCACACGCCTGGCGCGAGTCGCTGTCCGTCGGCGGCGATCCCCACCGCTTGACCGGTTGCATCGGCAAGCCAGCGTGCAAATCCCTCTTCGAAACCGCGTGATATGTGCTGTACCAAAAGAATCGGCAGCGGATAGGGTCGCGGAATTCCGGATAGTATCTCCAGCAGCACGGGAGGCCCCCCTGTCGACGCACAGATACCTACGACCTTCGCGCTTCGACCCGTATTTGAAGGGACTGCGGATCTGCCGAGACGCCGTGCAACGCTTCGCAGCGGTAACCGAAGCTTCGCTTTCGTGGCCGCAATAAGTTCATCGCGCAGCAGAGGCGCGATCCGATGCAGATTCAACAACACCGCGCCTTGCGGCTTCTCAATGACGGACACGGCCCCCGCTTCGAAGGCGGTCATCGCTAAATCCACTTCGTACTTGCGCAATGTGGAACTCGCAACGACGATCGGTACGGGAAAACGGCGCATGATCTCTCGAGTGGCCGAAATGCCGTCCATATCGGGCATGTGAATATCCATGAGAACGACGTCGGGCAGATGCTTTTGAACCATCGCAATCGCCTCGTGTCCCGTAGCCGCTTCGGCGACGACGGTGAATTGCGAGTCCTCATTAAAGAGACGCCGGAATATCTCTCGTTGCGTCACGGAATCTTCGACGATAAGTACGCGAATAACGGACGTCATGACTCACACCAGTTGCTCGACGATTTCCAACAGGCCCTGCCCTTCGAAAGACGACTTCACGACGTAAGCATCAGCGCCGGCAAGCAGCCCTTCACGACGATGCTCGTCCTTTTCGCGGCCGGTTACGAGTATCACCGGGTACCCGAACTTCGCTTTGATTTGTCGCGTGAGATCAAAGCCGTTGAGCCGCGGCATTTCGACGTCGCTAACCACCACATCGACTCGCTGAGACCGCAATCGCTCCAACGCGTCAATTCCGTCGGACGCCGCAGTCACGGTGTATCCCGCCGCAACGAACACGTTGCGCAAGATGGCGCGAGTCGTCGGCGAGTCGTCGACGAGCAAGATGCGCCGATGTGAAACTTGCCGCGGCCTCGGGTCGGCGGCGCGCACATCGGCCCCTCCCCGAAGTATTTCGGACATATCCAGGACGATTTGCACGGAACCATCGGGGCGAATCGTCGCGCCAAATACTCCGGGCATGGCGCCGATCGGATATCCCAGCGGCTTGAGCAACACTTCCGATTCCTCGTCCAGGTCGTCCACTGCGACCGCGGCTTTTCGGCCGTTCTGCAAGATGAGCAGATAAGGAAGCGAGTCGTCGTCGCGGGCGGCCTTGCCGTGAGGAAGCCCCAACAATTCGCTCAGATGCGTCCAATGAACCGGCGTCCCGTCGATCGGAAGCACGACGCCGCCGCCGAACGACCGCAGATCGCTTCTCTTGGCTCGACCTGATTTTTCGACGGCGGAGATCGGAACGCCGAAATACTGCCCCCCGACGAGGACGCTAAGGATGCGAATTGTGGACACAGTAATCGGAACTGTGAGCCGAAAACATGTTCCCGCGGGCGACGTGGCCTGAAGACATACGCTTCCTTGTAGTTTGCGCATGGTGTCCCACACGACGTCGAGTCCGACGCCGCGTCCGGAAACGTCGCCGACTACGGACGTCGTAAACCCCGGCTTGAACAAAAAGGGAATCAACATTTCATCCGACGCCCTCTCCAGATCATCGCCGGCGAGTTCGCCCGCACCTTCCAAACGAGTGCGGATTTTCTGGAAATCGACGCCGCCGCCGTCGTCGAAGACGGTGAGTTCAACTCTTTGGCCGATCTGCTGCGCCCCGATGCGAATAGTTCCCTTGGCTTCCTTGCCGGCCGCGCGTCGCGCTTCGGCCGATTCGATTCCGTGGTCCGCCGCGTTGCGAATGAGATGCAGTAGCGGATCCTTGAGTGCTTCGATTACCGCCTTATCCAGCAGAATCTGACCGACTTCGGCCTCGAAGCGAATGTCTTTATCAAGTGTTTGCGAAAGATCGCGTACGGCGCGCCGCATCGAGTCGGCAAGCATCAAGAGCGGCAGCAGTCGCGCCTGACGGATGTCGGCCTCCAAACCCTGCATCAACAACTCTTCCCGCACGGCGTTACTGTGCAACACACCTTCAATGCGGCGTACTTGATCCAACGCGAACTCAAGGGCCTGCCTACCTTCGCCGGTCGAAAGGCGCGGCAATGTCTCGAGCGTCGACGACAAGTGCTCGTTAAGATCGCCGATTCGTCTCCGAATTGCATCTTTCGACCGTTGCGAGATCCGAACTTCGCCGGCCGCATTCAGCATTCGGTCGAGTCGCTCCGACGAAACACGGACGGTAAAGATCTCCTCGGGCGCGGCGCGCGCGGAAGGCATGTCGAATGGCGGAGGTTGCGTCGGCGAAGGGGCCTGTGACTGCGCAGAGTCCGCGACGGGCGATGGATCGCGCCGAGTAACGGTGCCGTCCGGGGGCGTCCTTGGATCGCCGGCCGCAACTTCTTTCGATTGATGCCAACTCTCGAACGCGGCGCGAAGATGATCAAATTGTGCGAGCCCGCGACTGATTTGTCCCGCAGCCACCGCATCCGGATGTTCCCGAAGCTCGTCGAGAAGGTCTTCCAGCGTTTGCGCAGACTCCTTAATCCCGCCGAGCCCCATCGCCTTAGCGTCACCTTTCAAACTATGCGCATGGCGAAACAAGTTGTCGACCAGACCGCGGCGCTCCGCCGGCGTGCCGACCGCCTCAAGATCGAGCAGCCCCTTCTCCAAAGCGCGCAGGTGCTCGCGTGCTTCTTCACGGAATATTTCGAATATCGATTCGTCCAACATAATTGACGACCGCCCTCAGAATTCCGTCATTACCAGATTCAAGCGATTGATCTGAGCGTCGATTGAAAGAATCGCCTTCTGGGTCTGTTCGGCCGAGGCCAGCGACTCTTTGGAGGCGGCGTCAATCTCCGTGATGCTCGACACCAACTCGGTAATCCCTTGCTCTTGCTGACGTGCGCCGACGTTGATTTGCGACATGGCGTCCGTTGTCTGCTTGATCGCCTGCGCAATCTCTTCGAACGAACCGGCCATCTGCTTGACGATCCGCGTCGACTCTTCGGATAGTCGTCCGCCTTCGTCGATCTTGGCTACGACTTCGTGCATCGATTTCTGCGTCCCGGTGATTAACGTTTCAATGCGCCCTGCGGCGTCCTTCGATTGATTCGCTAATTCGCGCACTTGCGTCGCGACCACGGCGAAACCGAGCCCCTCCTCTCCGGCGCGGGCGGCTTCGATCGAGGCGTTCAACGCCAGCATCTTCGTCTGCTCGGCAATTTCGTGTACCGTCGCCGTAATTTCGCCGATCCGTTGCATTTGCTCAGCGAGGCGTTGGACGCTCTCGCCCGCAGCCGCGGAATTGACTCGCACCTGCTCAATGCGCGTCGTCGACTCTTGGGTGAGCGTGCGTCCCTCGGCGGACTGCTTCGCCGTTTCCGCGGCCGCTTCCTGCACCGCGCGAGCGCGATCGGCAAACTCTTGCATCGTTACCTTGAACTCCTCGGCGGTCGTGGTAATTTCGTTCAGCGACGTCGCCGTTTGATTCAGCCCGGCGACCTGCTGTTGCGCTCCCGCCGCAATTTCTTGAGATGCCGTACGAATCTGAACTACCGAGGATTGAACGCTGCCTATCGAATCCTTCACGCTCCGGATGATGATGACGGCCAAAACCACGCTCGCCGCCAGCCCCATCGCGAGCAGAATCCACTCGAGGGCGATCAATAGCACGGTCATCGCGCTGAGCGACTCTCGATTGGCCTTATTGACGGGTTCTAAATCCAGAATGAATCGCGAGAGCGTATCGCGGGTCAAACGCGCCAACGGAGTCCCCTTATCCCGCAACATGGCTACCGCGACGTTCCAGTTGTCCGAACGGCGGATCTCGAAAACCTTAATTGCGATCGATTCAAAGCCGTCACGCGCGCTTTTGAGACGCGTCCACTCTTGCAGTTGCGCGCCCTGAAACAACTCGGCGCGAGCATTGACGTCGTCGAAAGCTCCGGCGTGGGCTTTCCAGTGCTTTTCAAACGCTTGACGCTTCGCATCATCGCCGACGAGCAGATAGTCGCGAACACTGGAAACGGCTCGATTGAACGTGCCGCGCAACGCAGCCAAGCGATAAAGCAGCTCCTTTCGCTCCGCCGTCGCCGCCGACTTATTCTCCTCGTCGATCAACGAATCGATGATCGACACAACTTCATCGCTTTTGGGGATCAGCTGCGTGGTAAATAGCTCGGTGGCTGGAAAATTTTGGTCGGTACGCGCGATACTTTCGGCCTGCTTTTGATACTCCTTCATTTCCCTGAGGTTGTCGTCGATCACCTTGATTTGGTCGCGCTGCGTTTGCGTACCGCTTTCATCGATCAGTCTCTTGAGATCCGCGATGGACGGCTCGATCCAGTCGCTCCAGGCGGCGGCTCGTCCCGTCTTGAATCGTTCGTCGCCTAGAAGAATCCAGCCGCGCAGCTGCGACACCGCATAATTCACGCCGTTGATGACGCGAAGGGACGCATCCGACATTGGGCCGGACCGGTTGATCAGTTCATGGGTGACCGTCCGCGTTCGCGAAGTTTGCCAGAGCGTCACCGTGACCGCCGACAACAGAACGCACATCATCAAAGTGAACCCGATTCCGACTCTCTTGGCCGTGGTCAGTTGTCGTGCCATGGTGCATTTCCTTAAGCTTCCGACCTTGGAATTGAGACGACCCATTTCGCCTCGATTTACCTGCGCGGACCTCGAACTAAGCGCCGTTCCCGGAGTACTACGACTCTCTCCAATTCACCAGCTTGGGATCTCCCAGAATTTGCCCGGTCTGAATGAGCAGGCGATTTTCGTCGCATACGCCCGCAACCCATCCCACCGGAATTGTTCCGGCCGGCGCCGGCTTTATCTCGCCGGGCGCGATGCTTAACACCTCCTCCACTTCGCGGGCAATGATCGCAACACGAACTCCGGCCCCCTCGACGATGAGAGCCGTGTGATAGTCGGCAAGACCTTCCTGAGACGATTGAAACAGCTTTCCCAGGTCCAATAGCGAGAGTATGGCTCCCCGCCAGTGCAAGACTCCGGCGATAAATGGCGGCGTGTGCGGCACGGGAGTAAAAAACTCCAGAGGTTGAATTTCCAATACGTCACCCAGAGCGACGCCGTAGCGATCGCGGCCGCCGTTAAATGCTAAATATGCCTCCCGATATTCCGCCGGCTGCGCGCGCGTAAGTCGATGACGCAGCAAGCGCGCGCGATTTGCGAGCTTCGCCGCCAAGACCGCCCGTTCGCCTGGCGAGACCTCATCACGTCGCAAAGTAGGCAACGATGATTCCGCGTCGTTCATGAGCGTGCCTCGGAGTGCCGGCGTTAATACGTGAACGGACTCAATTCCCGAGATGAATTCGAAAGCAGCACGACCATTTCCCTAAGCCGGCCGTTACAGACCCCCTCTCCATAGGGAGCGAGGGCGTGGGGGTCTTGGTTCTCGATGAGCTTCAGCGTCGTCGCGAGGCTTTTTGCCGCTTTGAGGCATTCGCCGCGCCGCTCAAGAATTAACGCTAGGTGGAAATGCGCAATCGCCGCCCGCGGGTCGATATATGCCGCTCGACGACACGCCTGTTCCGCAGTCGCCAAATCACCGGATTCCTCGGCCATGCTTGCCTTTAGCAATTGTGCTTCGATCAATAGCGGGGAGTCCCTCAGGCAAAGATCTAAACTGCGCCGTGCGGCGACCGTATCGGCGCAAGCCAGCAAGGCGCGCGAGCACCGCAGTCGCAGCATGGCCCGCTCGTTTACATCATCGACTCGCATCAAGGCGCGATCGACGTCGTCGAATCGTCGTGACCTAATTAGCGATTCGATAGACTCCCAAGTCACGGCGGCGTTCCCCGACGAAGCCAAAGGCGCAACGAAGGCGGCGTAAGCCGCATCGGCGTTTGCGTTATGCGCGGCCGTCTTAGCTTTAGGCAGCGGCACCCAATCCGGGAGCGTGAGCGGAGCAGGCGGCTTCACGCCCCGCGCCACCGCAAACGCCGCCAGAGCCGGCGGAGTCGAGCATTGCGCAAGGTCGTCACCGGTTGTGACGGGGAGATCGCGGCGTTTCTGATAGAACACAGCGCGATCGAATCTGCGTACCTCGAACTCTCCGACCGGCGCAACGCTCACTTCCGTCTCGCCCAACAGCAACCAACCGCCTGGACGAAGCGCACGATAAAATCTCCGAATGATCTCCTTCGTCACCTCCGGCTTCAGATAGATCGCGACGTTGCGAAACAGAATCAGGTCGAACCCCAGAGTACCGGTGAGCGATGAGGGGTAGACGTCTTTGACGAGGTTGAGATAGGCGAAGCGCACGTGTTCACGGATTCTCGGCACAAGTCGGTACGCATCATTTTGCGGCGAGAAGTAAGCGGCATCGGCATGGATGTTCGTCTGGCGGAACGACCACGCGCGGTAAGACGCTTCCGCCGCGCGTTTGAGAAAGTCTTGATTGAGATCGGTCCCCAAGACCGAGATTCGCCACGACAGATCACAATGCAGGACTTGATCGAGAAGAATCGCGAGGGAATACGGTTCTTCACCCGTCGCGCAACCGGCCGACCATACGCGTATTTCGTGCTTTTCTAAATTTTCGCGAGCAATTTCCGGAATCACGGCTTCGCGGAGCACGCGAAAATGATGTTCATTGCGGAAGAAGAACGATTCGCCGACCGTAAGCTCCGCCGCGAGGCGCTCGAGAAATCCGGCTTCGCGATCCCACTGGGCCGGCAAATCGCCGTCGTCGGAAACAGCGGCGTTTTTCGAGAAGACCTTTCGCACCGCCGCCTGCAGCCTCTCTAGACGCTTACCGGAAAAGTCCATACCTGTTTCCGCTTCAATACGAAGACGCAACTGCTCCCAACGAGCCGAGTCGGCGGAAATCGACGGCATGCCTGCTGCTTTGTCCTGATTGTCGCGAGATGGAGCGACCGTCATGGTGAATGTTCCTGGTGTGCGTCGCCGCGCCGATCGGGCACAACGTCTGCGTCTAACGACGAATTCCGATCGGGGAGGAGTTGTGCCGGATCCAACATCCGAATTACTTCTCCATTGAGATCGTAGATGCCGCAGCAAAACGGTTTGGGCGTCGCAATCTCCGCCAACGACAGGCCGGCATTCGTCGCAATTTCGATGAGTTCCAAAGCCTCGTCGACTTGCAGGCCGAGCGAATGACCGTCGACGCGCAGGCAAACGATATGCGGCTCAAGCGGAGTTCGACGGCTTCTCAGATTCAATCGCAGCGCCGCGTCAATTACGGGAATCAATTGATCGCGCACAAGCATGACGCCGCGCACGTATGCCGGGCATTCAGGTAACGATTCGACGGGCAACGTCGGCAACACCTCGTCGACATACTCGAAGGGAATCCCATAACGCTCGCCGCCAAGGAGAACGGCAAGCGCGAGAGAGGCGGACGAGCGACGGCTCCGCGGCAGATTCGTCATCCTGCATTCCTTTGAGATCGGAAGCGACGACTGGCTTTGCTTCCCTCACTTTAGATCGCAACGAGGCGAGAAGCACGAACTTTTCTTTGCACTTTCAATTCGAACGGCGCCGCGGCGAAGCGACCGGGATCATTACGCAAACACCGCGCAGCTTCGCCGGCGCCGACTTTTACCGCGCGCCCTGATGGCGAACGGCGGTCCGCATTTCACGCCGACGGCGACGCCGCTGCAAGCCGCTCGACGCAAACACGCGCCGCGGTCGGTTGCCGTTTAGCTAAAGCCGTCGCGTGACGACGCTATTCTTCCTCGACTTTGAGCACCACTGCGGTTGCGTCGTCGTCTTGCGTCGCACCGCAAGTGAACTCAGTGACGATCTCGTAAACCATGTGATCCGCGATCCGTTGCGCGGATTCGCTGCGTGTTCGTCGCAGGGCATCCAACACGCGTTCCGTACCGAAAGCTGAACCATCCGCCCCCGTCGCTTCTTCCACGCCGTCCGTTAGCGCCACGAGCACATCCCCCGGCGAGAGCACAACCTCGCTCGAGGACGTAACCGTAAGCTGCTCATCGAAACCCAAAGGAACACAGGTGCTCTCAAGTATGCGATGCTGGCCCGCCGCATTAAAAAGGAACCCGCGATGTCCGGCACCTACGTAGGTCATCGTTCTGTCGACGGGGTCGACGACCGCGAAGAACATCGTGACGAATCGTGATTCGGACAGATCATTGAGAAGCAGACGATTACAAGAAGTGAGAATCTCGCCGATATCCGAGGTATGGATCAGTAGGCTACGCACGATGGCCCGCGCCTCGGTGGCGACCATTGCCGGCCCCATGCCCTTACCGCTTACGTCGCCGACGATGATTCCAAAGCGGCCGTCGCGTAACGACACGTAGTCGTACCAATCACCGCAAGTTGCGAATGCTGAATTAAAGGCGCCGCCGAAATCGAACCCCGGAGCCGTCGGACGCGTAGTCGGCAAGAGTCGTCGCTGGATTCCCGCGGCCAGCCTCAGTTCAGTTTCCGTGGCGCGCATCAACTTTTCGAGTTGACGACGCTCGTGTCGCTCAATTCCGTACCGCAACATGCGATCGAGCAACGTCCCGTCGAGGTGATGCTTGAATAGCAGATCCTGTGCGCCTTCACGCAAGCTCCGCATCGCGATTTCCTCATTCGCGGCTTCCGTTAGAATGATCAACGGCACGGCAGGAAACCGGTTGTGCACGGTTCGAAACTCGTCCACGCCCATGATTACCGCATCAATCCCGCCGAGATCCAACCGAGCAATTCCTTCGGCTACGCTGTATGCGGTCTCCAGTTCGAGCTTGGACGTCGATGTCTTGGCTAACGCGCCGCGGACGCTTAACACATCCGCGATGTTGGGCTCGATAAGAAGAGCGCAAATTCGCTTTGCGGGAAGTTCCACATGCCGACGCGTCGTCATGCAGGCGCCGTTGTCAAGCAGCCCGGTCGATTGTCCTTCGAATAGCATGTTCATTCCGGCCTCTCCGTCTATCGCAGGAACACATTTTGGGCAGGGTCGAAGAATGAGAATCAACTGCAACGAAAGAGTTCCACGGCTTCCGACGGCGCATTGACGATTCGAAAGACACTGCCGTCGAGTCGAAGAATTTGAAAGGCTTGGCGAATAGGATCTTTCATCCCGCAGAGGCGCATCTCTCCTCCGTACGCGGCGATGGAAGTTCGAGCGCGCAAAAGCGCGTTAATGGACTCCGTTCCGAAGCGCTCGACGTCAACGAAGCTCACCAACAGCTTGGCGGGGCGGTTCGTCGCGATGTAATCCAAGAGTTCTTCCGTCAGTTCCAAAATCGCGGATCGGTCGATGAGCTTTTTGTCGATGAATTCGGCAAGCGTTATGGCTCCCTGCACTTCGATGCGCAGATGCTTCACTTTGCTCATGGTGCGGCTCCCGTATCGGAGTGGTTCGGCCAGGAATACGACTAACCTGCCGGCATCGCCGGCCCCCCCCCTACCTAAGTACTAATTTCGTTCCGCGCATGGTACATCTATTTTGGTAAATACCAATACCCAAACGAACTATTTATTGTTCTAACAGGGGAGTACCTCTGAAGAGCAACACCACTCACCCTAAGGGGGTGTGGCGGCGACAGTATTGCATTCGACGACGGCTGCGACAGCAAGCGACTCGACTGCCAGCTTGAGCCAAATCGCAGATGGATTGATATCTTTCCCACTTAATTCCCGCTACGCTGCTGAAATGTGCGTCTGCATATATGGCGACGGAGACGTCTGTTTGTAGGCCGCACGATTCGCCACGTGCCGGCTGTGTAGCCGGCGCTGTTTCACGGAGCCGTTTCAATGGCCCGCGTGCTGGTCGTCGAAGACAGTCCCAGTCAGGCTCGCATGATACGCGGCCTGCTAGAACCCGCCGGACACGAAGTGCGCGTGGCGAGCAACGGTATCGAAGGGCTGAAAGCAACCTCCGAATTTGCGCCGCAAGTCGTCGTGACCGACTTGCAAATGCCGGAAATGAACGGCCTAGAACTTGTCGATGTCTTGAGACGAAGACATCCGGCGATTCCCGTAGTACTGATGACGGCGTTCGGCAGCGAGGACATTGCCGTTGATGCGCTAAAACGCGGCGCCGCAAACTACGTTCCCAAGAAGCAATTAGCCGCTGAACTGCCGTCGACGGTTAGGACGCTTCTCGGCTTTACACGTTCCGAACATCCGGACCGACTCCTGCGATGTTTGCAACATTCCGAAGCGGTTTTCCTACTAGAGAATGATGCCGCGCTGGTGCCGGACCTTGTCAACCATATTCAGCGGCTTCTGACGGAAGTGCAACAATTCAACGAGAACACGTTGTTGCGGATCGGAATCGCCTTGAATGAAGCCGTTATCAACGCCATTTTCCACGGCAACTTGGAACTCAGTTCCAAACTCCGCGAAGGCGACGGCCGCGCATTTGACGAACTTGCGGCAAAGCGCCGAGAATTAGAGCCGTTCGCGAGTCGACGAGTCGCCGTCTGCGCCCGAGTTTCGCAAACCGAGGCCGTCGTCGCCGTCCGCGATGAAGGCCCGGGATTTGATCGCTCGCTGGTACCCGATCCCAGGGAGTCTTCCAATTTGGAGAGACTCAGCGGGCGCGGGCTGTTCCTTATCCAAACATTCTTGGACGAAGTTCGCTTCAACTCTTGCGGCAATGAGATCACCATGGTGAAACGCCGAGAAGATCCCGCCGTGCGATGAAGAACGAGCGATTCTCGCTTCCGGAATCGCGCAGCCTTTGCGACGCGAACTTTCACGCAATCGCCGACAGCGCTACCGGTCGCGAAGAATAGATTTTAAACATTGCGTGATCCAGCCGTAGGATGCGAAACACTTCGCGGACCTCGGCGCACATATCACAAAGCGCCATTTCGCCTCCGTACTCTGCGAGATTCTTGCGAACGCGAAGCAAGATCGTGATGATTTCCGTGCAAGACCTAATCACGCCGTCGAAGCAAAGCAGAAGTTTGGTCGGTCGATACTCGTCGATCAGCAACAGCAAATCTTCACAAAGTTCCGAAATCAACGAGCGGTCGAGTAGCAGGCTGTCGACCAGCGACACGATACAAATCCCCTCCAACCATTCCAATTGCACACGTCGATACGTCATTCACCGTTTTCCTCACTATTCGGCACCGTGCGAACGACGCTCAACGAGCTAACGCCACGCGTCCCCGTGCCGGGCGCAAACTAAAACTCATCTCACAAATTGCGCCAATCGCCCGTGAGATAGGGCCGCGGTGGAAATAGGAAATCGTCGACGAGAATTTTCGGCGGGACTTCACAAGCGGCTACGACGGCTGGAGCAAACCTTGCGCCGCACAACTGCGTATTTCATCCGCAATCTTCGGCAACCTCCTGTGCGGCAGTAACTTGTCGCACCGTTGGTTACGCAATGCGCAAAAGCGCAATGGCGAACAATGCCGAAAAAGCACGCGTCGTCTCCAAAAAAGCGGCAACATTCGCGCGAATCCGCTCACTGTTTCGCCGTCAATAGTCCATCGATTCGCTGCACAATGATTCGACGTTCTTGTTCCCACGCTTCTCCGCAAGGGCGACCGTCGAAATCGAGAGATTGCAGGAAGCGGCGAACGTCGTTCAATAGCTCGTGCCGTTCCGTCAGGTGTTGTTGATGCGCGACGGCTTCTCTCAGTAAGTTCACCAAGTCATCCGGGTCCCATGGCTTGCTCACGTATCGAAATACGTGGGCGCGATTGACCGCATCGACTACCGCCTTCACGTCAGCGTAGCCGGTGAAAATAATAGGCACGACCTCGCGACATAGCTGAACGGCTTGCGCTAAGAATTCAGCTCCGGTCATGCCGGGCATGCGCTGATCTGTCATGATCACTTGCGGCGCACGCACGGCAATCAGTTCGAGCGCTTGTCGACCTCCCTCGGCAATTTGCACGTCGAACTCGCGGCGTAGCAAACATTGCAAGGAGAATAGTATTTCCGCTTCGTCATCGACGATGAGAATCGTCGGCTTCACGGCATTGATCATGTCGGCGGCTCCACATTTGCAAGTTGATTATGTGTTCTTTCTCGAGCCCGGCGACAACGGCAAACGAACTCTAAACGTACTCCCTTCGCCTGCTTGACTTTGCGCGGAGATCGAACCGCCGTGATCGCGCACAATACCGTAGCTTACGGCCAACCCCAAACCGCGTCCCTCACCGACCGCCTTCGTCGTAAAGAACGGCTCGA
The DNA here is from genome assembly GCA_964633125.1 of uncultured Pirellula sp. Lineage (GTDB taxonomy): Bacteria > Planctomycetota > Planctomycetia > Pirellulales > PNKZ01 > PNKZ01. The sequence continues at coordinate 13,140 of CAZWDN010000024.1, read as the reverse complement.
AAATCCGCGGCAAATTCTCCGCGGGAATCCCCTCTCCGTCGTCGCGAACTTCCAAGACCAAGGAATCTCCTTCGTATCGGCTGCAAATCTCAATTCTGCCGCAAACGCCGCAGGCCTGCACCGCGTTACGAAGTAAGTTCAACAGCACTTGATTGAGCTTGCCGCCGTGGCAGACGACTCGCGGTCCGTCGGCAAACGACGTTTCGATGCGCAATGACTTCTGCGCGATGTCATGCCTTAAAACGTCGACCGTCGCTCCAACCGCTCGGGCGACGTCAAACTCTTCAAACTCCGCATCATCTAGCTTGGCGAAGTCGCGCAAGTTGGTCACGATCTCACTCACCCGGCGGAGCCCCGCCAGCGATTGTTCAAAGAGCCGGGTCACATTGTCGCGTAGATAGTCCAGATCGATGTCTCGTTCCATTCGCTCGGTTTCTTCCGCCGATCGGGGCACAGTCGACGCCCACTGCGGGCGCGTCGAGCGGAACAGGTCCAACAGCTTTAAGGCTTCGACAACGTCGCGCCGCAACACGCCTATATTGCCGGCCACGTAAGCGATCGGGTTATTGATTTCGTGCGCCATGCCCGCGGCGAGTTGGCCCAGTCCCGCGAGTTGTTCGCTTTGCACGAGTGCCGCCTGGGTTTCTAAGAGAACTCGATTTCTCTCCGCCAAGCTGCGTTCCAAGCGAATCGTTCGCTCCCCCTCGCGCAGCCGAACTCGCAGTTCGTCGTAGTCGAACGGTTTGGAAACGAAGTCATCGGCGCCCGCTTCCATTCCGACCACGATATCTCGTGTATCCGAACGCCCGGTGAGCAGAATTGTGTAGACGAACTTCGTGCGTTCCTGGGCTCGAATGCGTCGAATCAGTTCCAGCCCGTCCACCTTCGGCATCATCCAATCGCTGATAACGATCGGAAAATCATCCCGTTCGAATAGTCGCCACGCTTCGTCACCGTCGGAAGCTTGCACAACTTCGTGCCCCCATTGGGTGAGGAATGATTGCAATAGTCGGCGCGACACAGTTTCGTCCTCGGCAATGAGGATTTTCATGCTGGTCACTCCTTACCGAAATCAACGCCTACCGCAGCGGGGCAGGCTCCATCGGCGATCAACACTTCTGCCTTTGCGACGATTCCCACAGTTCCGGGACTTCGGCGTCAGCAAGAACTCGCGGAAGTACGTCCGCTAACAGCGTATCGACGTCTGCGGCCGACTCGCCTGCCAACCTGCGAACTCGCTCCGCCGCGCCGAGGCCGGCATTCCGCTCCAGCATCAAGAACAGCACAGGCGGATTCGCCATCCATTCCACGAAATGCTCCGCCGTGCGTTGTTCGAGACGATCAGCCTCCGCCGGAAAGCGACCTCCGAACACGAAGACGATCCAACATGGCTTCTTCATCCGCGACCAAAGTCTGTTGCAGCCCCGTTGCAGAACTCCGCTAAAGCGATGTCGTAGAAAGGCGACCCGCTCTTCACCTTCAAACTCTAAACAAGGCGACAAATCCCCATCGCACGATCGCAGCAGCGGAAATACTTCACGATTCCAATCCGCCTCCGCGACAAACCAGCGCAGGCGATCGGGATCGATCAGCACGACCATTACCACCGGTGTTTTCGTGTCCATGATCATGCCCAGTTCTAAGCCGAGGACGTCTTCGTTATGGTGCCGAATATTGCAACGCGTCGTGGAGCCGCTGTAACTCCGCTTCGAGGTCGCGGATCGCCGCGCGTACGGCATTCTGGTCGCCGTTGGCCCCGAGGCACTCCAGTTGGCTTGCTAACTTAATTGCCGTCGGATTCCCGAAAACGTAGAGGGCGCCTTTTAGCGTGTGCGCGTCGCGACGCACCGCCTTCAGGTCGCCGAGGCCGATCGCTTGTCGAATCTGCGACCTCAACGCGGCGCTCTCCAGCAAAAACATTTCGCTGATTTCTTTCAACAATTCCCGATTGCCTTGCACGGCATCCAGAGCCTGCGCCCAATCGACCGCAGGATTCCTCACCTCGGCGCCGGCGACCGCCCCGGCTTCAACCGAGGCCGCGGCACAGACATTCTGATTAGGGTTCTCATCTGGTTCCCCTTTCGCTTCCGGCGTCGGCGAAGCGTATTCCGTCGCTTCCGCGATCATAGATGCCGGGCAATGGCCGTTGGTTCGCGTCAGTCCGGTGATTCCCGACATCGCCGCCAAGAGCTTTTCCACGCGTAACGGCTTGGCAACATAATCGTCCGTGCCTGCGGCAAGACATTCTTCGCGATCTCCCTGCATTGCGTGCGCCGTGAGGGCGATAATCGGAATATGACCGCCGGTTTGCTTCTCCTCGTCGCGAATCAGTCGAGTTGCCTGGAGACCGTCCATCTCCGGCATCTGCACATCCATCACGATGAGGTCAAACGGCTCGGCTCGCCACGCCATGACCGCTTCCAAGCCGTTCCGGGCGACGGATACCTGATGTCCCCACGACTCCAGTAGGCCGACGCCCAGTCGTCGATTGACCTCGTTGTCTTCGGCAAGCAAGATCCGCAGCGTACGGATACCGCCGAGCAAATCGGCGTCTTCCGAAGTGACGAGCTCTCCTTCCGGAAGTTGAATGCCCAGCGCCTGCACGACGGCGTCGAAGAGCTCCGATTGCTTGGCAGGCTTCGTCAAGCAAGCGTCGATCCGTAGTTCACGGCAACGCGCGGGATCGAGAATCGAATCGTCGATGACGGACGAGAGCAAGATGACGGCGACATCGGAAAAGTCCGGTTCGACACGCATGGTCTCGACAAAATCGACCCCGTGCATTTCCGGCATACGCACGTCGGTTACGACGAGATCAAACGACGTGCCGCCGCGCTTCGCCGCGACCAAGCGGCCCAGCGCTTCATGCACGCCCGCGGCGGACGTCGGCAGCAAGCCCCAGTTACGAAACATCTCTTCGAGAATGCGTCGATTCGTGGCGTGATCGTCGACGATCAGCACGCGTTTGCCGCTCAATCGTCCCGACGCGCGTCGACAATCCGCAGCGATTTGATCGCTCAGTGCAAACGGCACCTGAAAGTGGAAACGGCTGCCGCGGCCCGGTTCGCTTTCAACGCCGATGTGGCCCCCCATCAGTTCGACCAAGCGATAACAGATCGCCAAACCGAGACCGGTGCCCCCAAACCGTCGCGTGGCGCTCGAGTCAACTTGTTCGAATGCCTGAAAGATGGTCGCCAGCTTATCTTCCGGAATTCCAATGCCGGTGTCGGACACGGTGAACCGCAAGCGGACCACGGATTCTTGCACTGAATCCACTCCGACGTCGACGACAACTTCGCCTTCGTCCGTAAACTTGATTGCATTGCCGACCAGATTGACGATTAACTGACGCAAGCGATAAGGGTCGCCCACGATGAAATCGGGTACTTCTTGGGCGACATGAACAGCGAGTTCCAGCTTCTTTTCCGCAGCCCGCAGCGCCAGCGATTTTACGGCATCGCCGACGCGCTCGCGGACGTCGAAGGGAGATGTCTCCAGACTCAGCTTACCGGCTTCAATCTTGGAGAAATCGAGGATGTCGCTGATCACCGATAAGAGCGATTCGCCGGAGTCGCGAACCAATTGAAGGTATTCGCGTTGGGTCGGCGTGAGAGATCCTTTGAGCACCAGTTCGGTGAGCCCGAGCACCGCATTGAGCGGGGTACGAATCTCATGACTCATATTGGTGAGAAACTGACTCTTCGCGACGCTCGCCGCCTCGGCCGCTTCTTTTGCTTGCTTCAAGGCTTCTACGGCGAGTTGGCGCTCGGTGACGTCCCAAAACAATGCTTGCGCACCGACAATTCTTCCGCGCGCATCGACAACAGGCGTCTTAATCACTTCGACCCACAATGTTCGGTCGTCGGTCTTGTTCATTTCGACGAAGCGAATCTGTCGCCCCGTCTCAATGACGATTTGATCATCTTCATGAAACTTCCGAGCAATCTCAAAGGGAGAGAGATCGTAGTCGGTCTTCCCTAGAATTTCCTGGGGATCGCGTGCCGTAAACTCACAGTAGGCACGGTTCGCAAAAGTAAAGCGCCCGGCGAGATCTTTCCGCAGCACGCAAACCGGCAGGTTCTCCACCAAAGAATGGTAGAGCGCCTCGGAATCGAGCAACGAGAGCTCGGCGCGCTGCCGTGCCGAACGTTCGACGGCGTACCAAACGGCGCGCACAAGCGAACCGGAATCGATTGCGGTTCGAGAGATGCAATCTTGTGCACCCTCTTGTACTAGCTGAGCTGCGCGTTCCGGATCGAGCGTTTTCGACAACACGACGATCGGCACGCCGGGAGCGTGTTCACGCAACGTCGAGAGCGGGCGTCGATCATGCGAGTCGATGAGATCGATGTCCAGCAATACGACGTCGGTCTTCTTCGTGGATAATGCCGTCAACGCCGAATCGAGACAGCCGACGTGCGACACCTCGAACGGCGCGGCCGGGTTTAAGAGCGCACGTCGAAATACTTCGACGTCGTCCGAAAGGTTCGCGATCAGCAAGACCCGAATGGGATCGTTCACGGTGACGCCACACTCCTCTGAGCAACGGCCCCGCGGCGCTTTGGACGAGGCGAATCAGCGTTCGCCTCTTCGCTCCATGTTACCACTCCCTATTCCAGGGGGAAACAATTCGTTTTCCCCTGCAAATAGCAACTTTTTCCGGCATGCTGCCGGCAAGACTTACCTTTCGCTCGCAATGGAAACATCTCCAATTCAAGCCCCGCGATGGCGCCTGCTTTCCGGCAGGATCATCGCACGGGCCGATTCCGACGTGAAAAAGGTGGTGTTTTCGTACTTCAACAATTGGTTCGTCAAGACAGATGCATGATTGGGCCTTCCGGCCGAAATCGCCAATGCGGCACCCACTCGCATTACTTAGTGCTTGAGCAGTTCGAGAGCTTGTAGCCTAGGTCTGAAATCAATTCTCGGCGAATCTTGACGACCTTGATTCCTGTACCTTTTATGAACGATCCGTTCACTCTCAACTCCGACGCCGATTCCTCTGAAAGAATCGAATGCCGTTGAGTATTCAAGGTCGATGACCTGTTGCGGCAACGCGCCCCATGCAGTGACGATAGCCCTCACAGCCCGCAGGGTATGCGTGCCCTGCGGTACACTGAAATGGAGCGAGGCATCGACAACGAGGGGCATTGCAATACTCCGTCAAATCGATCGTAGCGTAGAACTACCACGACGATTACCATAACCGACGCCGCACCTGCAGGCGTTCGGCGAAGTTTGTCAACGGAGATCCGCAATGCGGCGACGTGCCTTTTTTCAATCGAGCGCCAAATACATCGCGGCCGGCGTTGCCTTGATGGTCGGCCCGCCGACGTTCTTCCCGACGCGCTCGAGTCGCGGCGACAATCAGTCCGCTGCGACGAGTAAAATCAAGATCGGGCAGATCGGCACCGGACATGCACATGCCGCCGGCAAGTTTGCGGCCGTTCGTAGCCTTCGCGACCTCTATGACGTCGTAGGAATCGCTGAAGGCGATAAGACCCTACGAGAACAAGCCGAGAGAAGTCCGACGTACGCCGAAGTTCGCTGGCTGTCCGAGGAACAATTGCTCGCAACTCCTAACCTCTCTGCCGTCATCGTTGAAACGCGTATGGCCGACTCTGCAGCGACCGCCGGCCGTGCAATCGCCGCCGGTAAACATATTCACCTCGACAAGCCCGGAGCGCTTCGTCACGAAGACTTCCGCACCATGCGCTCCGCAGCGGAACGCCGCGGTTTGACCGTGCAAATGGGCTACATGCTGCGTTACAACCCGGCGTTCATGCTCCTCTTTCGCGCGGCCCGTGAAGGTTGGTTCGGCGACGTCTTGGAGGTCGATTGCTCCATGGGAAAACTCGCCTCAACGGGAATACGAAACGAACTCGCAGCACTGCCCGGCTCTGGCATGTTTGAACTGGCTTGCCATATCATCGATGCAACCGTGACCGTGCTCGGGAAGCCGGCACAAACGCATGCCTTCGGCAAGCGATCGCAATCCGAGGCAGGGGCGCTCGTCGACAATCAGTTAGCCGTACTCGAATATCCGCGGGCGACGGCGACGATCCGCTGCAATCACGCCGATCCGTACGGCGGTCCGCACCGGCGATTCCAAGTCGTCGGCACGCGCGGCGGCATGGAGATTTCGCCGCTTGAGTCGAACAACTTCCGCCTTTGGCTGAGCGAGCCTCACGAGGAATACAAGAAGGGGGAACAGACCGTTTCCTTGAAAGCGCCGCCGGGGCGATACGACTGGGAGTTCGTCGACTTGGCGAAGGTCATCCGTAAAGAGAAGTCGTTGGCCTGGAATGCGGCGCACGACATCGCCGTACATGAGACGGTGCTGCGCGCCGCCGGTATTTGGGAGAATGCGTAGTCGTTAATCGACGATCGGAAGTCACTCTAGGCGACTCCGCGAATTCGAAAATCGTACAGCGAGCGAATCTCCTCGACGGACTTGCCGTGTAAATTCGTAAAGCGGGCTTCTAAAGCAGCGACGTCGTCGACCCCCAACGCCGCCAACTTGCGGAACTTAAATTGCAGCAAACTAGAGAAATTGCCGCTCGTATTGCGGGCATGCCCCTCCGGGTACATCACCAATTCGCCCGCCACCTTGCCTAGCTTCGCGTGCTCAATTTCGAGCGACGTCGGAATGCCGTCGGGATACAGCGCGTCGTACTCCGGGCCGCCGTGAAGGAAGTCGATCCTTTCGATCAGACTTCGCGTTAGCGGATGGCGCAAGGCGGCCTCGTCGTAGTCGGCGGGAAGCAGCATCAACTCACGCCAACCGGCTTGGCGCTGTTCCAGGGCTTTTCGCAGCAACGTGGCGATGATGTAAACCATCGAATGGTCGGCGCTTTGCCGTGTTTGCGGGTCGCGCTTGGCCGGGTCGCCGATGATGTCGAACGCCGGCTGATAGATCGTGATACGAATACGCCGGAGAAGCTGTTCGTCGACGAGCAGTTCCGGGTGCGCGGTAAGCAACTGAATCAGCCCGTGAATGGCTCCTGCCGATTGGTGCTCATAGAGGCCGAGCTTGAAGTGCATGCCGAGCACGGAGAACTCATCTCCCGAAGTTCCCAACGAAAGCTCAAAGGGGCTCTCACCGCGACGGGCCGGCTTCTCGAACAAGCAGAAGACGGCTTCCGCATTACGAAAGATGTCGGCGGGGCCGACGAAGCCTGCGAGTGCGCGTTGTGCACTCAACACCGCCGCTTCGGAACTTATGGCGGCCGACGCGCCTTTGGAATCGGACAGTTGCTTGCCGTGGCGGATGGCCCGGAACGGGATGTAATGGGCCACGGTGAGCCCGACGGCGGATTCCAGCTGATCGACGGTGCCGCCGAGAACCGCACCAAAAACCAAGGCTGAGGCGATCGCCCCATGTACGACATGGTCGATCTTGTACGACTTTAGCGAGAAGACTTCCGCCAGCCGGCCACGGATTTCGTCGACGAGCAGCATGGCCTTCAAGGTCCGGCGACCGTCGTAGCCGGCGATCTGCGCCGCGGCGACGGCGACGGGATAAAAGTCGTTGTGGCCAAATTCTCCCGCCGTGTTGCCGCGTTTTGGGTCGTAGCCGAAATTGGTGCCGTTGGAATCCCATTCGCGCACGGCCGACGAGTTTGCTACAACAGCCTTCTCCGGCTTCACTAGCACCCGACTGCCGAACAATGCGGCGCCGTACCGCTCCGAGCCGCCCGACGACGTCGCGGGATATCCCAGCGCCTCGCGTCGCAATATGTTCGGCGCATTCGTACCGCAAGCGAGCGCCGAAACTCCGCAAGCGATGCTGTCGAGATGCAACTGCTCGACGCGACCGTATACGGCTTCGCTCGGTTCGGGAAATCGATCTGCCAAAAAATCAATGGCGTATTGCGCGAGGCCGCGTACCTGATTGGTATCGCGAGGGAGCGTTAGGCGCTGATCCATGGCAATGCGGAAAGAGAACTCGACTTGGAATAACAAAGAACGCCCATTGTAGCGACGACGCCGAGAAACATAACGGCCCGGCAATGGACAATCGGCAACGAAGTCGCGACAATTAATACCCTACGGAATTGCGGAGAACTGCCCCAAGTCGGAAGCAAAGCGAAGGAGCGAAGGGTTGGAAGCGCTGCGGGATATTGTTCGCAAAGTCTGGGGTTACGACGAGTTTCGTCCGCTGCAAAGCGACGCCATCGAAGCCGTGTTAGCCGGCCGAGATTCCGTGGTCGTATTACCGACCGGCGGCGGCAAGTCGCTTTGTTTCCAGGCGCCGGCCCTTGCGATGCCCGGTACCGCAGTGGTCGTTTCACCGCTGATCGCTTTGATGCACGATCAGGTGGACGCCCTCGTCGAGGCGGGCGTCGCCGCGGCGTACGTTAACAGCACGCTTTCGCCGGACGAGCGACGACGCACGGCTGACGACGTCCGCGCCGGCCGAATCAAGTTGCTATATCTTTCGCCCGAGCGACTCACCACCGATCGGACGCTCGATTTTCTATCGAACATTCGGCCGTCGTTTTTTGCTATCGATGAAGCACACTGCATCAGCGAATGGGGACACGACTTCCGTCCGGAATACCGGATGCTGAGCCTGCTGAAAGAGCGATTTCCCGACACGGCCGTTCACGCCTACACGGCCACCGCCACCGAGCGCGTGCGCCGCGACATTGCCCGCGAATTGCAATTGGTCGATCCGGCCGTACACGTCGGCTCGTTCGATCGTCCGAACCTCGTCTATCGCGTCGAACGCCGCACGGATCGCCTAGCCCAGATTCGCGCCGTGGTTGATCGGCATCTCGGCGAATCGGGCGTGATTTATTGCATGCGTCGGGCCGACGTCGAAGACGTTTGTGCCGCCCTGGTAGAACTCGGTCACAAAGCACTGCCGTACCATGCAGGCCTGGCCGACGACGTTCGCAAGCGCAATCAGAACGCCTTCATTAAGGATCGCGCCAAGATCATCGTCGCTACCGTTGCATTCGGCATGGGTATCGATAAATCGGACGTCCGGTTCGTCGTGCATGCCGGCGCGCCGAAGAGTTTGGAAAGCTATCAACAGGAAAGCGGCCGCGCCGGACGCGACGGACTCGAAGCGGAATGCTGCCTCTTTTATTCCGGCGCCGATTTTCAAATGTGGCGCAGCTTTCAAAAGGAGTTGCCGCCCGAAGCCGCGGCGGCCGCCGCGACGATTCTCGAAGGCATGGAGGGTTACTGCACGGGAGTCGGCTGTCGGCACCGTGCGATCGTCGAGTACTTCGGGCAATCGCTCGCCGACGACAAATGCCTGGCTTGCGATTTTTGCCTCGACGAAGTGGAACTGGCCGACGATTCTCTCGTTACGGCCCAGAAGATCATTTCTTGCGTCGCGAGACTGCGCGAGAATTACGGCGGCGACTATACGGCACAGGTTTTGGTCGGCAGCAAGGAACAGCGCGTCGTCGAAAAGGGGCACGACAAACTCAGCACTTGGGGACTACTCAAAACGCACGATAAGCGACAGGTTCGTGATTGGATCGAGCAACTTGTCGGCCAAGGATGCCTTGTAAAAGGGGGCGAATACGGCGTCCTACAAATCACCGCCGACGGCCGGGACGTCATGAGCGGCGACTTCACACCGCGATTGCTCAAGGCAACCGAGCGAGGCGGCCGTTCCGAACGGAGTCGCACGCGCAAAGAATCGAAATCGGAGAAGGAGTCCTGGGAGGGGGTCGACCGCGGACTCTTCGAAGCGCTCCGACAATGGCGCCGCGAGAAGGCGGAAGCGCGCGGCTTGCCGCCTTTCATTATTTTTGGCGACGCCGTCTTGCGCGATTTGGCCAGATACCGCCCCAGCACTGCGGAAGCTTTAACGCAGATCCGCGGCATTGGGCAAAAAAAGCGGGACGAATACGGCAATGAACTAACAGTCGTCGTAGTGGACCACTGCCGTGAGAATGGTCTGGCGACCGATATGGAAGCGTAGCGGTAGTTTACGCATCGCGCTTTACCGACGACGTAAGGTCGTGGTCCATCCAGCGGCGAAGCCTGCCGTAGAAGTTCAACTCTGATTCGTCGGGCAAGATTTCGCACGCGCCGTACCGAACCGAACGTTGTCTTAAATCGGCTTGGCCTTGGACGGTTTGCGAAAGCTGTCGAATGAATTCCTGCAGTTCAAACAACCGCTCACGGACCTGGACGTTCGGCGTAAGATATTGCCGACGTTGCCGCAAACCTTGAACCGCCGCCAGATCGTCGAGTTTTGTTTTGCGAGTAGGATTCATCCGCATCACCGCGTAGAACGAACCGAAACTGCAACTCGCGACTATTGCGAGCGATGCTATCGAATTCACTTTTTCGATTATCGTCTATGAACGACCGCGTGTGGGACGCATTCTCCAGAATCGCCCTCATTCTTTCCGACAATCCCGGCGCTTAGGCACTTGTCATCCAACGCGGAATCGTCGCTAATGAGAGGAGTCGCTCTTTTCTTTTTGTCAGTTCCCATGGAAGAGCACGGATGTCGGGAATTTTTCGCGGCATTTGAGTCGCGACACTTGTCGCCGGCCTCCCTGATTTGCGCGGAACTCATCAAAACCTGAGGAATCCAGCAGTGGCACAACGTAGACCCTATCAGCAACAGCGGCGGAAAAGTGCCCCTCGGTCGTCGGCGCCTCCCGTGGCTCCGGTGATTCCGGCATACCTAATTAAGACGCCGCCAAAGGTCTACGGTAAGCCGTTTGTGTTGCTTGAAGATGAGCAAAAAAACACGTTTGAATATCAAGGCGGCTCTTGGGTGGCCTACTCCCGCAGCATTGCCGAATGTCGGGTTGATTGCGATGTGAAGCAGTTGTCACAAAAGGTGAATAAGATGACGCGTTATGAAGTGCGTCTGCAGATCGCTTCGAACGATTAGGCTTTGCGCATTTGCGCGAAACTTGCGAAGCAGCATACTTGCAGTGTAAACCGCACCGCCGAGTTAAATCCGTCGTCTGTAAAAAGAAAGCGGCGAACGGGGACAATGCTCCCGTTCGCCGCTTTACTTTGTTGTAGCGTTATTGAGTTGTAGCGTTATTGATCGTCATGAGCGTCGCGATAGACGCTCGCGCTACTAATAGCGACGACCACCGCCGCCGCCGCCGTAGCCGCCGCCGCCACTGCGACCGCCGCCGCCGTAGCCACCACGACCGCCGCCGCCACCGCTGCGTTCTTCACGCGGCTTGGCCTCATTGACCGTCAACGGGCGACCTTCGTGCTGAGTATCGTTCAGCCCCTTGATCGCATCGTTCGCGGCGTTGTCGTCTTCCATTTCGACAAAGCCGAAGCCCTTGCTGCGACCGGTGTCGCGATCTTGAATCACTTGCGCGCTGCGCACCGCCCCATACTGGGCAAACAATTGCTCCAAGCTGTCATTGGTGACGCTGTAGCTCAAGTTGCCGACGTACAATCTCTTACTCACGTGAAAATCCTCAACAGAAACAAATCAGTTCGACCCAATTAGCATTCCGGGCCGAGGGGATGGGGCCCAAGTGGTGGGCCCGCCAAGTCGCTAGGGCGATACAGACGGCGGCAGAAGAGATCAAGCCGCGGATCGGGTCGTCAAGACAACTGTGCAAAAGTCTATCAGGACGTCGGCCTAAACCCAATTGCTGTTTGGGGGGCAAAACTCGATTTTTCCGAGATTGCGCACAATCGGCGGAAAATTCGGACTAGACGGCAGGTTCAAGGTACCGATTTACCGTGTTCTCAAGCGACGGTGAAACCGGGGCGATTCGCGGTGGCAAAGCCGCCTAAGCGGCAATGCGCTCCCGTTTTGCTAAGCGATGAGCGGCATTGGTTAGCCGGTCCATTTCGACCTGGATCCCCTCTTCGATCGAGGCCAATTCCTCGCGCGAAGATTCGGGACTGCACGTAACCGGGCTACCAGTAAGGAAATAGACCGTCGTAAACGGCTTGGGGATTTCGAAATCCGTCCAACTTCCTCGCACCGTCCAAAAGCGAACAGCTGCGAAACCTGATGGGACGACGGCACGTCCCGTCTTCGACGCCAGCAGCGTCATTCCCGGCTTGGTTCGATGCTCCGGTCCTCGCGGACCATCCGGCGTGATGACGATATTTCGGTCTTCCGGAAGCCGGATCAATTCTCGCAATGCGCCGACTCCGGAACGACTGCTTGAACCTCGTACCAAGCCGATTCCGAGCATTCCAAGGCAACTGGCAAGCAAACTCCCGTCTTGATGTTTACTCACCAAGGCGACGGTCCGTTGATGGCGACCGGCAAAAATCGAATAGATCATGGCGTCATGCCAGACGCTGTAAACGACTGCCGGACCACTACCACAGTAGGGATTCGTTTTCGGATCGCACTCTTGATAGCGAATCCGAACCGTTCGAAAGAGCAACCGGAATGCGCAAACCACGCAAGTTGCCGCCATCCAGTTCAGCAGGGGGCTACGCAATTTCATCTATGGCCAACGACAGAGATCGAGTTCGAGATACGCGGCACAACGGTTTACCCGCTTTTCATAGCCGCGTCGACACGAGTCATCGAGAATCCCTCGACTGGACGCGGGTTCTCTCCCTCTGCCGGCATCGCTTCCAAACGGCGCGACGGCACGCTTCAACGGGTCGAACGCCCTAATTTGTCGTTTCTGCGAATTAATGGCGTAATGATTCGTCGCTTCAGCGACGATATGGCTACGCTACGGGCATGGACGGCCGCGAAGTCGATTGTCCAGTTCCACATTAGTGCTTACGCAAGGTTCAATACGTCTTCGGAGTATCGTCACATGCGTCCCAAACCCATCAAAGATGTTCCGACCTATGACGGCCGTACGCATGAGGTCGACATGCGACAATCCGGCAAGTCGTATACCGCGTGGGGCTTTGTTGACGGCGTGCTCATCGAAGGTGACAAGGCCACGACGGCTTTGCTGGCGATTGCCGGGTGGAAAAAGAAGTACCGTGCGCAATTCGAGCCGGCAAAACAGAATGTCGAGCAATAACTCTCGACGTCGCCCGGCAACGAGCACCGGTTTGCACTACAGCGCAAAAAAACCTCGTCGCCCGTAAGAGCGACGAGGTTTCGTGAGCGAAAGAGCCGAAGCGCGTCAGACTAACTAGAGGCGCTGGTGAGCGAGGTGGAGACCTTCGAGAAGGTCGCGTTGGCGTTGGTGCCCA
>CAZWDN010000023.1:0-30577 GCA_964633125.1 uncultured Pirellula sp. | reverse complement strand
GCCGACGTCGGACAGGCCTTTGCGAACATCAATCAATCGTATTGCTACAGCGGCACGACCGGACACGGCGCCTCGACCGGCGGCGGCCACTTCCAAGATCAAACCGACTTCTGCGACAACGGTTCGGACTCCGGCAGTAAGTCGAAGTGCGTAAGCGTCGCCGCTTGGGCCGGCAGCGAAGGCTAGCAGCGGAGCGGCCTGGAACGGCTGCGAACCTGCGACGATCGCGGATTGCACGACGCTCTAACCCGAACGACTTGCGAATCGAATGGTTCGCAAGTCGATTCTATTTGATCCCCAGCCGGCAATGCGGGCAGCGCAGACGCGCAGCCGACCTGCGGCCGCGAAGTGCCCAATGGCTAGGAAATGCGGCATGTCTGCGGCAAGCCGCAAAGTGAGGGCCGAAACGCGCATAACCCAAACGGATTAAATCACACGGGTGTGATAGCTGCTACGGTCGTGAAATCACGCCCCGTCGTCAAATCCCGTTCAATTTCCAAGGGGGGCGTGTCGAAACTAGTGATACCCGACATGGATATCGGGCTTGCGCCGATTTTTCGCTTCGTTCTCAATAAACCGAGAATGAGTGGGGAAGCGTCTCAGGCGGACCGAGCCCTACGCGTCGGCGCGATCGAACTGGCGTGTTTTGCTGAACAAACACAGCGGTGGTTTCATGAACGTATTCAAACGGAGTCGAGCGGCACGGCAGAAGCCTTGGGCTTTGCTGCGACGAGCGACTCAATACGGGCTCGTCTTAGCGCTCGGCTTCGCGACAGCCGCCGAAGCGCAAGTGCCGGGCGTGGGCGTGCCGGGAGTCGGCGTTCCCACGTTCAACTGGCCACGGCCGGCCGAGCAAGCACCGCAAGCTCCCGAAGGTTACTCGGCGGCGTCGGCGTACGATTACGACCCGGCATCGCAGCCCGACGCCGTGAAGTATCGCAATCTGCCGCAGCGTCCCGAAGATATGCAACCGATGGTGCGGGAACGCTTTGACACCAATATCGCCTCCGTGCAGGAGCCCGATGTTCGTCTGGACCTGATTCAACATCGCTCGAAACTCATCACGACGAAACTACCCGTAGTGCGCGTCTCGATCGCGGAACCGGGCGTCGTGGAGACGGTGAACTTCTCGCCGAACGAGTTCGAACTCATTGGTCGCCGTGTCGGTGAAACGACCGTGACGCTCTGGTTCGGCGATGCTCAGCCGGCGCCGGGCAAGACTCCGTTGCATCCGAACATTCGCTACCTCGTGAAGGTACATCCGGATCTTACGGAAGAAGACGTCCTGCGTACGCAATACGGCGAGCTCGCCAAGCGTATCAATGAATTATTTCCCAACAGCCACGTGCAGTTGATTACAGTCGCCGACAAGCTCGTCGTTCGCGGACAGGCTCGCGACGCGCAAGAAGCCACGGCGATCATGAACATCGTTCGCGGCGAATCGATCGACCAGAACGGCGGATTGATGGGGCCCGGCAGTTGGGGCGGATGGGGCGGCGGACTCGGTAGAGGCGGTCGAGGAGCTCGTTTGGCCGGCTTCGGCGCCAACGATTGGGCTTCTTCCGAAGTCATCAGCATGTTGGAAGTGCCCGGCGAGCATCAGGTGCTTCTCAAAGTTCGAATTGCACGATTGACGCGCGGCGCCCTGCGCACCATCGGCTCGCAATTTTCGGCCCAAGCGGGCGACTTTAGCGTCACGACGAACTTGAACGTGGCCGGGGCGTATCAGGCCGTGCTCAATTCGACCGACGTGCAACTTACGCTGAGCGCCTTGAGCAGTAACCGCACCACGAAGATTTTGGCCGAACCGAACTTGGTGACCATCAGCGGTTACCCCGCTTACTTCATCTCCGGCGGACAGTTCGCGGTGCCGACCGTGTTCGGCATCAACGGCATTGCCGGAAACGCCACGCAGTTTCAAGGGTTCGGTACGCAGTTGCAGTTCACGCCGACGGTGCTCGACAAGGATCACATCCGCTTGCAGGTGGCGCCGACCGTCAGTGAAATCAGCCAGGAAGCCACGGTAAACGGCGTACCGGGGTTGAACGTGGAAAGCGCCTATACGCAGGTTAATCTTCGCGAAGGCCAGTGGCTCGCGATCGCCGGCTTGATTCAAGACAAGCAAGATAGTTCGAAGGTCCGCGTGCCGTGGCTCGGCGATATTCCCGGCATCGATCTGTTCTTCAGCCGTCGGTCGGTCCAACGCGATGAAACCGAACTGGTGATTCTCGTCAGCCCGGAACTGGTTCACCCGCTCGAACCCGAGCAAGTGCCGATGGTGTTGCCGGGCATGGAAGTCACGGAGCCGGACGACATCGACTTTTTCCTGTTGGGGCGCTACGAAGGTCGGCCCGACTTGCACCACCGCAGCACGGTTTGGCCGATTTACCAATGGAGCGCGTTTGACGCCCGACGCGCCGCGTTGTGGGGCTGGAAGGGAACGTCGGCCTACACGCAGGCTACCGGCTACTACATGCAGGGGCCCGTAGGCTTTTCGAATTGACGTGCCGCGGCGAGCTCGGCAAGCGGCGATAGTACATTGCACGAAGACGACGGCGAACGAAGAAACGAAGGACGAAGATTTGATCGGCGGCGAATCCCGACTCGCCGCTTTCGGTCGAAAAGGACTTTGACCCATGAAGACGAACAATACGCGACGCAGCCGGATTTACGCGTTGATTCTTCCGGCGTTTCTGTTGGCGACGGCCGGCGGCTGCATCCAGATTGCCTGGCCTAGTTGGTTCGGCATGGGCGGGACGTCCCCTGCTCCGCAAGGCACGCTGACCGATCCGATTTGGATCGCCCAGGCCGAAAATGCCGAGCCGGGGAAGTTCGTGCTCTATCAGCATGAGTTCGTCTACAACCAACCGCGCCTCAACTGGGCGGGCGAAGATCATTTGAAGCAGATCGCCGGACGCCTCCACGCCGGACACAACTTTCCGGTCTTGGTCGAGCGTAGCGTGACGAGCAAGTTGGAAGGAACCGAATATAAGTATCCGGTCCATCCAAACTCGACGCTCGATATGCAACGCCGGGCCGTGGTCGTTCAGGCCCTCACGGCGATGGGCGTACCCGATGCGGAGCAACGCGTCGTCGTCTCGCCGTCTTTGGTGCGCGGACAGGAAGATCTGGAAGCCGAACGGAGCTATGGTCGCAGCTTTAGCTACGGCCAAGGCAACGGCTTCGGCGGCGCCGGCGGCGGCTTCGGCGGCTTCGGCGGCGGCATGGGCGGCATGGGCGGGTTTGGTTCGTAGTCATGGAACCGACGGTCGATCTAACAAGCAATTTGTATTAAGCACTCTTCGACAACCCGACGAACGAGCGTCTCGGAAGCCCCCGGCCTTCGAGACGCCGCGTCGTTTACGCAGTCAGCCGCTCGCAACGCGCAAATACTCGAGCCCCGATCTGAGGGCCGTTTCCCCCATCGCCTGATTAAAGGTGTGTATATGAAGTGGAATATCGCGGCCGACGGCAAGATGATCCGACGCTGGGCCGGCGCCATGCTTCTCGGCGGTTCGATGCTCTCGGCCGCCGGTTGTTCGCTCGTTCCGACCTGGGACGATGTTCGCTCGGCCGGCGCCACGGTGAAGGATCAAGTTACAGGCAAGGCGCGCCAAGATCGCTTGAATAAGCAATACGCCGAAGCGCGCATCATGGAACGTCGCAAAGACTTCGCCGCCGCCGAGGGAGCGTATCGCGAGATTCTCAAGGAAGAGCCCAAGAGCCGTGATTGCTATCATCGGCTCGGCGTAATTGCCTCACAGCAAACCAAATACGACGAAGCCCACCAACTTTACCAACAGGCTTTGCAATACAGCACGCCGACGCCGGACCTGTGGAGCGATATCGGCTTCTGCTTCTACCTGCAAAACAAATTGCCCGAGGCCGAGCAGGCGATGCGGCAATCACTCGCGATCGATCCGCAGCATCGGGCCGCGTTGAATAATTTGGCGATGGTCGTCGGCGAACAAGGAAGAATTGACGAAGCCTACGACTTGTTCCGACGGGGCAACGGCGAGGCCGAGGCGGAGCAGAACATCGGCTTCCTCTGCGCCGCTTGCGGCGAACTCGATCGGGCTCAGCAGCATTTCAGCCGCGCACTTTCGGTGAACCCCGAGTTGCGGCCCGCCGCCGAGGCGTTGCTGCAAGTAACGCAGGCGATGCAACGGCGACAAGACTATCTGGCCGCGCAAGGGCAGACGCCCGCAGCAGCGCCGAACCAAGCGGTGATTCCGGCCGCCGCCGAAGCGCCGCCGCGAGCGACCGATCCCAACGTCGTGCCGGCCGGCGGTTTCGGAGCCGCTGCGGGGAGCGTTCAGCAGACTTCCGCGCAGACGCCCGCGGCTCCGCCGCGTCGGTTGATCGAGGTCTACTCGGCGGGACGTCGCACGCCGGCACAATCGCAGCAGATCGCGCAAGCGGCGAATGCGGCATCGGCTTCGGGCACGACGCGATTCGAAGGAAGCCCCGCCCCGGCTCCCCTGCCGTTCGGCGGAAGCGCTCCGGGAAGTGTGAGCCCTCAATCGGTGCCCGTACCAACGGCGCCGGTTCAGTCGCCGGGCAATTCCGTTCAGCAAGGGAACATGTCGTCGATTTCGCCCAACGGCGGCTTTCGGTATCCCGAGATGACGCAGCCGCAGTATCTCCAACCGTCGAATGTGCCGCCGTCGGAAATGATGCGGATCGCGCAACAGAACGCCGCGGGCGCGGCGGACGGGCGAAATGCTTCTGCGACCCCCGGAAGTTCCGGACTTCCGGCACCGCAGGGAAGCTTTCCGAGCCTCGTTGACGGCGGCCGTGCCGGCCGTTAGCTCGCTCGGCACCTCTGTATTTGCCGCACGTCTCGAGTTGCCCTGGCTAGGCAGCTAACAATACGGTAATATTCATTACGGTACTGTTATCTTTCGGCTGCGAAAGTGACGGGCAGCGTGACGGTCTCGCCGTCCTTCGGGAAGTGGAATCACCTCGCTCGGCCCCGCTTTCGGGCCTGATTGCCGAATCGCGGTCTCCCGAGCGCAACGACCATGAGGACCGCCGGCCCAACTGCCGCCGAGCATTCGCCGTTGGCGACTTTTCGACACGACTTGCTCCCGTCTTTCGTCGTGTTTCTCGTCGCGCTGCCGCTTTGCATGGGCATCGCCGTGGCTTCCGGGATGCCGGTGGCTTCGGGCCTCATTACCGGGATTGTCGGGGGGATTCTGGTCGGGTTGCTGGGGGGCGCGCCGCTTCAGGTAAGCGGTCCCGCCGCCGGGCTCACCGTCATCGTCTTCGTCCTCGTCGAGCGCTATGGGTTTGAAATGCTCGGCATCGCCGTACTGGGCGCGGGCATTCTGCAAATGATCGCCGGCACGCTGCGTCTCGGGCGTTGGTTTCGAGCCGTTTCGCCCGCCGTGGTTCAGGGAATGCTTTCCGGCATCGGCATTCTGATTTTCGCGAGTCAGTTTCACGTCATGTTCGACGAGCCGCCGAAGCAGAACGGTCGGCAAAACATCTTGGCGATGCCGCACACGCTTGCCAAAGGGTTGGCGTTTCCGCCGGTAGGCGACGAAGAGGAGCGACGCTTTCAGGCCGGGGTCTTCGAAGAATCGCTGCGCCTATCCGCGGAGCAGTCCGCGCTTGCGCAACTCGTCGAGAAGGAGATCGCTCGAGAGAAGCAGCCGGCGCGAGCGGCCCCTTCGACGGTTCAGCGGCAGGACGCGATCGTGCAGGGCTTGGAGCAATTGAGCGAACGCACGAAACAACGTGAGTGGCGACCGCTCGGCCAACCGGCGGAAGCGGAGCGACCGTTCTCGGAAACGCTCGATGCGGCGACCACCGCGGCGCGTGCCGCCGCGGCGCAATGCCGCGAGGCCGACGGAAGCAAGGCGCGAGAGTCGATGCGAACCGCGGCGGACGAGCTTGCGCGACTGGTCAATAGCCTTCGACGACCCGACTTGGCCGGCAAGGTCGCGCTGGCGACGCTCGCCGTGATTCTCACCTGGAGTTCCTTGCGGACCAATCCGCTCCGACACGTCCCTCCGCAATTGTTTGCGATCATCGCGGCGGTCGGGATTTGTTCGTACTTCGCGCTGCCGGTCGCGTACGTCGACGTGCCGCATGACTTTTGGAACGAGTTGCGAATCGTCTCGCCGAACGTAGCCGCGGACCTCGATCCGTGGGCGCTGGCGACGGCGATCATCACGATCGCCGTCGTCGCCGGGGCGGAGACTTTGCTCTGCGCGACGGCCGTCGACCAAATGCATCGCGGTCCGCGTACGCAATACGACCGAGAATTGTTCGCGCAGGGCGTCGGCAACGCGCTCTGTGGTTGGCTCGGCGGACTCCCGATGACCGGCGTGATCGTGCGCAGCGCCGCGAATATTCAGTCCGGAGGTCGGACTCGCTGGTCCACGGCGTTGCACGGCGTGTGGCTGCTGCTGTTTGTAACGTTCTTGACTCCCGTCCTACGCCTCATTCCGACCGCCTCGCTGGCGGCGATTCTCGTGCTTACCGGTTATAAGCTCATGAATTTCGGAATCACGCGCGAATTGGCGAAGTATGGTCGTAGCGAATTGCTGGTATACGCGGCGACGGTGATCGGGGTGGTTTTCGTCGATCTGTTGTCCGGAGTCGTGCTGGGGATCATCCTGTCGTCGTTGAAACTGCTGTTTCGCTTCTCCAAGCTCGACGTTTCTTATGAAGAACGCCCCGACGAGCGCGCCGCGGATTTGCGGATGCGCGGAGCAGCCGTGTTCCTCAAGTTGCCGATACTGGCCGAGCGGCTGGAAGAAATTCCGTGCGACGTCGTGCTCTACGTGCATGTCGAAGAGTTGACGGAGATCGATCACGCCTGCTACGAACTGTTCTGTAACTGGAGCAAACGGCACGAAGCGCAAGGAGGCGCATTAATCGTCGACTGGAATCGCCTACGCGAAACTTGCGGCATCGCGTGACACTTGGGGCCGGCCAAAAATCGCCTGGAGATTGCCCGCCGGTTTCGCTACCGTGCAGGGTGATCTTTGGCAATTGATAGTCGTCCGCCGCGCCGAGGCGGAGTGTATTGACGTAAGTCACATCATTGAATAGCCGCTTACGTCGACGGTTGAAAGCGGCCTGCGCACATAACTTCGGTTATGTGCGCACAACCCCAAAACCCACAAGGGGTGCGCACATAGCCGAAGTTATGTGCGCAAGTCGAAAGTCGGAGTCGTCGTAAGTCGCACAAGCGATCGGGTACTTACGTCCATTCGGCCATCGTTCCGAACGTCACGCGTGATGACCGGCGGCCGTGAATCCGACTAGTTCCAACTGGCGTCCTTCGCCGGCAAACTCGGTTTGCAGCATCAAGAGTTTGTCGCGTGCCGTGCGATCGACGGGGTGCGCTTCGGTCAGATCGAGCACGAAATCCTTTTGGCCGCCGTCGTCGGCGCGGCGCAAAGTCCGCACGAAGGGAATCCAATTCGTGAAAGTCAGCGCGCTGTTGACCGTTATATGAACTCGGTTCGATTCCGAGTTTAGTTCAAGGTTCGGCTTGAAGAGCGTCGTGAGCTGCGCTCCGGCGATGAGGTTGAGCATCAGCTCGGCCGCCACGCCGACGAAAATTCCGTCGAGCAAATGTCCTTCCGGCATGATGAAGCCGATGGTAAGTACGAAGACGAAGAACTGTCCGTAGCCCGACTTCCACATGTGCGCGAATTCCTTCGGCGACGCCAAGCGAAAGCCGGCAAAGACGAGCATGGCGCCCAGCGCGGCCACCGGGATGAGCTTCACCAGCGGCGCCAGAAAGAGCAACGCTAAGAGCAGGAATAGGCCGTGCGCGGCGTTCGAGACACGGGTACGCGCGCCGTTGGTGATGTTGGCCGAACTGCGGAGGATCTCGGAGATCATCGGCAAGCCGCCGACAAACGCCACGGCCGTGTTCGCCGCGCCGACGCCGAGCACGTCCCGATTCATGTCCGTCTTGCGCTTCCAAGGGTCGAGCAAGTCGATCGCCTTGGCCGAAAGCATCGACTCGAGCGTGCCGACTAGCGCGAACATCACGATCCACTTGAGCGACGTCGAACCGAAGATTTGCGAGAAGTCGGGAAAAACGACGGCGTCTTGAATGTGATCCGGCAGGCTGATGAGCTTCTCCGCGGGAAGGTGCAACGCCTGGCCGAGCGGAATGGCGACGAGCAGCACGATCAGCTGCGCCGGAATCTTCCCTAGCGCCGAAATACGCGACTTCGCAAACGGATAGAGAAACATTATGGCCAAGCTAATGAGCCCGACCGTTGCGACGCGTCCGTCCATGTTGCGAACGGCCGCCGGGATTTGAGCGTAGCAGGCAATCGGACCTCCCTTCGGCGAAGGCGCTCCGAGGACCAACGGGAGCTGCTTGGCAATGATGATCAAGCCAATCGAGGCGAGCAGCCCATGCACGGGCGCGAGCGGAAAGAACTCGCCGAGCACGCCTGCGCGAAGCAAGCCGAAGAGGATCTGCACGATGCCGGCCGCGACCGCGATCGCGAGCACCAGCTTATATGCGGCAAGATTCGCCGAGGGCGCGCCCCCGGCGGCATATCCGAAGTCGGTCATGGCGCCGAGCACGATGGCGATCATGCCGGCCGCGGGACCTTTGATCGTAAGCTGCGAGTTGCTGAAGAAACCGCTGATGATGCCGCCGAACACGGCCGTCATGATGCCGGCCACCGGTGGAAAGCCGCTGGCGGAAGCGATGCCGAGGCACAGCGGCAAGGCGATCAGGAAGACGAGAAATCCGGCGGTAACGTCCGCGGCGACGCTATCGCCGAACGTGGGAGCAGTTCTGCGAAGAGCTTCCGTAACGTCGGCGGGTTCGGAGGCCGTAGACGGAACAGACCCTTGCTCGACGATCGCCATGGTTGAAGTTCCTATGCAGCGGCGGGAATCGCGAAGCAAGCCGGTGCAAAAGCGGCTCGCTCGGTAAGCGGGCAGAATTACGGCGCAAACTTTAGGTAGTATCTCGTCGATTGGAAAACAAAGTTAGGGCTGAAAGAGTTACAATTCATTCAGTCGGAAGAAGGCCTGCCGCTGCCAACCGGCGTCATCGTTTCTCCTAACATCCTTGTAAGCAAATCGCGAGAGGTAACACGTGGCGCGCTGAAACAACACATGGCGCCGCCGCAATCGCGGAAGGCGAAGCATGAGCTTGAATTGCCGTCGCGATTTTCCAAGATTCGTAGACGCCGATAGAATGGCTCGTGCGATCGCGTGCGATGTGACGTCGGATCGCGAGGTGTCGTCGGTTAACCGGAGGGGCGGTTCCCCCTGAATGTTCCTGGGTAGTTGGAAACTGGATTGATCAACATGACACGCTTGAATTTGCTCGTAGTGGAGGATGATCCCATCATCGGAAAGTCGCTGCGCCAGGGTTTGGCCGAGGCGGGGCACGATTGCGAATGGGTCAAGACCGGCGACGACGGATTGGCGGGCGCCGGTAGTCGGCAACACGATGCGATCGTGCTCGATATTCTGCTCCCGGGCATCAGCGGACTTGACGTGCTGCGCGAGCTTCGCAGTCGCGGTATTCGAACGCCGGCGATTTTGCTAACGGCGCTCGGGAGCGTGGAAGAGCGCGTCGCGGGACTGAACGCGGGCGCGGACGACTACCTCGTGAAGCCGTTCGCGCTGCCGGAGTTGCTGGCGCGCATCGAAGCGGTATGCCGCCGTGCCGGTTCGCGCCCCGCGCCGATGTTGCAGGCCGGCGTGTTGCAACTCGACCTGACGAATCGTCGTGTTACGGCGGGCAGCCGCGAAGTGGATCTCTCACCGACCGAGTTCAGCCTATTGGAAATGCTGATGCGGCACGCTGGGCAAGTGGTAACGCGCAAAATGCTTTGCGAACATTTGTGGAAATCGGATTGGGAAGGAGCCACGAACGTTATCGAGGTGCACGTCAATCGACTGCGGAATAAGTTGGAAAAGATCACCCCGCAACCGCTCATCGACACCGTACGGGGACGTGGGTATGCTGTTCGCGCGAATTAAGGCCGCGTCGTATTACTTGCGCGTTCGCTTGGCGTTTTGGTACGGCGGCGTCTTCGCCGGACTGGTCGTCGTGGCGTTGTTGGTCGTGTATGAAGGGTCCCGTTACACGATCGTGGAGGAGACCGACGAGCGATTGCTTGAAGACGCGAAAGAAACCGCTCAGGCCGTCGCTCAGCTCTACCAAGATCGACGACGCGTCGAAGAAATGCTGGCCCGCAAGGCGGATACCCATACGCACGAGCGGCTGTTTCTGCAACTCATCGAGCCGGACGGCCGACTGAGCTGGGCCAGCAAAGAGGCGCCGCCGATCGATGCGGAACATCGGCCGCACGATGAAGAAGGAGTGTTTCCGCTGCGGCAGATCGGCGTATTTCGCGTTGCGCAACGGTACGTCATCGGCGACGGCGTGCCGCGCTTTTTGGTGCGCGTCGGGGCGTCGCAGGAGCAGATCAACGCGGCCGTGTGGAAGCGCATGCGCGTGATGACGGTCGCCGGCGCGCTCGTCATTATACTTGCGCCGCTGGGAGGCTATTGGGTGGCCGGCAGCGCCATTCAACCGCTGACGAATATCATCCACACCGCTTCTCGGTTGCGGCTGACGCAACTTTCTGATCGCTTGCCCATTCGCGGCACGGGCGACGAGCTCGATCAACTTTCCGGAACGATCAATCATTTTCTGGACCAGATCGGCGAGTATCTGCAGAGCAAACGCGAGTTTGTCGCCAACGCGGCGCACGAACTGCGCTCGCCGTTGGCCGCCATTCGTAGTTCGGTGGATGTGGCGCTCGGGGCTCCGCGAACCACGGACGAATATCAGAGCCTGCTGGAAACGGTCGCCGACGAATGTTCGCAACTTACGACGCTTGTTAACCAGCTACTGGTTCTGGCCGAGAGCGGAGCCGGGCACGTGATTCGACACGTCGAAACGTTGCGGCTTGATAAGCTCGTGGAATCGTCGGTGGAAATGTTTCGCGGCGTAGCGGAAGAACGGGGGGTGGCGCTCGATGCGACCTTCGGCGTCGCGACGGAGGTGTCCGGCGATGCGGCCCGGCTGCGTCAGGTGATCAACAACCTCTTGGACAACGCCATCAAGTTCACGGAGTCGGGCGGGGCCGTGCGGGTTGATGTTCGGAACATGCCGGACGGCAGCGCTCAAGTGACGATCGCGGATTGCGGCTGCGGAATCCCGAAGCACGACTTGCCGCATGTATTCGACCGGTTCTATCGCGGGGACAAAAGCCGCGAGCGCGAAGGGCGTCTACGCGGAAGCGGCCTGGGGCTGGCGATTTCCCAAGCGATCGTGCAAGCGCACGGCGGCACGATTGAGGTCGAGAGCGAAGTCGGCAAGGGAACGACGTTCGTCGTGACGTTGCCTCCGGCCAGGCAGTTCGACGCCTACGGCCCGCTAGCTCATACGATCGCCTAACCGTCGCAACATCGCGCGAATGTCTTTCGCTCCGCGAACGGCGACGTAGAGCGTAACGAACGAGTACCAAACCAGACAGCCGATCGATAGTAGCTTCCAAAATGTAGGCATGGCGTTGCGTCGACGAACTGAGAGTAAAACGTGAGGCTAGTCTCGCGCGCCGTGAAACACAATCTTGAGCAGCGACCCGAAGATCATCGCCGCCGCGCAAGCGATAAAGCCGGCAATGCCCCAAGGATACTCGTAAGCCTTGGCGAAGTCTGCGACGCCGGGCCAGGAGTCTGACGGGAGCTTTTCGCAGACGAGTCGACTGATGGGGACGACTGCGCCGACGAGAATCGCCGCGCCGGCGCCCCAGTTGTTTGCTTGTTTCCAATAGCAGCAGGCGATGAGCAGCGTACTCATGCTGGACAGGTAAATCGAACCGGTGACCGCCAGATAGGTCCAGAGGTCCCCTTCGTGTTCGTACCAAAGCCCGTAGACGAACAGGAAGACGCCGATCATCGCGACGATGGCGCGATTCCACAGCAGCCCGCGACGTTCGTCGAGTTTGCCGCGGCGCAGCGGTGCGAGAATGTCGTTATAGATGACGCCCGCCCAAGTGAGCATGTAAGACGAATCGGTCGACATGTCGGCCGCGAGCATGGCGGCGATGAGCAAGCCCATGAGCCCCGCCGGCACCAATTTGCTCAGCGCAACGGGCATCGCATACAGCGACGCTTTTTCCCCCTGCATTTCCGCGGGAAGCCCGGCAAGGTCCGGTTCGGTCAGAACCGCCAGGGCGACGATTCCCCACAGCGCCGGAATGAGGTAACGGCAGACGAAGAAAAAGCTCGTGCGGGTGTAGATCTTGCGCCCTGTCGCGGAATCGGTCGCCGCGAGGACTCGGGCAATCGTCGTTTGCCAAGTCAGGTTGGCGGCGCTCACCACCAGCAGATTAAAAACTACGAACGACCAACCGAGCTGAGGGTGCGCGAGCGGGTTGAAGCCCCCGACGCCGTGTCGTGCTTCGACCGTCGCGAATACTTGCTCGAAGCCGACTTCGCCGAGCAGCAGCAACGTCACGACCAAAAGGCCCGCGCTCATCACGATGAATTGCAGGTAATCGGTGACGAGCACCGAGAGCATTCCGCCGAGGATCGTGTAAACCGACACCGCGAGCAAAAGCGCGGTCATCGTCAGCTGGAGATACTGAGGATTGAGTCCGCAAGCCAGCACGAGAAACTCGCCGCCGATCCGCAGAAATACTCCCATGTTCAGTAAGCCGCCGAGCACAATCACGACGCCCGACGCCCAACGAATGCGCGGGCCGAATCGCTGCTCGAACAGCTCAGGCAGGGTGATCACGCCCGAGTCTCGCAGCGGGCGAATGCAAAACCCCGTTGCGCCGATCGTCCACATGGCGACGGCGCTCAAGACGCCGACGATCGCGCCGGAAAATCCGAAGGCATAACCAAGCTGCGCCGAATACATGCAGGTGACGATGCCGAACTCGGTGGCCGCTAGTGAGGCAATGCCGAGATAGACGTTCATTTCTCGCCCGGCGACGAGAAAGTCGTCGACCTTGCCGACGTACCGGCGTACCCAGATGCCGGCAGCCATTGTCAGCAACAGATAGATTCCGACGATCGGGGCGTCGATCAGCCAAGAAAATGCAAAAAGCATGCGGTGCCGTGGCGAGGGTGCGATGGCAGGTCGGCCCGCATTCTATGTGCCCCGCCCGCCTCACGCACGCGCCCGATTCGATCAGTCACTTACCGGTCGGCTTTCTCACGCGACCGCTGGACCATAACGTCGATTACGAACAGAACTTCCACTACCAGGCCGATCGAGATCAGGGTGGCGATTTGCGTCATGGCAGCCGCTCCGGACAAGGTTGATTCAGCGTGACGAGTTCGAGGCTCCGAAGAATTGACCTTAGATGCGCGTCCTATACCGAATCTGTCGGAGCGCGCGCGACTTCGGCTCTAACTTCCCAATAAATATATGGTTGCGCCGGTTTTGACGGCTTGCCGCTCAGTTTAGCCGGCTGGAAAGTCTGCAGTCATTTGGATTCGGGTGTCGTCGAAGGGATTGATTCGCCGTGTCGCGGGCAGCGACGGTCGGGTACCTGTCGCCGGCCGTCCCGCTTTGTTAACTTTCAACACTCCGAATGCTTCCCGCATTGAACACGCCCGCAACCACGCCATGTCCGACCGTACCAACGAACAGTTATTGCGCGATGCCCGCGAGATTTGGCAAGCGGGCGTTGCGGCGGTCGACTCGAGTCGTCTGGTGCGCGAAGTGCTCACGGTCGTCGACGGTCGGTTACAAGTCGGCGAGGAATCGTTCGATCTTGCGGGGCTGGGGCGCATCATCGTCGTGGGTTGCGGTAAGGCCGGAGCGGGAATGGCTGCCGGCGTTGAAGAGGCGCTGGGTTCCGAATTGGCCGAGGCGAAGCAACTGATCGGCTGGGTCAATGTGCCGGCCGACTGCGTGCGATCGCTGCCGCATATCCATTTGCATGGCGCTCGCCCCGCCGGGCGTAACGAACCTACTGCGGAGGGGATTGAAGGCTCTGAGCAGATTCTGAAGCTGGTCTCCGCGGCGGCCCCCGACGATCTGGTGATTTGCTTGATCTCCGGCGGCGGCAGCGCGCTATTACCGGCACCGATCGATGGCGTAACCCTTGCCGATAAGCAAGCCGTGACGCGATTTCTCAGCGCCGCGGGGGCGCACATCACCGAACTTAATACGGTGCGCAAGGCGCTTAGTCGCATTAAAGGGGGCGGTTTAGCGCAGGCATGCCGAGCCCAGCGACTCATTGCGCTGATCATCAGTGATGTGCTCGGCGATCCGCTCGATGTGATTGCCTCCGGACCCACGGTGCCGACGACGACCGGCCCCGCCGACGCGCTCGAGGTGTTGCGGCGCTTTGACGCCGGCATCCACGAGAACCTCAAGCCGGTCGTGAGTGCCTTGGAGCGGTTGGTCGAATTGCCCAAGCCGCGCGTTGACGCCGAATGCGACGTCATCAATCTTGTGATTGGGAACAATGCCGTCGCCGTGGATGCGGCGGGTGTCGTTGCGGAACGACTTGGCTATTCGCATGCGATGGTTTCGGCGACGGCCCCCGAAGGCGTGGCCGAAGACTTGGGGCGGCATCTTGCCGAGATGGCCGCCCGGATGCTTACCAAGGAAGGGCCCGATTGTTTAATCTCCGGCGGCGAGCCGACGGTTCGTCTGGCGCAAGAGTCCATTCGCGGTAAAGGAGGACGCAATCAGCAGTTGGTTTTGGCCGCAATGCAGCGGTTGATCGA
Source organism: uncultured Pirellula sp. (assembly GCA_964633125.1). Taxonomy (GTDB): domain Bacteria; phylum Planctomycetota; class Planctomycetia; order Pirellulales; family PNKZ01; genus PNKZ01. The sequence goes on along the minus strand of CAZWDN010000023.1, from coordinate 15,865 downwards.
ACTCGGCATTCATGACGACGTGGTGATTCTTTCCGGTGGAACCGACGGTGAAGACGGCCCGACGGATGCGGCCGGCGCCGTCGCCGGTGCTCGCCTGTTGAAAATGTTCGCCGATCAGCCTGCGGCAATTGCCGAGGCCTTGCGCCGCAACGATGCTTATCACTTCTTTCGACCGCACGGCGCCCTGCTGCAAACCGGGCCGACGCACACGAATGTCTGCGATATCCGCGTGCTGGTCGTGAATCGTCGATCGCGGCCGGCCTAAAATCGCCTGGACGCTGCCGGCGGCGTCGCATAAACTAATTCCGATCGATCTCGCCGCCGCTCTTGCTTGCCCTCGCCTTCCAAACAGAAGAGCATTCCTCATGCTCACCGTGGGTACAACCTCGCGCCGATTCAAACGTCGCGACTTTCTCCGTATCGGTTCGCTCGGCATCGCCGGTTGCGGACTTTCCGCGCTCTCGCAGGTCGATTTGGTTCGCGTTGCCGCAGCAGCTTCCGGCAAACGCGGCATGTCGGACATCGTGCGCAATCGATCGATCGTCTTTTTGCACATGTCCGGAGGCCCGAGCCAGATCGAAACGTTCGATCCGAAGATGGAAGCTCCCTCGGAGATTTGCAGCGCCACGGGAGAGATCGCCACGCGCGTGCCGGGCCTGACGTATGGTTCAACCTTCTCGAAACTCGCCGATCGCGCCGATCGGCTCACGATCGTGCGCTCGTTTGTCCCCGGTGACGCGCAACACGATATTAAACCGGTCGTTAGCGCGGCAACGAAGCAGACCAGCCTGGGGGCGATCTACGCGCGCGTCGCGGGAACGACCGGCGCCGCCACCGGTTTGCCGACCAGTGTTTGGGCCAATCCGCGTTCGGTCGCAGGCAACTCGGGCCAAGCCGAAGTGAAGTTCGGGCGCTTCAACGATGCCGGATCGCTGGGGGCTGGGTATTCGCCGTTCGTGCCCGGCAGCGGCGGACCGCTGCAAGAGGCGATGCGTTTGAATTTGCCTCTCGATCGGTTGAACGATCGCCGTAGCTTGTTGGCAAGCTTAGACGGCATCAAACGCTCCATCGACTCACAAGGCTCGCTCGCGGGCATGGACGCTTTTCAGGAACAAGCGTTTCGCGTCATCCTTAACGGTTCGGCCGATGCCTTTGACCTTTCCAAGGAAGATTCACGGTCTCTCGAACATTACGATACCGAACGGCTGATGCCGGCCGATCGGATTGACAAAAAGTGGAACAACTACAATCGCTACGTCGATCACGCTCGCAGCCTCGGCAAACTGATGCTCTTGACGCGTCGTTTGGTCGAGGCGGGCGTCGGCTTCGTGACGGTCAGCACCGACTTCGTCTGGGACAGCCACGCCGACGTAAACAATGCGGGCGTTGCCGAGGTCATGGATTATGCCGGGCTGCCGTTCGACCATGCCGTCAGCGTGTTCCTCGACGATATCGAGGCGCGCGGCCTGAGCGATCGCGTGCTTTTAGTCTGCTGCGGCGAAATCGGCCGAACGCCGCGAATCAACAAACGCGGCGGTCGCGATCACTGGGGGAACCTGGGGGCCCTGATGTTGGCGGGCGGCGGCATGCCGCGGGGACGGGTTTACGGACAATCGACGCGCGACGGCGGTGAGGCCCTCAGCGAACCGGTGACCCAAGAGAACGTCGTCGGCACGATCATGAACGCGGCATTCGACGTCGGTCGACTGCGATTGGTCCCGGGCATGCCGCCCGACCTTTTAAAGACGACTGAATTGCCGCCGATTCCGGGCCTCGTTTAGGTAGCCGAGCCGACATTTGCCGAATAGCCGAGGCTAGTGCGGTTCGTTAAGTCCAAACGCCAGATAGAGCGCCATGGCAAGGCCGAGCACGGCGAGCCCCAACGCGGAAACGACGCCGAGCGAAAGCTTTTTGAAACGCAACGGTACGCCTTGGTCGAGACGCTCAATCGTGCGCCAATAACCGAAGGCCGCTAGCAGCGTGACGCCGACGCCCAGCATGAGCAGCGCCACTCCAAACCAAAGTGAGAGTCCGACGTTGTGCGCCGCGGCAAATCCGCGTACCGCTGCGATCTCGCGAAGAAACAAACCAAAGCGTGCCACGACGAAGCCGAAACCCATCATCGCCAAACCGGTGCGCACCCAAGCCAAAAGCGTGCGCTCGGCGGCGAAGTAGATGCGAGGGTCGTCGGTGGCAGGCTTGTCGCCGGGGGGTGTCATGCAGTAGTGGTTTGATCGCTAAGACTCCGGTCGCTTATGCTTCCGGATCGCCTTGACGTTCGAAAGCAATTAGGGCCACTTATATCCGAGGCCGGGAGCGTTCAGGCAAGCCGTGCCGACCGTTCCGTCAGTGATCTTAAACATCGTGGGGTACTGCTCGCGCCAGCCGTCGTTGGCCTTAGGACAATACTGTCGGCTGTTGCCTTCAATGGCCTCGACCGTCGGGATGCGGGCCGAGAGGCTGGCCGAGTGCAAGAACGATGCGCCCGGGCAAGAGAGGTCCTGGACGCAGAGAAACATGCCGTACTTTTGCGCCGCCGCACCCATTAAGAGCGCTTCGGTGTGTCCCTTGCAAGCCTTGAGCGCAACGCCGGAATAACCCAGTTCGCGGCATAGTAGTAGGCTCTCCAGATCCACAAGCGATTCGTCGATCACGACCGGCTTAATCTTCGCGGCCGCGTGCATCTTGTTCTCCGGATGCGCTTTCAGATCGCGATGCGTCGGCTGTTCGATGTAATGCACTCGATCGAAGGCGATCGGCGATTTTTCCTTCACGAGGCCGAGGAAGTCGAGAATGTATTGAACGTTGGCGCATTTTTCGTTGAAGTCGAGCGAATAGTGCCACTGCTTGCAGCCGCGGGCCGCTTGGGCCGGCGCCGAAACGCGTTCGACTTCGACGACGCGGTCCACATCCCACTTCAGATCGTCGCCATTGAGCTTAATCTTGAGGTGCGTCAGCCCGTTGTAGGCGATCCATTCGGGAAGCGAATTGGGGAGCCCGTCGTCAAGCCGTTGCACGACGTCGGCATCGGACAACGGATCGAGCGCACCGACCAAGTGATACAGCGGCATGCGAGCTTTGGGTTCGCGGAGCGTATAGCGATCGAGGTACTCGCCGGCGAAGTCGGGCGTGAGGTAGTGCGCCAAGTCGTGAGCGACGAACTCCCGGCCGAGCAAGTTATACGAATTCTGTCCGAGAGCGACCCCTTGTGCGTCGTGCAGGGCCGCTTCCACCGGACTGGCCGCGACCATTTGCGCGAGCCGAGGCATCGCCTCACCGAGGTTCATTTCGCGGACGACGGTTGCGGCAATTTCGGCGTGAGTCGGGGCCAGATCGTGCGTGATGTCCAACGGATGGGCGCAGCCTTTATACGCCGCCGCTTCACGGGCAAATCGTTCGCCGAACGACATCAACGCCCTTTCCGTGTCGGGAGCCGGAAGTTTGCAGGGCCATGCCCAAACGTTGCCCATCGGCATCGAACCGCAACCGCGTCCGCGGCGCCCGTCGCGCGTTTCGACTTCGACGAAGGCATGCAGCAGCGTGACGTCGGTTACCACACGTCCGCCGAACTTAATGGGGGAGCGATAGGCGAATCGCTCCAACTTTGTTTCCGCGGAAAGGATGCGAATATCGGTAGGCTTAGCGGCGGACGACACGGCGGACTCCGGAAAAGGCGAAGATTCGTCATTCCACGACGGTTGGACGCGGAGCATTTTACTCCGCCGAGCGATGCGGCGAAACCGCCCAATCGTCGTCGACGATATAGATGTCAATCAAGGTCGGCGGTCGGGCGCACAAAGAAGTTGCGCCGCGGGTTCAGACGAGGTTCTTGCGCACGGCCCAAACCGCCGCTTGTGTGCGATCGTTTACGCCGATCTTCCGCAAAATGTGCTGGACGTGTTCCTTCACCGTCTCGTAGCTGATGCCCAAAGATTGGCCGATCTCTTTATTCGTAAGGCCGTGGGCCAATTGACGGAGCACTTCCGATTCCCGCTGCGTCAGCGGAACTTCCACCTCGCCCGACATGCGCGGCGTCGCCAAGGCGCCGGTAACACGACGCAATTCGTCGCGCGTCCAGGCGTCTTCGCCGGCCGCCGCTTTGCGAATGGCACCGAGCAGTTCGTCGCGCGAAGTCGACTTCAGGATGTAGCCGTTGGCGCCTAAGGCGACGGCCCTCGCGACATATGTCGGGTTGTCGTAGGTCGAAAGCATGAGAATTTTGACGCGCGAGTCTTCCATGCGCAGCCGGCTCAGCGTCGTCAGCCCGTCGAGGTCCGGCATGCGAACGTCCAGCAAGATCACGTCGGGATGCAACGTCTTCGCCGCCGCCAACGTTTGTTCGCCGTTCGCCGCTTCGCCGACGACCGTGATGTCGTCGCCTGCCAGCAGGCTCTTGATACCCAACCGCACGACTTCGTGGTCGTCGGCAATTAAGATCTTGATGCTCATTGCTCGCTCTCTTCCGCAACATGGTGCGTGGAATCGGTCGGCAGGCTCACTTCGATCAGCGTGCCCCGGCCCGGGGCGCTGTCGATTCGAATCGTGCCGTTGAGGAGTCGGGAACGTTCTTGCATGCCGCGCAGTCCGTAGCGGCGGCGATTTCCGTCTTCAAGATTGAAGCCGCATCCCCAGTCGCGAATCGTCAGAACGATATCCGCTTCACGACGATGGATCGTCACCGCGGCGCGGCGCGTATCGGCATGTCGCAAGACGTTGTGCAACGCTTCTTGCACGATGCGAAACACCGTCGCCTCGACGATCGACGGCAATCGGACACCGCCTAAATCGTGGGTGAAGTCGATGTCCAAGCGGTCTTGCTCGACATGTCGGGAGATCAGGTATTCCACGGCGCCGATGACGCCCTGTTCATCGAGCACCGCGGGTTGCAGGCCGCCGATAAGCCTGCGCGATTCGTCCAAAGCGTCGCGCAGCAAACGAGTCGCCGTCGCAATGGTCGCGTCCCCGGCTTGGTCGGGTTGAGACCGTGTGTTGCGATATGCTTCGAGATGCAGCAAGGCGCCGGTGATGAGTTGCACCACGCCGTCGTGAAGGTCGTACGACGTAAGTTGCCGGTCGCAGTCTTGCCGGCGAATCAGGTGCCGCAAGTATTGACGTTCGGCTTCGAGCGCTTGCCGCGCGAGTTTCGTTTCCGTTTCATCGCGAAATAGGACCACGCCGCCGGCGATATTGCCCGAGTCGTCGTGAAGCGGCGCGCCGGTAGCCTTGAGCCAACGTCCCTCCGCTTGTCCTTCCGCGCGCGTGTACATTTCGACGTCGCGAGATTTGATTCCGCGCAATGCTTTGACGAGCGGCAATTCATCGTGTGGAAACGGCGTTTCTCCATCGGCGAGATAGAGACCATATTGTTTCGGCCATTTTTCCACCGGAACGTCGGTCGCACCCTGTCCGAGGATCGCGGCGCCCGAAGGATTGAATTGAATAAAACGTCCGTCGAGGTCGACTGCGGCAAGTCCGTCGGAGAGACTATCGACAATCGTCTGCAGCAGTTCGGCGCTTCGTTCGTAGCCTGCGGGAGATCGCCGCATCTCGGACTTCTCGGCTGAAATCGACGGGGTTCGCTCGTCGCCGACGCGGGCGGCGAGTGTGCCGTTTTCTGCAGCGCAGGGTGTGCGGGGAGTTGCCGTCTCGCTCACTTTCGGCCTAACCGTAATGCTCAAGATGTCTCGTATCGCGACGAAGACGCAGTTTGAAAAGCAATCGCCTACTCATCACCCGGCGGAATGGATGTGGCCGATTGTTGAGTACGCCCTTGAATGCGGGGGAGCTTCTATCGGATTAGTCGCATCCCCCATTATAGTACCATATACTTTCGCCTTCGCACCCTCTTGTAGAGTGGTCGGGCGGAAATGAATTCACAATCCGGCTCGACGCCTCTTCGACCTGGTGCGCAATGCCCGATCTATCGGAAATCCGCCAACGTAGTTGTCTTGGGATCGATTCATTACGACTTTTGAACGCTATTGGTCTGTGTTTGCAAGAGTTTTGGGAGTCGTTGAAGCATGAATAAAGCGTTTGTTCGCGAGCCCGATGCCACGGAGGCGCGGTGTCCCAAATGTGGTACTCCGGGAATTGTTGTTCCAGAGCAAACATTGAACAGGTTTGTTGCTCCCGGGAGTCTGTCTGAAATCGCCAAAACCGCCTATTTTTGCGATTTCCCCCGCTGCGACGTCGCGTACTTCGACGACTTTGAAAGGTTCGTCGAAATCTCTTCCCTCAGGGTTCCGGTTTGGCCCAAAGACTCCAATGCTCCGCTCTGCACATGCTTCGGGCTCACCGCAGACGATGTACGCAGCGATATTGCGGAAGGGGGCGTGAAACGCGTGCGTGCGATCGTCGAACGGTCGAAGACGTCGGAGGCCCATTGCGCCGAATGTTCGCCGACAGGCCGCTCGTGCGTCGCAGCCGTGCAGCGTTACTACTTCCAATTAAAGGGCGGCGGGGCGGCCTAGCCTTGCGCCCAGGAATCCAGTTACGTCATCGCGTACCGCAGAACAACGTTCCACGGCAACACATACGATCGTCGTAAGTGTTGCCGTGGAAAAGCTTTTTGATTTTTTGAGGATAAGCTACGATACAAGCAGGGAACGCCTACCGGACGATTGGGATGGGTTTGAGGCGGCGAACCGGCTGTTTGCCGCCGAGCAAGTCCGGATGCAACTGTCTTACCGCGGGGCAAAACTATGTCACAAGCCATCGTCAATCCGGCCGATCTACGCCGGTTTGCCAACAACCTCAAGGTGTTTTGCAGCGAACTCCAATCGCAATCGACCTTGTTGCGGGCCCAAATGGGAAGCCTCGGGCAAACGTGGCGCGATCAGGAGCATGAGAAGTTCATGCAGGAGTTCGAGCAGACGATGCAAGTAGTCGGTCGTTTCCTCGAGGCGTCAAGCCAGCATGTGCCGTTTCTACTGAGGAAGGCCGAACGCGTCGAAGAATACCTGCAACAACGCTAGAGCCAGGGCATGGATTCCCAAGCACGAGTCGGGTCGCTCGACGTGTTTCAAGATGTTCGCACGGCATACGCCAAATTCGGCGACGCCGGTCGTAATGCGTTGATAGCCGTCGATCTCGAAATCCGAAGAATGCTCGATTGGCTGGAGAAAGACCAGGTTGCGTTCTGGAAGGGCGAGATTCGTCGCCGCGAAGAACAACTCAATGAAGCCAAGACCGCTTTGCATCGAAAACGCATCACGGCGACGTTCGGCAATGTTGCCGCCGATTCGGAAGAAATCCTGATGGTGCGGCGCGCGCAAGCCAAACTCGAGCACGCGGAAGCGAAGTTGAAAGAAGTGAAGCAGTGGTATTTCACCGTGGAGCAAGAGGTAAGCGAATACCGCGGCCCCTCGCAACAACTGGCCAACGTGCTCGATTCCGGAGTGCCGAGGGCGCTCGGGGCGCTGGACCGAATGGTCGAAACGCTCGAGTCGTATTTAGCCGTTGCAACTACTGGCGGACCCGCGTCCGGCGTTGCGAGCGGCACGCCGTCGGGCTCCGCGCCTTCGCCGTCGGCAGCGAAGTCCGCGTCAGTCGCGCCGTCGCCCGTGGTTATTGAGGAGTTTGCGAAACCGAAGCCGCAAGACACGGAAGGAACGGAATGAAACAAGGGGACCTTTCGCCGATCGTCGGCGGGTTGCGGCACGCGTATCAGGATCTTCACCAACGCTGGGAAGAGGCGGGGCAGATCTGGAGCGACGATGTTTCGCGCCGGTTCTTTGAAACCCATATCGAACCGCTCGAAGGGCCGACGCAGACGGCGCTTAAGGCCATGGATCGCCTGGCTCTGGTATTGATAAAGGCCTATGAAGCGTGTTCTCAAGAAAATGAATAGCACTCGCAAGTGAACGACCCGGAGCGGAAGAAAGCTCCGGCAGGACGAATGACGGGGCAATTCCGCAGCCCGTGGAACCTTGGCCGCGCAAACGACGTTTCATCCACGGCAGGCTCGCAGTCGCCAAAGCCCAACGCATCAACACGATACCTTCCGAGGCCGGCATGACCGAACCACGACTGATCGACAGACAGAACCAAGTCTTGCAGGATTTGCTGCAGCTGGTCCGTCGTCGCAAAGCGGCCGGCGCCGAAGCGGAAGCTCGCTATCAAAAGCGGCTTTCCGAGGATCGTGTGGCCCACCAAGAGGAACGCGAACGGGCGCAAACGCGGTTCAGAGAAAGCCGCGCGGCCCTCGATCGCGAGATCGACGAAATTCGGGTGACGCTCAGCGGCCGCTTGCGGGCCGAATACGACCAGTGCGAGCGCGAGTATCAGACGGCGCTTCGTGATACGGCCGATGCATTCGCCGTGGAAATGCGCTCCGCGAAGCACGATCACGATCAGGCTCGCTGGGAAGGCAACACGGTCTTCGACGCCAAGAAGCATTTGCCGCGGCGCGAGTTGAAGGAACGCCAGAAGCAGATCAAACAACGGCAAGAACGCGTGGCCGAAATCGAGCGCGTATTCTATGAATGGTTGGTCGATCTTCGTCGACCGGCGACGCGGCCTGCCGTGGAAGACGAGGCGGCGCCGGCGGAAGACGCCGAGCCGAATCCGGGCCCGCCGCTGGAGGATCCGGCCAAGCAATGGACGGATCTCGCGCAACGGGCCGAACTCCTCGTGGTCGCATTGCGAACGCGGTTCGTTCCTTCGCTCTTTCGCGGCATCACGCCGTTTTGGATCGTCGCGCTTACCTCGGCGCTATTGGTGTTGCCGATCGGGTTTGCGTCCGGATGGGACGTCGTCGCCGTCGGCGTCGGCGCCGGGGTCGGCATCTTGATCGGCGTCGGGCTTTGCGTGTGGCTCTGGAAGATTGCGGGCCGTCAGGTGGCGGCGCTGAAGGACGAATTCTTGGGCGTGCTCGCTCAAATTGAGGAGTTGCGCAAGCAGTGGCTGTTGCAAGAGCTCATGCGCAGCCGGCGGATGCAAGCGGAGATCAAGAAACGGCATCGCGACGATCTGGCTCGAGCGGAATCTCTTTACACTTCGCGCGAACAATCGGCGATCGCGGTGAGAGATCGAACACGCGGCGAGTTGGAAGCTAAGTATTCGCCGAAGCTTCAGCAGCTGCGCGAACGCCACGCCGAACAAGTGCGCCTCGCTCAAGTAAGCTTCCCGCAGCGCGCGCAAGATCTGGATGCCGAACTCGAACGCGATCTTACCGCGGCCGATGAAAAGCTCGAGCAAGCCAAGGTCGACGCTCACGATCAGTTGGACGAAGATTGGCGGCACATTTCCACCGATTGGCACACCGGCATCGAACACTTGCGGAAAGAGTCCGGCGAAATTCTCGGCGCGTGCGATCGCTTGTTCCCCGGCTGGATGGACGAAAGTTGGGACGAATGGGAGCCGGGAGAAAGCGTGGTGCCGGTGCTGCAGTTCGGCCGCTTCGACCTTGCGTTGGAACACCTGCCCGAAGGCGCCGTTCCCAACGATCGGCTAGGCAACCGCAATCCGGCCCATTTCGAATTGCCGGCCATGCTCTCGTTTCCCGAGCGTTGTTCCATGCTCATCAAAACGAGCGGCGCGGGCCGCGCCGAGGCCGTGCAGACTTTGCAGGCCGTGATGATGCGGTTTCTCACGTCGCTACCGGCCGGCAAAGTACGCTTTACGATCATCGATCCCGTCGGGCTCGGCCAAAACTTCGCCGGCTTTATGCACCTGGCGGATTTCGACGAGAAGCTTGTCGGCAGCCGCATTTGGACGGAGCCGCAATTCATCGAACAGCGCTTGGCCGATATCACGTCGCACATGGCCAACGTTATTCAAAAATACCTGCGGAACGAGTTCGATACGATCGAAGACTACAATCGCCATGCGGGAGAAGTCGCCGAGCCGTATCGCATCTTGGTCGTCGCGAATTTCCCTTTCAACTTCACGGATAGCGCTGCGCGGCACTTGATGTCGATCGTCTCCAGCGGCGCGCGCTGCGGCGTGTATTCGCTGATTAGCGTCGACATGAAGCAGCGTCTCCCGCACGGCTTTAGCCTGGCCGATTTGGAGCAAAACGCGGTCAAACTGGTTTGGAAGGATCAGCAGTTTGTTTGCAAAGAAGGTGAGTGGGAACACTGTCCTTTGATGCTCGACGCTCCGCCGTCGCAGGATCGGTTCACGCAGCTATTGCAGAAGGTCGGCGAGCGCGCCAAGGAGGGAAGTCGAGTCGAGGTGCCGTTCGAATTCATCGCCCCGCGCGACGGCCAATGGTGGAGCAAGCAAAGCGGCCCCGGAATCGACGTGCCGCTCGGGCGCGCGGGCGCCACGAAGCGGCAGCATCTCACGCTGGGTCACGGCACTTCGCAGCACGTGCTCATCGCGGGCAAGACGGGTTCGGGTAAGTCGACGTTGATGCACGCGCTCATTACCAATCTAGCGCTCTATTATAGCCCGCAAGAGGTCGAGCTATACCTCATCGACTTTAAGAAGGGCGTCGAATTTAAAACATATGCGACGCATGAATTGCCGCATGCCCGAGTTGTCGCGATCGAGAGCGAACGGGAGTTCGGACTGAGCGTGTTGGAGCGGCTGGACGTCGAACTGAAGACGCGCGGCGATAAGTTCCGCGATTTGAACGTACAGGACGTCAACTCGTTTCGCGAAGCCACGGGCTTGCCGATGCCGCGCATCTTGTTGGTCGTCGATGAGTTTCAAGAGTTCTTCGTCGAAGACGACAGAATCGCGCAGCAGACGTCGCTCTTGCTCGATCGCTTGGTTCGCCAAGGCCGCGCATTCGGCATCCATGTACATCTCGGCTCCCAGACGCTCGGCGGCGCTTATAGTTTGGCGCGTACCACGCTGGGGCAAATGGCCATTCGCGTAGCGCTGCAGTGCAGCGAGGCGGATTCGCATTTGATTCTCAGTGAAGATAATCCGGCGGCGCGACTGCTCACGCGTCCGGGTGAAGCGATATACAACGACGCCAACGGTCGCGTCGAAGGGAACCATCTGTTTCAAGTCGTCTGGCTGACCGACGATAAGCGAGAAGATTATCTCAAGAAGATTCGTGCGATGGCCATCGAGCGCAATGTGCTCCCGGCGACGCCGCAGATCGTGTTCGAAGGAAATGTGCCGGCGAATATCGACAAGAATCATTTACTCACGGAAGTGCTGTCCGCTCCGACATGGCCCGAGGTCGTGCTCGCTCCGCAAGCTTGGCTCGGCGAGGCGATTGCCATCAAAGACCCAACGGCGACGGCGTTTCGCCGCCAAGGGGGCAGCAACACGGTAATCCTCGGCCAGCAGCCGGAATCGGCCCTGGCGATGGAAGCGGTGGCCCTTGTAAGTCTGGCGGCGCAGCACGCCTCAGATCCCGTTCGCGGCGCCAAGTTCTACGTTCTCGACGGCTCGCCCCCTGACGCAATGCATGCGGGCTTTTGGCAACGGGCGGCCGCGGTATTTCCGCATCCATTCCAAGCCGGCGGCGTACGCGAAGCGGGACGTTTCGTCAACGAGATCACTGAAGAACTCGCACGACGCCAAACAGACGGCGCAGCGGGTACGGCGGAGATTTATCTCGTCGTTCACGATCTACAACGCTTTCGCGATCTGCGCAAAGCGGAAGATGATTTCAGCTTCAGCCGCACGGAAGAGAAGGCCAACCCGAGCAAGCAGCTTTTGACGATCGTTCGCGAAGGGCCTGCCCTCGGCATCCATGTGATCATTTGGAGCGATTCACTCAATAACTTCCAGCGCACGTTCGAACGCTCGGCGATGCGCGAGTTTGAAGTGCGCGTTCTCTTCCAGATGAGCCAGAATGATTCCAGTAATCTGATCGATTCGCCGCTGGCGAGTCGGCTTGGGCCGAATCGAGCGTTGCTCTATAGCGAAGAGCAGGGGCGATTGGAAAAATTCCGACCCTATAGCTTGCCCGACGATGCGTGGTTGAAGAAGATTGGCGCCATGCTGGCCGCGAAGCGTGAAAGCGCACCGGCCGTCGTGAAGTAGTTTACCGTCGCTTCTTTTTCCATCGTCGATCGGGGAAACGTATGCCTGCCTTCCGTCCGTGGCTTTGCGCGCCCCTTTACTTGGTGTTCGCTTGTTCGCCTGCTCCGGCCGCCCAAGCGGCCGAGCCATTGCGAGTCGATATCCTGTTGCAAGATGCGACCGTGTACGACGGCTCCGGTTCGGCGCCGTTTACGGGCGACGTTGCCGTGCGTAACGGTCGGATCGCGGCCGTCGGTAAGTTTCAGGTTGGGCGCGTGGACCAGACGATTGATTGCCGCGGCTTGGCCGTAGCGCCGGGCTTTATCGACTTGCACAACCATAGCGACAGCCCGATCGTGTCGCCGGCGACGCGCGGCAACGTCAACTATCTTACGCAGGATTGCACTTCGATCGTCACGGGCAATTGCGGCTTCGGGCCGGTTGATGTCGCCGCGTATCTCGCGAAGATCGACGCCGCCGGAGCGGGAACCAATGTTTTGCACTTGCTGCCGCACGGCGATCTGCGCGACAAAGCGATGGGTAAGGAAGCCCGCGAGCCGACGTCTGCGGAATTGGCTGAAATGCAGCGGCTCGCCGAACAAGCCATGCACGACGGTGCGTGGGGGATGTCGACCGGTCTGATTTACGTGCCCGGCACCTATTCGAAGACGGAGGAGATCGTCGCCGTCGCGAAGGTGGTCAGTCGGCACAGTGGAATCTATGCGAGCCACATTCGCAACGAAGGGGTCGAACTGCTCGCGGCCGTCGAGGAAGCGCTCCGCATCGGCCGCGACGGCGGCTTGCCGGTGCATGTGTCGCACTTCAAGGCGAGCGGGCGCAGTTCTTGGGGTAGTTTGCATATCGCCGCGGAACTGATTGAGAAGGAACGGACGGCGGGGCGACGCGTGACGGCCGATCAGTATCCCTACACCGCGTCGTCGACGAGCTTGGAGGCGACGCTTCTGCCGGCGTGGTGTCGGGCCGGCGGTCGCAAAGCGCTCGCCGAGCGGCTCCGCGACCCGGAGCTGCGAGCGAAGATTCGCAAGAGCGTTGAAGAGGAACTGGGCGGAAAGGTGCGCGTGCAAATTGCCGGTTATGAACCGCGCCGCGATTGGGTCGGTAAGAGCGTCGAGGAAATCGCCGCGATGGAGAATCGTGCACAGGCCGACATTGTTTTGGAAATGGAGCAGAACGGTGGGGCGCGCATTGTGAATTTCGGCATGAACGAAGACGACGTGCGCGTCGCGATGCGACTGCCGTGGGTTGCTACGGCGTCCGACGGTAGCGCAAAGATTCCCGACGGCGATCAACCGCATCCACGCAGCTTCGGTACGTTCACGCGCAAGCTTGGTTTGTACGCCGTGAAGGAGGGCGTGGTGTCGCTGGAGCAAGCCGTCCGCAGCGCTTCGGGCTTGCCGGCTGATATTCTCGGGCTCAAGGATCGCGGCTACTTGCGGCCGGAACTTGCGGCCGACGTCGTGGTGTTCGACCCGAAGACGATCATGGATCGAGCGACGTACGACAAGCCTTACGGGTACTCCCAAGGGGTGCGCTACGTGTTCGTCAACGGCGTGCCGGCCGTCTTCGAAGGGACACCGACCGGCGCCTTGGCCGGCAAGGCGCTACGGCACGTCAGTCCCCTTGCGAAATAGCGATTGTCGTCGTCGCTAGTGGGCGGCGTCCGAGCCTTGAATGAAGGTTTTCTCTCGGAAATGTCGGGATGCAAAGGCGTACAGAATCGTTACGCCGACCATCAGCAAGGTAAAGAATGCGTAGTAGGTCGTACCTTCAATGCGGCTGCTGCCGTCTTCGCTTTCGATGAGCGCGTTCACGCCGGCCGTCAGTGCGTTGCCCAGTGATACGGTGAGCAAATAGCAGGACATCACGAGCGACTTCATGCGGTTGGGGGCCTGCGTGTACGAGTATTCCAGGCTGGTGATCGACACCATCACTTCGCCGGCCGTGATCACGACGTAGGCCAGGATTTGCCACCAAGCAGACGGCGCCGGCTCTCCTGCCGGCGTGGCGGCGATGAGCCCTTCGATGAACCAGGAAATGCCGAAGGCGGCGGCCGTGAGCGTCATGCCGATGCCGATCTTCCGTAGCGGCGTCGGCGTGAAATACTTTTCCATCAGCGGATAGACGACGAAGCTGAACAGCGGAATGTAGATCATGATCAAGAGCGGGTTGACCGCTTGAATCTGCGCCGGCGAGAAACTCAAGCCGAGCACGTTGCAATCCAAGTCTTTGGCTTGCTGCACCCAGGCGGAGCCGGTTTGGTCGTACAGCGTCCAGAAGAAGAGCACGAAGAAGTAGAGCGGAGCGAGCCGCAGCACGGTTTCGCGCCCTTCGGGGCCGAATGTTTCGCGGAGGAATTGCTTTCCGCCCGGTGGGATGTGGGCATACTTGTTTCGGCCGCGCCAGAACACGACCGTGGCGATGAACATCAAGACACCGGGTACGCCGAAGGCATACGCCGCCGCGTTCGACGGCGAGATTTTCTCGAAGATGCCGCGGCGCTCCAAGATCGCCGGCGTCAGCAGCGTCGAGAAGAAGGAGCCGAAGTTGATGGCGAAATAGAACCAGCCGAAGACGCGCTCGATGAGGTGCTTGTTCTGTTCGCCGAACTGATCGCCCACGTGCGCCGAAACGCAAGGTTTGATCCCCCCCGTGCCGACGGCGATCAGCGTCAGGCCCAGCAGCAGCCCGAGCCGCGTTTCGTCGACGGCGAGCGCGAAGTGCCCGAAGCAGTAAACGATCGAAAGCACGATAATCGTGCGGTACTTGCCCCACAACGCATCGGCCAACAGCGCACCGAGCACGGGGAACGCGTAGGCCGAGAGTTCGAACAGATGGAAGTACTTGTTCGCTTCGGCTTCGCCCATCGGTGCGACTTGGCCCTGCGAGTTTCGCAGGTACTCCGTCATGAAGACGACGAGTATCGCCTTCATGCCGTAGAAGCTGAACCGCTCGGCGGCCTCGTTGCCGACGATATACGGAATGCCGGGAGGCATGTCGCTGCGCAGTTCGGGCGACGTGCGATAGGCGGGGACGCTGTGGGCGCTCATGGAGCCGATTCTCGGGCGCGTGCGGCCGAACTCTTTCATGCGACCGGCAATCGTCCTTCGCCGACAAAGGTCGTGCCGAAGTTGCCTAGATCGTTCGGCGAACAGGTTGAAGCGTCGAAAAGAGAAACGTCTACAACCGTGCCGACAAATCGAACACCGACAAATCGAATCAGTGGGCAATACAGGACTCAGCAAAGTGTCGCAGAACGCGGAGAAAATGCAAGTTCCCCAGAAAGCGCTGCAATCGTACTGCAATCGGGCAGCGGTTCGGGAGATTCACGCCCGGGCCTTGCCGAGCTTAACGCGATCGCCGCAACCTTGCCACCGCCGGCCCTCGGCGAACTTTTAACGCTCGCCCGGGCCCTGGCCGCCGACGTCGCTGCCGCGGAGGTGCAACCGTGACCGATTGGAACTTCACTCGCCAACCCCGCCGCGCGCCCGGGCACGTTTCCACGGCCGACCTCGACCAATTCGGCCGGCGGTTGCGACTCGGCGAGCCCGTCTACCCGGCCGACGTCGACCGCATGGAGGCGGCGTGTCACCGGATCGCCCAGCAAGCGCCGCTCGGCGCACAAACGTCCGGCAAACCGCCCTGCGCGTGCTTCGTTATATCAACGAGTGGCGCAGGGCTCAGCAAACCACCACCACCACGGCCACCGCGACCGACGGCACTTTGCCTCCCGGCAGCACGGCCAGCAACCAGGAAGGGCCGAGACAATGAAGATGAAAAAGAGCGTGCTTGACGTCATTCGGGGCCGCATCGCCGAACGCCGGAGCCAAGCGGCGACCGAGCAAACCGACGCGCGAGGGCGATTCTTCGCCCTGGTCCGCGAGTCGATCGCCGGGAAGGAAGTCGATCCCGACGA
>CAZWDN010000022.1:0-30778 GCA_964633125.1 uncultured Pirellula sp. | reverse complement strand
ATTCATCTGCGCCGACAGATGTTCGTCGATCACCGACGGGTCGGCCGTCGGGAAGTCGCAAAGATGCACGCTTTCGGCGGTGCGCGGCGTACCGTCGGGATGGTTCCCGCAGCCGGCCACGGCGAGGTTCTGCCACATCGTCTCGGCCAAAAACGGCGTGAACGGGGAAATGAGCTTCGTCGTCGTCAGCAGGCATTCGTACAAGGTCCAATAAGCGTCGAGCTTGTTCTGGTCCTGCTTGTCTTCGCTCCAGAACCGATCGCGACTGCGACGAACGTACCAATTGCTCAGAGCGTCGACGAACGCGATCAACTGCGCACACGCGTTGAAGTTGTCGTAAGCGTCCATCCGCTCGATGACGTTCCGCGTCGTGCGATGCAATTCGCTCAGGATCCAGCGATCCAGTTCGCTCCGCTTCGCAATCGGGCGATACGTTTCGGCCTGTGCCAATTCATCAGGGCCGAGTTCGCTGAGCTTGCCGATCAAGTGCGAGCCGGGATCGAAATCGTCGATGCCGGCGTAAATCACGAAGAAGCTGTAGCAGTTCCAAAGCCGGAGCAGAAACTCCGGAATGCTTTCTTTGATCGCCTGTTCGCTGTAGCGCGTCGAGGTCCAGGGAGGAGAGCCGGCGTAGAAGTACCAGCGGAGCGCATCGGCGCCGTACTTGTCGAAGATTTCCGTCGGCTCGCGGTAGTTCCGCTTGCTCTTCGACATCTTCTGCCCGTCTTCGCCGAGCATCAGTCCGAGCACGATGCAATTCTTAAACGGATGCGGATAGGGAACCGCCGCTTCCGTCTTCCCCTTTCCGCCTTCCCTCTTCTCACCGAACAGCAACGTACTGATCGCCAGTTGGCTGTAAAACCAGCCGCGCGTTTGATCGATCGCTTCACTGATGAAGTCGGCAGGGAACTGGCCTTGGAATTGCTCAACGCTTCCCGGCTTCTGCGGATATCCCCACTGCGCAAACGGCATCGCGCCGGAGTCGTACCAGCAGTCGATCACTTCGGTGACGCGGCGCATGTACGCGCCTTTGGCAAACGGCGAATCGTACGTGATTTCGTCGATGTACGGTTTGTGGACCATCAGGTCGTCGGGCAACGACGGCTCGGCCTTCTTCGCAGCCTCCCAAACCTCGGTCCCTTTCAGGCCCGGCTTCTTCTTGAGTTCGTCGTACGACGCCACGGCTTCCATCTGACCGGTCTGCTGACAAACCCAAATCGGCAGCGGAGTTCCCCAATAGCGTTCGCGCGAAAGGGCCCAATCGACGTTCGTCGCCAGGAAGTTGCCAAACCGCCCGTCGCGAATGTGTTCGGGGAGCCAATTGATCTGGGCGTTGTTCGCGAGCATATCCTCTTTGAATTGGCTCGTGCGGATGAACCAACTCTTGCGCGGATATTGAATCAACGGATCCTGCTCGGCCCGCCAGCAGAACGGATAGTCGTGCAGGTATTCTTCGCGATGCCAAAGGAGCCCTTTTTCGCGAATGGCGCGAGCAATATCCTTGTCGGCTTCTTTGACCCAGCGCCCCTCGTACTCCGGCGCGTCTTTGGTGAACTTCCCGTCGGGCGCTACTGCGCAAATCAATTCCGGACCACCCGAGGCGAAACGAGTCTTCTCGCTCTGCAAAACGTCGTAGTCGACTTCGCCGAACGCCGGCGCGATGTGCACGATGCCGGTTCCGCTGTCGATCGTTACGAAATCGGCGGCGACAACGCGCCACGCGACGACTTCATTCGAACCGCCGGTCAACTTCCCCGTGGTTTCGCCGAGTTTCGCAGCGTAGTAATCAAATGGCGGCTGATAGCGCAGGCCGACCAGATCGCTCCCCTTAAACGTCGCCACGACGTTCAACTCTCGCCCTACTTTTGCGGCCAGAACTTCACGTAACCCGACGGCAATCAGCAGTTTCTCGGTCTTCCCTTCATGCTCGTCGGCGACGACGACGTACTCGAGCTCCGGATGCACCGCCGCGAATTGGTTGCTCGGCAGCGTCCAGGGGGTGGTCGTCCACACGAGCAAGCTCGTGTCGGCACCGAGCCCAAGCTTCTTCGCTTTCGCGTCGGCGACGATCGGAAACTTCACGTACACGCTCGGGTCGGCCACTTGTCGGTAGCCTTGGCCGACTTCGCCGCTGGAGAGCGCCGTGCCCCCTTGGGCCCACCACCAGACGATTTTATGTCCCTGGTAGAGGAGCCCTTGGTCGAACAGTTGCTTGAGCGACCACCAAACGCTTTCGACGAACGACTTGTGGTACGTGACGTAGGCGTCTTTCAGGTCGACCCAAAAACCGAGCCGTTCCGTGAGGCGTTCCCATTGCTGCATGTAGCGCCAGACGCTTTGCTGGCACTTCTTGATGAAGGGCTCAATGCCGTAGGCTTCGATTTCTTCCTTCGAGTGGATCCCTAGGTCTTTGCAGACTTCCACTTCGACGGGGAGCCCGTGCGTGTCCCAGCCGGCTTTGCGCAGGCAGCGGTAGCCGCGCATCGTGCGGTAGCGGGGAAAAACGTCTTTGATGGCCCGCGTCAGGCAGTGGCCGGGATGCGGCATGCCGTTAGCAGTCGGCGGCCCTTCGTAGAAGACGAACGAGCCCTCCGGCGCGGGGCGCTCAAGCGACTTCTCGTAAGTCTTCCGCTCGCGCCACAGCTCCAGAACGGCGGTCTCTAACGCGGGGAAATCGGCGCTTGCGGCAACGTTGCGGAACATAGGCTAAGAACTACCGGCGCGGGTCTGCTGGAAAGCGAAACCCAAAGTAGAACACGCGTGCGATTTTTTCGCAATTGGACGGTTCCGCGCCGGTAGACAAGAAGGCGAGCGTCGAGCCGTAAGGCAGACGTATTCAGGCTCGAGTTTCCGACGGAACGCCACGGAGAGCGTTCCCTACAGAGAGTCGCTTCTACGACTTGCGACGCTGCTTCTTCGAGCGGCGCTTTGGCAAGCTGGGGCAGAACTCCGCAAGCAATGCCACGTAACGAGGATCGGGACGCAGGGCGTCGAAATCGCCATCGAGTTCCATGTACTCGAAGTCGTCGTAGCCGTGCTCCAACGCTCGGCGCAGCACCACGACGGCTTCGTCCAAGAGCTCGCTTCGCGACAGACTGCAGGCGAGATTGTAAAGCACGACGGCGTCATGCGGCGCCAGACGCGCCAACCGCCGATCGATTTCCAAAGCCTCGACATGCCGGCCCTTGCGGCTTAGCAGTTCCCCCTGGCAGCGCAAGACGTCGACGTAGTCCGCGTCGCGCCGGAGAATGGAAGCGAAAAAATCGACTTCGAAGTCCGACTGGCTTTGCTTGCGAAACGGCGTCAACACTTCTTCCGGCAAAGCGCCCCAGGCGTCGGGCTTCGCATTTTCGGATTGTTGCGACATGGCGGCGACTCTCTCAGGTTCCGGCTCGCAAAACTCGGTCGACAGATCCGCGGGGCGCGGCTCTCAGAAATCCTCTTCTTCATCAAACTCCGGTTCGACGGCCGGCGATTGGAGATTCTCGTCGTTCAGTTCACGCTCGAAGCGTTCCAGATCCTCATCCGGTTCATCGTCGAAGTCTTCATCGAACTCTTCGTCGAAATCCGCTTCGTCCCAAACCTCGTCTTCCACCGCTCCGCCCGGAGGCAAAAGGGCGGCGGGATCGATTGCTTCGACGGTCTCGGGGACCACTTCTTCAAATTCATCGTCTTCGTCAAAGCCGCCCGCCACAAGTCGCTCCGCGCAGTCTCGCTGCAAAGTTGTCCCGGATCCGCATTCGCTTCGCGAACGGTGCCACGGCGTCGCCGATTTGCCTGGCGGCAAGCCGACGCATTCCTACCTGCAAGTGTTAGTTGCGGGGGGAAGAAGTGTCAAGGGTGGCGCACTTCGGAAACGCGGGTTCCGGCGGAAAAGCGCGACATTCCTTCGCGCTCGACGCTCGTTTCCCGAGGTCGTTGCGCTCGTATGTTTGCTCTTGACGAATGTGCATGGTCGCGCGCAACGAAGAAAGTGCGATTTCGGCCTGCGGCTAATCTTCGTCGACGATCGTAAACGACGCGATCAACTCTTCCGGAATTCGGGCCAAGCCGCGCTTCGTCGTGTCGACCAGCACCCACTGCGTCTCCGCCGCCGCGAGGACGACGCCGTCGCCTGCGCGGACCATGCGGTATTTTCGCGTCGACGAGAAACGCTGCATGTCGGCGATCCAGGTGCGGACGATGATCTCGTCGCCGGCAAGCGCCGATTGCAGGTATTTGATCGTGTGCGAACGAACGACCCACGCGATACCAAGGCCTACGTAGCGGTCGTGCGTCCAGCCTTGCGCGCGGGAATGGGCGACGGCGGCATCAATGGCCCAATGCATGTAGCGCAAATTGTTGACGTGCCCTTGGGCGTCGATTTCTTCGTCGCGAACCGCGTGGTGATGTTCGTAGATTCCGGGCATGAGGAGAATTCTGAGTGCTATTTGCCGAGCGATCCCCGCGAAACGCTCCGGTGCGCTAGTCCGGCATCAATGCAACCACGCGGGTCGGACCGGCGGAACCTCGCCTAACTTTGAGGGGAAACGCGCAAATGGTAAACCCCTTCGGCGGCAGAGCGTCGAGATTTGCTAGCCTTTCGATCTGACAATACTCTTTGTCGACGCCGACGTAGTGCGCCGCCCAGAAGAGGTCGCCCCGTCCCGTCGCCAATGCTTCGGCTGCTTGACGCTTGAGCGGCGCGTCCCACCCCCAGGCATCGATGCCCATCAGTCGAATGCCGCGGTCGCAAAGCCAGTGCGTCGCCTCCGCGCTGACGCCGGGGCCTTGGCCGAAGTATTGAGGCGAGCCGAGCAGCCGATCGTTGCCGGTTTGAATGAGCACGATCTCACCGGGAGCGAGGGCATGATTGATGGCACGGAGAGCGACCTCCAAATCGGCAGTGGTGAGCGGGCGATCTACCGATGTGGCTCGCATGTCGAGCTTCACGCCGGGACCGTAGCACCACGCGAGCGGAACTTCGTCGATGGTTTTCGCCGGTCGGCCTTCGGAGGTCGGCGCGTAGTGCCAGGGGGCGTCGACGTGCGTGGTGCCGTGAGTCGAAAGCTTGATCGTGTCGTTTGCCCAGCCGAGCCCGGTGCGCAAATGCCGCTTCTTGATCCCGAACAACCAACGAATGACCCATGCTCCGAAGGCGTGGCTCTGGTTCTTCACGAAGTTGCGGGCGTACCAGGGGGCCCAGTGAGAATCGTTTTCGAGCGTGACGCTGAGGTCGATGATTTTCATAACGACGAGAATTGGTTTTCAAACACTTCGGCTTTACGGCTCGACGCTCGCCCCGGACACGTTGTCATTTCGGGCGATGCAACAGGAATGCCAGCAGATCGGCCATGTCTTGCGGCGTGAGTTTTTGCTCGAGTCCTTCAGGCATGAGCGATTTACCCGTCGAGAGAATCTCTTCGATCTGGCCGCGCAGCACTTCCTGCCGTACGTTCTCCGCTTTGCGAAGCGTAAGGCTTGCCGCCGTCTCCTCCGCAATGAGGCCGGTCAGCGTGCGGCCATCGTCCAACGCCACGGCGTACTCCAGATAGTTCGGCGACACTTCGCGATTCGGGTCGAGAATATGTGTTATCAGTTCATCGGGTGAGCGGTGAAAGATAGTCGCCAAATTCGGGCCAATTTCAAAGCCTTCGTCACGCACGCGATGGCAGGTCTTGCATTCGCGGCTGAAGACTTTGTGACCTCGCTCCGAATCGCCGGCGATCGTGAGCGCCGATCGATACCGTGCGACGATCTCGGCCCGTTTGCCCGTCGTTTGCGTCAGCAATTTCACGGCCCGAGCGGCCAAGGCAGGGTCTTTCGACTTCATCAGCAACGCACGACGTGCCGGCGGCACGTCGGCCGCAGCAACTCGGCCTTGTTCGACGGCAACCAGCAGCGCATCCGTCCGATCGGGGCGTGAAGCCAAGGCATCGACAATTTCGGTTCGTACCGAGGGCGTGAGCGTCTTGTATTTCTCCAGCAACAACTCCGGCACTTCCGGAACGAGAAAAGTTGCAAGGGCCCGTACTACCTCGACTTGCACCGGTGCAGGTTGACGCGGATCAAGCAATTGAACCAGCGAATGGCGTACATCGGGGAACTTTGCCTGACTTAAAAGCTGGATGGCTGCGTTTCGCTCCGGGACGGAAGCGGCGGAATCGGCGGCGGTGCGGTCGGCCTCCGCGAAGATTTCCTGAAACGCCGCGGCCGTATTGGGGTCTTTCGTAAATGTGGCAAGCGATTTATTGGAGCGGCGCAACCCTTCCGTAAGGCCGGTCACGAGTTGCGGGGACTTCAAACGAAGCGGTCCTTTCGCCAATACGACAAGGTCGACGATCTTCGTAATATCGGCCGAGCTACCATTGGCGCCGACCATGTAGGCCAATTGACGTGTCACGTGAGTCGGTAGCAAGGAATACTGCGGCACTGTCCACGGAACCTGCGGCGAAGTCGCGGAAACAGCCGCGAGTATCGTAACCGCCGACTTGCTGCAACCCGAGAGCGCCGCGGTTGCAATCCAGGGATCGTCTCCATAGTCGCGGAGGATTCTCGCGATGCTAACGACTCCGAGTGGGGCGTCACCCGACGATAGAGCCAACTGAAACAACAGCGGCTTATCTCCGCGAAATCCCTCTTTGAATCCGCTGCTTACGAAACTTCGCCATGCCTGAGCGGCGCGAGCATCTAAAAATTGCCCGGCCGCACGCAAGGCCTGCTTCCGCACCGCAGCGGATTCATCATCAACGAATGAAACGAGCCAATCGTCCTCAGAAAAGGCGCCCATTCCCTGAAGCGACCACACCGCATGAATGCGAGCCAATTCGTGCTTGCTCTCGCGCAGCAACTTTCGCAACGGCTCAATGGCGGCTTTGTCTTGACGTTCGAAGATGAGTCGGTGGGCCGTGTCGCGCCACCAGCCGTCGGGGTGCTCGAGCGTCGCGACAAGTTGAGCGGGGGTGGCGATGCCGAGATTTGGCTTCGTTTTCGGGGCGACGAATCCCGGCGGCGACAAGCGGTAGATTCGTCCACGATCACGACCGCTTTCCAGATCGAGCAGACCTTTCATGTCGTCGGGAATCGACCAAGGGTGCTCGATCGTCTCACGGTACATATCACAGACGTGCAGCGTACCGTCCGGGGCGTTCGTAAAATTGACGGGGCGAAACCAGTTGTCGGTCGACGCGACGAACTCGGCGTCCTTGTCGGCCCGAGCGGCTTTGAACGTGACGCCGTCGGCAGTGAGTGTTTCGCGATGGATCAAATTGCCGGCC
The DNA here is from genome assembly GCA_964633125.1 of uncultured Pirellula sp. Lineage (GTDB taxonomy): Bacteria > Planctomycetota > Planctomycetia > Pirellulales > PNKZ01 > PNKZ01. The sequence continues at coordinate 23,522 of CAZWDN010000022.1, read as the reverse complement.
ACCTCGCCCAAGAAAACATTGCCGTAGAATTCCTTCGGATATGCCGAGCCACGGTAAATCGTGATGCCGCAGGCCGACGTGAAATAGCCTTCACCGGCAAGTTCGCTTCGCGGGTATGTCTGGCCGGCCTCGAGGCGCCAACGATCCGCACGCGCCGCTCGCCACGGCTCCGGCGGACTTGCACGGAACACGGGAAGCATATCGCCCGCCTCGGCACAGTCGTGCACGGCATTCGTGACGACGAGATGGGGATTCCGGGCCAGATAGCGATTCTCGAACACGACGTGCTGCACCGGATTACGGATGTTGCAGAGAAACCGATTGCCGTAGTCGTCGAACGTTTGGCCGAAGCGCGCTCCGCCGGTGAGAACCTCAAACGCTTCGGTCTTGGGATCGAAGGCAAAATCCGCCCGTCCGAAACGAACCGGCTTGAACGACGGATCACCGGGCTTCGAGATTTCGCCGCCGTTGGAGGCGCCGGCGCAATAAAGCTTGTGGTCTAGGCCCCAGCGCGGGTTGTTGATGACGGCCTGCACGTTCAGCTTCTTGAAGCCGCTGAACACCTTGCGGCGCTCATCGGCACGGCCGTCGCCGTCGGTGTCTTTCAGATACAGGACGTCAGGCGTCGCGGTGACGTAGCAGCCTCCCTTCCAAAGCGCCAACCCGGTGGGCCACGAAAGGTCTTCGGCGAAGATGGCACTTTTGTCAAAAACGCCGTCGCCGTCGGTATCGTCAAGAATACGAATACGGCCGAGCGGTAGATCGGTCAGGCGTTCGACGTTCGGTCGATCGGTCGACTTGTCCGTGTACGGATAGTCGCGCATCTCGACGACCCAGGCCCGACCGTTTTCGTCGTACTCCAAAGCTACGGGATCAGTGACCAGCGGCTCCGCAGCCAAAAGGTCCATCCGGAAGCCGTGCAAAGTGCGAAACGTACCGCCTACCGAGCCGGGCTCCGTCGCAGGGATTCGCGGTACGTCCGCTTGTTCGTCGCTGTCCGATGGTGTGGTCCGGCTCAAGCCGAACGCCAGCAAAATCATGGCGGCTAAGAGCCAACGCAGCGCCGACGGCATGACGGTAGTTCCCGGGGTCGTTCAGGGAGGGAGTGCGCTAGCATCGCCCCGCGAACGTCGGCTGTCAACGATCGGCCCGAAGCGCGCTACCGTTCCAAAGTCGTGAGCGGGCGTAGAATCCCGAGAGAGGGTTCGCGAGCAAGGTCGACGATCGCGGGATTACCGCGGACGTTGCCGAGCTTCCACACTTCAAGCAGCGGGCGGGAGTAGTCGACCGTCGACGCACGAATTACGCGACCGACGAGACCGTTTTTGAGTTCGACGTAAGAACCGATGGGGAACAAACCGAGGGCTTGGAGCAATCCGCGAACGGCAATCGGATCGTAGAGTCCCGCCGCGACGTCTTTAATCAGCTTCTCCATCGCGAAATACGGCAGCATGCCGTGGCGATGCGGACGCGCGGAAACGAGCGCCGTGTAAGCGTCGGCGACCGCCGCAATCCGCGCCAAAGGATGCGTTTGTTCAAGAGTGCGGCCGCGAGGATACCCGCTGCCGTCGGCTCGCTCATGCATTTGGTACGCCACCATCCGCGCGGCGGTGGGAACTTGATCTATATGAGCCTCGATGAGGTCAAACGTCTTAAACGGGTGCTTGACGATCTCCGAGAACTCGACCGCATCGAGCACTTTGCGGGCCTGCAAAGTCATGCGGTCGATCGTGAGCATACCGATATCATGAATGAGGCAGCCGATGCCCAGATCGAGCAGTTGCGTTTCATCAAGCCTCAACGCCGTTCCGATCGACGTCGCAACCATCGACGTGTGGACGGAATGACGCGTCGGGTACGGCTTGGCAAACGGGTTGCCTCCGAGGCAGGCGAAGGCGTCGAAGTCTTCCGTCGCTTCCTCAAGAGAGCTTTCTAGAACACTGCGTAGCATGCCGACGCCCGATGAATCGCCGGCGGCGCACGCATCCGACACCTCGTTCACCTGCGCAACGTGTCGCTCGCGCTGATCCGCGAGAAAGTTGAGGCAGTCACGATCGTATGACTCGTGCCTGCCCGAACGAATTCGGTCGGAAAACGGATTCGACGACGGCTCAAGCCGCCTCGCGCCGACGCCGATGCGATCGAGTTGGCGACAGACGTCCGATTCGGGATCTAAGTGCACGCCGGGTCGATCGGCGGCCGTGGTACGCGCCTTGCCCTGCGGCTTATAAGCCATGACGCGCGCTAGGTCCTGCTCGCCGACGATGACCGACGCCACGTTGCGGCGCGACAACGTTTCGAGCAGATGCTCCGTGATCTCGACGCCGGCACCGAGCAGCTTCGCCTGCCGCTCATCAAAGATCGAAGCGCCGAGTTTGGCGCCGATCGGCAGATGCTGCAGCGGAAGCGTAGCGAACATAGACCCCTCGAAGGCTCACGGAAGTACGACCGCGTTCGACCATTTCCATTCGGCGCGTGCACATGCCGAACATCGGCCCAGATTGCGGACATTGAATGAATATCTCGCGAAACGCCGATTTGGCGGCATTCCGTGGAGTTTTTTTCGATTCGAAGCAATCGGCCGGGGCGGCGACTTCGGGCCTTGGCGCAAGACGCACGAGCGCAGCGCCGTCATAACCGGCGCATTCCACGCGACCCGTCGCCGCTACGACGCTTCGAGCGTCGAACCCCAAGGACGATGCGGCGCTCGGCCCGGCGCGTCGTCGTCGAGACGCTTGCTCTCGCGTTCCCACATGTCGACCCATTGCGCCCAGCGGATCGGCGCGGCCGCGAAGTAGAGTCGCTGTCGATCCAGAGTCGGCAAGCTGCACGGCACCGTGGGCGAGACAAGCTGCGATTGCTCGGCATTGGTCCGCAGATCGTACAGCACCGGCGAGTCGCTCTGCGCGTCGGGCCACACGATCAGCCCCCGATCGCTGAAGTCGTAGCGAGGCACGTCCGGAGCGAAGCATTGTTCAATTTGTTCATGCACGAACTCGACCCCGCACATCTTATAAAACCCGGAGACCGCCGACATCAACGTGCGAGCCTCCTCGACCGACAATCGTTCGTACCACGCCGGCAACGACATCCGCGCGGTAAGCCAGCTCGCTTTTTCTTGCAGCGTTACGACGATGGGTTCGGCGTACGCTTCGTCTCCCGTGATCGTGAGCCGCAGGTGGTTGATTCCCATGGAGACGTCGACGAGCCTGAGGCGGAGCGAACCGCAGTGCGCGCTCAAGCTCAAGATTTCCAACAACTCGCGGGAGACGAAATGCTCGACCGATTCCTGAACGTCGTGCAACCGATCGCGATACTTACGTGAATCATCCCAAGCGCCGATCGCCAATGCCTTGCGGCCCGCACGGCGCAGCTTCGCAAACGTCTTCGGAATCGTGCCGGAATGAAACCCGGAGCGAAGCAAACGCGTCGTCGTCTCGCCATGATGCCCCACGATCACGGCTTTCAGGTTCACGGAGCGATTGGCGTCGTAAAGGAACCAGTTGTTGCGAAGTTCCCAAGCGACATAGCCGAATATGCCCGGTATGCACCACACGATGCTGCCGGCGAGCCAATTGGCCGACTCCATCGTCATATTGAAGAGCCACATGAACTGGGCGCCCAAGATCGACGCCTGGCCTACGCCGGCCGGAATCGCCAGCGGCAAGATGATCTTGTGCGACACCGTAACGACCGGGAAGTGCTTGATCGGATTGACCTGCGGCTCCAGGAGGAGCGTTACGCAAAATCGCACGACATAATTAATGAAATACCAAACAAACCCGGCCCCGGCCTTGAAACCGGTCGCCCAACGATTCTCGCCCGTACGAAAGCGCAGGAATTCGTCGACGGCGTAGAGCATGCGTTCCATGCCCTCAAGCGCCTCGTGGAAGAATTCCATTACGGCATGCAACACCGTCGTGAAGATGCGCATGCGGAGCTGATGCCACGAGCGATGTCCGAGATCGGAAAGCCATTCGTCGACCGCTCTGCCCCACTTGGAGTTGACGAGCAAGTTGGCGACGACGAACACGCTCAACCATCCCTGCCAGCCGATCCGCTGAAAACGCCACAGCATGAGCAGCAGTCCCAGCACGATCGTCGACAACAGCGGCTTGAACACGAACTGTTGCAAGGCGCGATAGACGCCGGTCGTCATGAAACGCTTGACCAGTTCCAACTGAACCAGACGCCGCGGCCAAACGACGAACAAGTCGGCGATCAGCCGGCCGACGGCGCGAATTACTTCCCAACAGCCGGCCCGAAACGTCGGCGAGTAGAGCATCATGATGATGCAGCCGACCAACGCGATGAGCGGTTTCGTGCGGAAGTCGGTCCGTTCGTCGACCAAGTGCGCTTCGAGCAGAATGTAATGCGCGAACACGAGGAACATATAGGCGCCGCCGAACGGCACGGCGACGTATTTTGTGAGCAGCCGACCGACGACCGTGCCGAACGCGGCGGAACTAAACCACTGCGGCACGCGACGATAGATTTCGCCGCGTCGATAGACCCCTTCCAGCCGCTTGGCCAGCGCGTGATCGGCCCGGAGCGCCTCGTCGCCGGTCCACAACTCGCTCCAGTGGAAGATGTCTCGCAGCTTGAGGTTGTTGCGAGAAATGGCGTCGCGGACGTCCCCCATGTTGAAGAAGCCGCGTTCGACGACCCGATCGAGCAATTCTTCGATCAGCTTCTTGCGCGCCACTTGCTCCGGCCGATTGTTCGCGCGGAGCCCGACCTCGTCGAGCGCCGCAACGACCTGCGGCCGCAGCGACGTGCGCAAATCATCTTCCGCTCGCTCCACGGCGGCGTGCAACAAGTCGGCCGTTTGTTCGCGACGCATTGCGGACATGCGCAATGAAGGCAGCCTAGCTTGGGCGCCTCGCAAATGCCTGGAGATGAGCACTTCACGTTGATGCGGCAGTTCGCGCTTCAGCGAGCGGCGGCCGAAGCTGGTCAGCCACCCCATTACGTCGAGTTGAAAGACTCCCTGTTCGTGATCGAGGCAAGCCTTTTGCAAATCGTAAAGGAACCGCGCCTCGGCGTTCCAAATGCCCCGCGCCGCCACGGGGAGCATCTCTTCGAGCAGGTCCCCCCAAGCCGTGCGTTCTTCTTCAGACATGCCGACGGCGGCCGCGAGGCGTTCGGCCAGATGACGCAAATCTTCGCGACCTTGCTCGCGCGCCGCCCGCGCCAATTTCGGACCGATGCGCAGCGCCGCCCACCAACGCATAATCGACGAGCGGACGTCGTTGCCGCGCACGCGCGCGTGATCGGCCAAATTCATCAAGCGGCAATACAGGCGATCGGACTGCTTGCGCGGATTCGTCGCCGCCGGATCCGCCCGGCGTTCGGTGAGCGCTTCCTCATCTTCCACGGTTTGTTCATGCGGTTCCGGACTGCCGGGCAGACGCGTGCTTGCGAACCACTCGCGACCGGCGAAATCCTGCTCCACCAGCGCGTCGATCGCCGACCAATCACGAATCGACGGGAAATAATCGGCCAGTAGTCGCGGCGCGAAGAATCTCAACTCGAAGTAGACGGCGACGAATTCGACGTAGATCGATGTTTCGTCGACCGGCGGAAGCAACAAGCCTTCTTGCTTCAGGACGCTGCGAATCTCTTCGAACTCGAGGCGACCGATCGAAGCAATGCGTTCTTGGACCAGGGCTGCGGTGAGCCCTCCGTCGGCGATCTTGCGCTCCAACTCGACATGCACGCGCGCGTGATACAGCAGCCGCCAATACTTCAGCAGCACGCGCGGTCTGGTGATGGCCGACAGTTGCTCCGGCTCCGGCCGGGCGAGAAGAATCGACGTTTCGGGAACGTCTTCGACGCTCGCCACGCCGATTTCCGCGGGTTCGACGACCTGCAGCAGCGAATCACGACCGACAAAATAGGTCTTGCGATGCGGCAACCGAAGGCCCGACTCGGTCAAGCCGCGATCGTGTCGCAGTACGCGGCGAACGATTCTTGCCGGTACCATGAAAGCGGTCGAATCAACGGACGCCACGGCGGATTCCAGCTCCGCGTTGGTGACGCCCCATACTCCCTTATTGTCCATATCTAGCGCACTCGCCGGTCGTAGACCACGCTGCGCGGCGCCGCCGACACCGCTTCCGTTACCATGCGTAAGTTTAGGACACCGTTATCGCCGAAACAATGTGTCGTCGGGACCGCTTGTAACGAATACGACGACGGTACGGGTCGCCGACACCGCAGGATAAGTCGACCGTTAGCCGTGAACGAAGACGGCTTTTTGCCCGTCGCTGCCGTGCCACTGCCGGCTTGCCCGGCAGTGCGATTCGGATTCACTGTCGGGCAAGCCGGCAGTGGCACACATAGGCCATCCTATCGAGACTTACGGATCGCTAACGCGGAAACAACAAATCCTCGAGTCCCTTGCGATCGGCCAACGATTGTCGCTGCACGCTGCCGTCGGCTCGGGCGATCGATGTGGAACCGTTGCGATCGCGGAGCAGCTTGTCGACGAAGTTTTGCAGGTCCAGCCTCACATCGCTCGGCTTCGACCAGGCCACGGCGTCGGCCTTGGCCGACTCCAAGAGCATGGCGCATTGCGCGGTACTGAATCCGCCGTTTTGCAACTCCGACAAGCGTACTTCACGAACGTCGAACAGCGTTCCGGCTCCGGTGGGAAGCTGGTAGAGCGTCTTACCCGCTTCGAGAGTTTCGGAAGGATGCTGAAAGACCTCGGGCATGCGCGCCAGCAACTTGACGTTGTGCGGGCTGTCCCACGGTTCGTCGCGATGGAATTCTTGATAGAGGGCTTGTTGCTCCAAGTACGGCAGAATTGCCACTCGCCAACTTAGAACGGCGTTGCCGTCGGAATCGACGATGTTCTTGGGCAAGCGTCCGTGCTCGGCCTCGTACGACAGCATCGCCAGGGTAATCTGTCGCATGCTGTTCGTGGCCGCCGCCTCATGCGCCGCGGCGCGAGTCTGTGCGACGGCCGGAGTCAAGGCGCCGAGCAACATGCCGATCATCGGCGCCGACAGCACGTCGAGCGACGGTCCCGTCGCGTGCGTCTCCATCAGAATCCCGGTCTTCGTGTTTCTCGTCACATGAACGCTCGGGCGCATGTGACGACTGATGGAACCCAACGAAGGGAATTTCGCGAGATCGGCTTGAATACCTGTCGCTTGTTCCAACATGCCGGCGCCCGCCGTCGCGAGAAACTGGGCGTAGGAGTAGATCGCCTGGAGCCCGAGTTGCGTGTTCTGGTACGACAGACCGGTAACGTCGCCCGATGCCAGCCGGGACTGAACCAGCGGCAAACTCGCCAGCGTCGCCTGGTCGGCGGGGCGCGTCAGATGCGCACGGACCATTTGCGGCGACAGGGCCACGACCAACGAGTCGCCGTCGAAGCACCAGGCGGGCGCTACCGGAGAAGGCCCGGCCACTTGCACGTACTGTATGGTCCGCTCGCCGACCGTGGTCTTGCGGACGGCAAACAACTTTTCATCGCCGCCGCCGCGAGCTTCTTTTTCGATCAAGCGCAGCACCTGATCGATCACCTTTTCGAGCTTTGCTTGATCGCGCACCGACACGGTGAGGCAAAGCCCGGTAAAGAGCAGCCCCCCTTCCGCGCAGTTGTTGTAGATCGACCAAGTATCTCCCAGTCCGGCAAGGAGTTCCTTTTCGACGCTGAAACCGAGTTGCTCTTGCGCTGCGCCCAACTGTTGTTCGGCGGCGGCGCGCGCGTCGGGATCGATGCGCGCGACGACGCTCATGGCGACTTCATAAACGCGCTGCGGATCGAACCTCCCCACGCCGGCGAATTCCGCCGTGGCGGGCAGCTTAGTGAAATCGTCCGCCGTGAGCGGGCGGCCGCCGGCCAGTGCCAGCAGTCCTTCCGCTTTGCCGTCGTGGCCGATCGACACCTTCGACACGGCAGCTTCGTCGCTAAGACCGGAGGCGAAGGCGACATGCCGCAGATGCCGTAGGCCGGTCGCTTCGAGCAGTTTACCGATGTCGCGCAGCGGCGGGGGCGCCTCGGCGCCGATCAACGGAAACAGCGGCTCGGCGGTTTTGATCACCGCGCCGGTATTCAGGTACGCCAAAGCGCCCGGGCGCGCGATATCCAATTCTTGTTGCAAGTCGACGAGCCATTTGGGCGGCCCCTTCTTGGCGGCCAGACTCTTCACAATCCGCGAGGCTTCCCCTTCGCCGACGGCCAGAAAGACATACTCGCCTTGGGCTCCCCAGGCGACCGGCGACGCTTCGGGCGGCGTCGGCAATCGGCGAATCGTTACCCCTTCGACCTCGGATCGTTCGACCGCTTGATTCGCCGGCACCGCGGCGAGGTAGAGCCCTTCCAATTCCTCCAGCGCCGCGACAAACGCCTTCGCTTTGTCGCCGGCATTCACCACGATGCCCGCATGACCGGTCGGCTGTTGCGGCGGCACGGCGACGTCGGCGAGGTAGTGGATGTGCGGCCGCAGCAGCAACGTGCGCACGATCACCGGCATCGTCCGGGCCAGCGTTCGTTCTTTTTCGTCTGCGGCGGGGATGTGCCGTAGCCCTTCTTCAATCAGCCGATCGACCTCGGCAATGAACGCTTGAATCTCCGGCTCGGCATGCAACTGCTCCACCTGATTTTTACTGCCCGGCTGTGCGGCCCCCTGGCCTGCATAGCTGAGAAAGACCAGGCACTCTTCGGGCGCCGCCGACTGGAGCCCCGAATCCGGCGGCAGGGGCACGCCGAGCGGGGAGAGGGCCGTTCCGCCGCCGAACATCATGGCGACCAGAAGAACTGCTTCCATTGCACCGATTCCGGCATTCATGAGAACCTCCGTCGCTGGTCGAAGCGGTCTGAGTCGGACGAGATCGTCGGCGTTTGTACCGCGGAAAAAGCATGCGGATAATAGCGGACGCCGGGGCCGATGTCGAACGTCCACGAGAGCTTTGTCAGTCTTGATTTGACGACGGGCCGATGTCTGCCGCTGTCGGCTCGTCCGGCAGTGGCACACAATAAACTGCGGCACACGAAAAGCCCTCTGCATTTCAAGGCAGACAGACCACTAGGTCGCTCCGGCCGTCGGGCGTACTCCCTATGATTCGCGGGAGACCGCGAAATCTTAGAACGCGGTCGAGATTTACGGCGCCAGTTCGATCGACGCCGGTTCGCTCACGATGATTTGTCGGGCTCCGGAGCGATCGGCAATTACGCCGATCGCGCGGATGCGTTTGCCGTGAAAGTGCTCCGACGGATTGGAAATGCCGGCCGCCTCGAACTTCTTGAGCCCCTCGGTATTGATCACCACGGTGAAATTGTCGGCATCGCGAAAATTTTCTTTGGCATTAAGAAAGGCCATTCGTCCGTTCTCCAACTTGTTGCCGGAGAGAACGACAAACTCGACGGCCGCATGCTTACCGACGTTGGCGGCGACATCGGCCAGGGCGACCGGAACGGGCGGTCCTAGCGCCGCGACGGACATCGGAGTTGCGGTCCGCTTCGTCGACTTTGCCGGCCGCGGCAGGGCCGTCGGCACGAGGTACGCGGCCGGCGCAGGAGTAGGCGTGGACGGCGCAAAGTCGAGTTTGACCGTTGAGACGATCGGCCGGTGGTCGGAGCCGTAGGTCTCCGCGAGCATTTCGGCCGGCGCAAACCGCGCGGCGGCCGGGCCCGCGACATAGATGTTGTCGATCGGCGTGCTGGGGAACGCGGGGAAGGTCGTGTCGGAGATGTGCCGCATCAGGTTGGTCATGCGAACTCCGCTCAGTTCGAGCAAGATGGCATGCGTTTCGTCGTAGCCGTCGGTCGCGGCCGTGGTCGTCAGGTCGTCTCGCGCCAGATCGCGGCCGTTTTTCGGATCGGAGTGTCCGACGTTCAAATCGCCGGCGACGACGGCGGTGTGATCGGGAAATAGTCGCGAGTCTTGACCGACCGACTCCGCCACCGCCGCGGCGACGAACTCGCGACGACGGGCGTTCTCGCGATCGGCCTCGCCGTCGATGCCGCGAGATGATTTCAAATGTACGCCGATCGCCGTCAAACGCACATCGGCGATTCGCACCCAAAGGAAGCCTCGCGTCCCCTGGAGGTCGGCCGGCGCGGGAATGCCGAGTTTCAACGACGCAGAAATCGGCAGTTCGTCGGGATCGCCGTCGGCCAAGTTGTTATCGGGCGTGGGATCGTACTCGATTGCTTGCGTGAAAGGCCAACGACTCAGCACCGCGACTTCCAGCGCCGTGAAATCCGGTTCGTCGCTCGGATTGAAGTTGGAACAGGCGACATAGTAGCCGTCGAGGCCCATCGCGTCGCGCACGGCCGTCGCCACGGCGGGAGTGACGACTTCTTCGAGGATCAGAACGTCGGGGCGTACCGCCGCGGCGAACTCGCGCAGTTGTTGCCTGCGCTCGACGATTCCGGCGGGCGTAAAACCCTCGTGGACGTTCCATGTCGCGACGCGCACTTCGGCGGCCGATGCCGGCGTCTCACTCAACGCAACCGAAGCCGCGAGCAGCAGCGCCGGTCGAATCCAACGATTTGCGAAACGTTGCATGAGGGAATGCCAAAGCGAGTGATGTTGGGGGGCGTACGACTACGCAACATCATGCGCCAAGGCGCGCCGTGCGCCAACGGCTCACCGCCGTGATGCGCCGTAACCGCCGACGAAGGGGTTCTAAAGCGGGGTTTTCCAAAACCCAAGCTGCCACGCATCGAACAGCCTGCGTTCGCGGTTGACGAACTCTTGGTGCTTCCGCAATTCTTCGCGTTTGCCGGGCGAACTCGCGGCCACGCCGCGCGACAAACGAGCATACTCGTCAAAATCGCCGCGTATGCGGAAGTATTCGACGAAGCGGCGGCGATGTGCCTTCTCTTCTTCCAAATATCGCCCATCCATCTGCTTGAGTTCCGCCGTCAGTTCCTGCATCGTCTTGTCGATTGCGGCATCCGAAGGCTTCATTTCCTTCGCGACGAATTGCTTGTTGTCGACGAGTTCGATCAAGTACTGCGTCTTGAGCACGTTCCCGCGCCATTCTTGCACGAGCACCGGCTCGCGCTTCTTGATGAGCACGGTCAGTCCTTCGTGTTGGCCTTTGCGAAACTCGGACCAATATTCCAACTCGCCGGAGGTCGAGTACCCCCAGAAGCCACCGTCGCGCAGCGTGGCGTGAAACTGCGCGATGAAGCGCGGCGCCACGTGGTCGGCCTGGTACGAGATAGCGCCCCCTTCCAGCTTGCCGTCGGAACTGAAGCCGAAGACGCCCCGGAGCAAATCGTCTTTGGGATCCGCGTCGAGAAAGTATGAGGTGTTCGTCGTCGGGAACATCTGCACGATGCGACCCCGGCTGAGTTCGAACATGTCGCGTGTGACCTTGCGACCGTTGCTCAGTGCGACCTCTTTAAACTCCAATCGCTTCGGAGGCGGAGGCGGCGGAGGGGGAGCAACGACAACGACCGTCGCCGACGGCTTCGGCGCGGGAGTCGGCTTCGGCGTGGCGCGCGGCGCAAACTGCGGTTGCGATGCCTTAGCTTGTGCCGTCGGTTTAGGTTCCTGCTTTTTTTCCGCGACCGGCGGCGGTTCGCAACCAACGTAGGCCGTCGACGACAGCGCCAAAAGCATAACCGGCATGAGACGGTTTACGTGCAAGTAAAACCAGCGTTGCATACACTCGCCTCCAGGAATCGAAACGATCCGAGCGAACGTGCAAACCCGCGCCTTGTCGCGTACGAGACGCGGGCAATAGATCCGAACACCCCTCAGCTTAGCTAGGGAGACTCATTGGATACAACACCGTTATCCGCCGGAGGTTCCGCTAATTCTTTCGGCGACGAAACCAGCGACAAGTTGTCGCACCGAACCCGTTAGCGTGCTTAACGGAAGCGTCGTGTTCAAACTCGGTCGGCAATCGCTTCGAGTGGTTAGGATCCGGCGGATTGGGTTAAGCGTGCCTGGCCAATTCGAGGCTCATCGCTCGCAATAAGTCGGTTGCGGTGAGCATTCCGACCACCTTGCCGGCCGGTTCGACGACTGCCAAGCCGTCGGTCTTGCCGGCAGCCAGTAGTGCCGTGGCATCCGCCAACGTGCGGAGAGGCTCAATTATGGCATGCGGCTCTCGAAGAAGCGAGCCGACCGTGTCACACGTGTTTTCGATCATCAGGTTGCCGAAAGAGTCTTCGGTGCCCACGAGCTCGAGTCGCCGAGCGCCGCCTAATTGCCGCTGCGAGAGCACGCCCAAAGCCCGGACGCCGTCAATCACGCCCAAATAGCGAGCTTGGTGCAGTTCTAATAGGTCGAGTGCTTCCTGAGGAGCGGCATCGTGGCGGATCGACGGTCGCCACGGACTCATGATCTTGGCGACGGGACAGCGCGCCGTGCGCGGAGCCAATTCGGCAAACTCTCGTAGGAAATCCCGGGAAGTAATAATCCCTCGCAGTCGGCCTTGCGCCGTGACGGGGATCGAATGCACGTGCCGCTTGAGCATCGCTTGCAGTGCGACCAGCGGAGCGAACTCCGCCTCGACCGAAGCGACGTCACGCGTCATCAAAACGCCCGCGACGGGTAATCCGCAGGCGTCGTCGACATCACTTCCCTCGGCGGACGACGGTTCCTCCGTCATGTAGCGGCTGATGTCGGTATCGGAGAGGATGCCGAGCAACTGAAAATCTTCTCCCACCACGGGCACATGGTGCATTTCATACTCGTCCATGAGCCGCAATACGTGCGCCAGGGTGTCGTTTGGACCAACCGTAACGGGATTGAACGTGACGAGAGTATTCATCGCGGCGACCTCGGCAAACCAACTCAACGCTCCGGAGCGATTCAAAGGTAGGTCGCAGTTCGACGATTGGATGCGGCGGCAGCCGCAGGCTCCGAACGTAACGATTGTGCAGCTTAGAAGCGGTAATTAGCGCGCGGCAGCGGGAGACGCCAAGGCCTCCTTAATCTTGTCGAGCAACTCCGGTGATTTGACGTCCGAAGCTTCCATCGCTAGGAGGGCGAAGTTGTCTGCCACAATCTCTTCGGGGTGGATGATGTAGGTCGTATTGCGACCGATCTTCTCAAAGAAATCGGGAGTTGCGTCAAGCGCGACCAAGAGCGTTTTACCGGCCTCATCGGCGAGGGGTCGTAGTGCGCCGGACTTGGCTTCGCGCTCCACCAGCAACAACTTCAATTCCAAGTGCTGGAAGAACGCCCCTCCGTCGCCGGCTTCCGCTTGCCCTCGCGTCGACAACAACACCGGAATACACCAAATCGGCTCCCCGTCGATTTTCAGGCGGATCACGTGTTCGTGATATGGCGCATCAGGATTCGTCAGCTTGCGCGCGGCGACATCGGCCGGCAGCGCCAATTCCGGCGAACGCTCAAAGCCGATCGTCGCATACAGCCGATCCCGCAATTCCGGATTATGCCGCGACAACACGTGAAACAATTCATGCCAAATCAGTTTTTCCAATGCGGCGTCGTCGGACTTTAGACGCCCTTGCGGCAAAACGACGGCGTCGTCGCGCGTGTAAGCGGCCCCGCTCTCCTCGTCGCCCGACGTCTTAATCAGCAGCACCCGCTTGGGCAAAGCTCTCGCGTACTTTCGGCTGCGATCCTGCATGCCTGCGAGAATCTTTTCCATGCGTCCCTGCTCTGCTTCGCTCCATGCCAGCACGCTGTTGCGCGCCACGGCGATATAATCGTCGACGGCCAAGTTCTTCGACGTCCTCAGCCGCACGGCTAGGTCGAGCTTACTCAGTCGATCCAGGTAGACGTCGCGTTCGCTCAACGTTGCGCGTCCTTCCTCGACGGTCGCCAATACGACGTGCGTATCGGTTCCGAATATGACTTGTGAGTAGGCAGGCGACGCCAGCAACCACAAAACGATCGGCAATAAGGTCCGGCGCATGGCACGTCCTTTGATATCCAAGACGCGTCGGCCTGACGACTCGACGCTCACCTTTGCGGAGCACCTTGCCCGCCTAATTCTCGCCAAGCACTTCGTTCAGCACGTCTTCGGAGACGAAAATCGGCAACGGCGGATCGCAGGTGACCGCCACGGCGATCGCGTCGCTCGGCCGGCTGTCGATCTCGACCACTTCACCGTCTTGCTTGACTCGCAGACGGGCAAAGTACGTGTGGTCCTTGAGCTCCGTGATCATCACGCTTTCAAATTCACCGCCGAGGTTTTGAACGGCGCTAACGATCAAATCGTGCGTCAAAGGTCGCGGTTTCGGCACGCCTTTTACGCAGCGATCGATGCTCGTCGCTTCAAAGATGCCGATCAAGATCGGAAATGAGCGTTCTCCGTCGACCTCCTTGAGGAAGATCACCTGTTGATCGTTGATCTCGCTGATCACGATCCGCGACAGCTCCATTTGCACAGGCATACGTTATCCTTCGGCACGATCGCGCCCGACGGTTGGGCGATTGAGAGATGCGATTCCTCGATTATACGAGCGCCGTGCGCACGATTGCCAGTAGCGCTACCGGGGCGATTTTCTCACCGTTCGCAAGTCGCTTGACTTTGCTCCTTGCGTGTGTAAGGCCCGTCGTGAATCGCTTCGGCGCGAGCGCCGCGCCGCCCGCACGCCCTATTTCGGCGGCAACCTATGCCAGGCGGACTCCGCCGGAAAAAACTGCGAAAGGTGCAGTCGATCGTACCGATAATGGGCCAGCACGCGCAGAATCGCCTCGCGCTGCGTCCGAACATAAGTCTCGTCCGGGCAAAGCGTGACGACCCAGGCCGCGAAAACCGGCTCGCGCATATAATCCTTTTCCAAATGCAATCGCGGCGATATCCGACTCTGCACGCGCAGCCCGGCGACGGCCACGGCGACCGCCTCGGTTTCGCTCTGCTGCGGCTTCCAAGCCTCGTTCATCAGCCGCCAGTTCTGCTCGAAATGCTCGGTGCCGTCGACGTCGAACTTCTCAATCAGCGGCAGGCTCTTCGCCGAAAGCTCCGCGCTATGCCGCAAACCTTCCGCGTAAGCCGCCTTCCACTCGCCGTTCGTTTCCAGTTCCCACAGCGCACGCAACGCCGTCACGCCGACGCTGCCGGTCCAAGAGTGTCGCAGGCCTTGCGCGGGATCGAACACCAACCCGGCGCGGCAAATCTCCAGCCGCGTTCGTTGACTCTCACCAACCCTTTCCGCCAACGCGGCACGATAGAGTTCGTCCCAGCGCACGTCACCGGTCAGATTGTGCATCGCCTTCAACACGAACAGCCGCCTCGGCGCCCCTTCCCAACCGGGCGTGTTAAAGCTGCCCCGGTACGGCGACGGTCCGCCGTCGCACGGCATCCTCCAATCGCACTTCTCCAAAACTTCGACAATCTCGCAGAACCGCTTGGTGAGCGATTCACGTTCCTCGGTGGTCTGCGGTACGCCTTCGTGCAAGTAACGCCAGATACCGTAGAGCCAGGGCGTCGTTTGGTCGTTAGAGCCCATCGGGTAGGTAGTCACGCCGTCGTCGGCGACTCCGCGCGCGATGAAGCCGGGCGTTTTGCCCAGCGAAGCCAGAAAAAGCAAGCCGTCGATCAGCTTGCGAGCTTTGGCCAGGTCGGCCGGTGCGCGAGTTCGCTTCCAGCGGTTAATTGCTCCGTCGAGATACAATCCGTTAAACATCGGACCGTCTTCCACCGGGACGCCCCAACTCAACGCGCTCGGCTTCATCTCGCGGCAATCCTGCGGAGTCGGGCGCAAGTATTTGCCGTCGAGATCCGTATAGTCGAGCACGATGTTGTGCGGGTCGACAAACCGGCGCCAGATTTCCGCGTGCGCCTGCTCGACCACCTTCGCCGCGCGGGCTTCCAATTCATCGCCGCGCAAGAGGGAGCATTCGGCGGCGGCCAAAGCCAGAACGGCGACCGCCGACCAACGAAATAGGGCAACCATGACTACTTACCCTCCGGCAACGGCGGCAACTTCGCTCCGTAATACACGGCACGATGCCGGTTGTCGTCGAACGCGAAGTGGAGCCATTGGTGATCTTTCGTCACAAAGCCGTCGGGGTAGTTCATGCGCCCCTTCGGGCCGTCGCACGATTCCGCTTGCAACACCCGCCGATACGGCCAAGTTTTCAGCCCGTCGAAGCTGATCCACAGGGCCATCGGACTGCGATGTGCGGGATTGGGGTTGTGCAAGATAGCGACCATATCGCCGCCGAGCGAGTACAGCGTCGCCTTGGAGCCGGGGTTGGGAATGTCGCTCTTCGCGGCGAATTCCGGCCATGCGAGGCCGCCGTCCCGCGATTCGGCGTAGTAAAGCACCCCGCCGAGTTTGTCGCCGCGGATGATCATCGCGATGCGGCCGTCGCTCAATTCCACAATGTTGTTTTCCGCCCAACCAAAATACTCGTCGTTTTCGGTCAGACGAATGTTGCCGTGCTCGCTCCATGTCTTCCCGCCGTCGCGGCTGATGAGCACGCCGTTGCGAGGGTTCGTGAACTTCCTTTCCAACGGCGGCAAGCTCTGTTGATCGTCCGGACCGATGTAATGCTGAAACGGCAGCATGATTCGGCCGTCTTGGCAAACAATGTGGTTGCGAATAAACGTCCGATTCTGCAACCTGCCCGGCATCGGCCGGGGCTTCGTCCACGTGCGGCCAGAGTCGTCGCTCGTCATCGACCAGCTACGCCAGTCGTCGCTCCAATGCTTGGAATGCGTCGAAAAGAAAAGAGTCGTCCGGCCGTTGCGAATCATCAATTCCGTCGGGCCTTGGCCGATGGTCTTCCCCTCGCGCGGGAAGGTCGTGTCGAAGGCTTCCGCTTTCGACCACGTGCGCCCTTGATCGGTGCTGCGGCTCACGGCGGTGTAGTTTTTCGGCGAAGGTTCGGTGTCGCCGCCGGCCAGGAAGAAAAGCACCCACGATCCGTCGGGGAGTTCGCGGAGCGTCGTATCACAGACCATTTTGTTTGGCGTGACGCCGTCGTAAATCACGGTCGTCCGATCTTGCTTCGCATCAGCGGCCGCCTGCCGGGCCCACGGCGACGACGCGGAACCATCGACAAGTTCATCGGCAAGCGCCGCGGCGTGCACCATGCCGAAGCTCCCGAGAATTGCGGACCAAATGAGGCCGTTCAGGCAACGGGCAAGCGACACGCAACAACCTCCTTCAGGAACCATTCGTGCGAAACGACGAACCGCAGGTTCGCCATATTCGTCGATCAAGTATCCGAAGTCGAGAGGCGACTGGTGAACTCACCTTACGCCGCGAGCAAGCCTGGGTGATCACAACGATGTACAAGGTCGTCGCGACTTCCGACGCGAGAACGCGTTTCCCAAGAGATCAGCGGTTGGCCGGAGCCGAAGGCAAAGCCCCAGTTTCTCGGGCATCACTTCGTTCTGCCCCAGCCACCCAACGCTTGGATTGGACGCGACGCGCCCTAGTGCAAATCGTCGGCTGCAGAAGGCGCCGCAGGAACGCCAAGCTCGAGCAACGGCGTACCAAGGCGCAACGGTGCCGGTGCGGCTGGAGCAGCCGGCGCAGGCGTCGCTAAGGCGGGTTGCCGCACGACCGGCTCCAATTGAACTGAGGTCGCCGGCCCCGCGGCGTCGGGCCACGCAACGGCGGCGGCCGCTGCAGCGACGGGAGCGGCGGCTCCCTGCGCGACGTTGGCCGCAGGTTCTACATGTTCGGCCGGTTGCACGCCGCGCGCCTGTGCAGGGTGCTCTTCCAACACGGGCAGCAACATCGCCTGCGAACCGGTAACTTTGCGTCCCGGCGACAGAATGTAATTGATCGGCCCGACATTGAGCAGCGACCGCGCGTTCTTCGGAGCATCGAGGTACGCCTTCTCGGCCCAAGGACCTTCGGCCATATCGACGCCGTTGTATTGCAGGAGCGTTCCGGCTTCAAACTGCACGTTCTTGAGCGCGACGGCGTGCTCGACACGGGCCCGATGGAAGCGAATGTCGGCATCGGCGGCCATCCGTTGGGCTTCGAGCAGATAGTCGAGCGTCGCCTGATCGGCGTCGAATGCGGCCTGCGTCGCCATCACTTGCTGGAACGCGGCCGTGCGTCGGTTGAGCGTCGTTTGAACGACGTACTGCGTGCGATCCGCTTCCGCCGCGGCGGTGCTCAAATCGTGAACGACTTGGCGCTCCATTTCGTGGAGCAGCGCCCGTTCGCGTGAGAGTTGCCATTGGGCGCTCTTCACGGCGGCGTGGCCGCGACGGAACCCGAGCGGCACGTTCAGCTCGGCGCCGAGTTGCCATTCTTGGAATTTGCCGCCGAACAGCGTATCCAATGCCGACCCGAACGGAATGTTCGGCCCGCCGGCGAGATCGTCGCCGAACCCGCGCCAGCGATAGCGGCCGACGGTATCGAGCTGCGGCAATAGGAAGTTTCGCGACGCCACGAGTTCCAGCTCTCGGCGTTTGACGATCCAGCGCTGTCGACGCAGTTCCACGCGCCGCGCCAACGACTCGGCCACGAGCGGCTGCCAATCGAACCGCACGGGCACGGTCGTCGGTTCATCTTGCGGCCGCAGCAGTTCGCCGTCGGCGATGGGCAGCCCGATTAGCAAGCGGAGCCGACGTTCGCAAACTTGCACGCCGCCGTTGCCGCGGAACGTACCGCCGCTGGAACCGTTGTTCATACGCGTGCCGTCCAGCGGTACGCCGGCCAAGGCGTTTTGCACTTCCTCTTCGAAGCGAAAGAATTGTTCGCGAGCTTGCGCTTCCTTTTCCGCCTCACCGCCCCGCCGCCCCGTGTCGTACAACGACCGCACTTTGCGCCAGGTCTCCAGCGCCGTATTTCGGGCCACGAGCTTGGCGTCGAGATCGCGATAGGCGTAATAGAGATCCCAGTACGCGTTCTCCGTCTCGCTCAGGAGTCCGCGAACGCCGGTTTCGAGTTCGGCGAGGCTCACGTCGGTGTTCATCCGCGCGATCAGTACGCCGTTGTAGACGCCCGGCGTCGCTCCCGGCCCGGCGATGCGGTTGAAATCGACCCCCGCGCCTTGCAACAACGGATGGCGAAATTCCGTTTCGATGTTCGAATTCCAAGCGCTGGGAAACAGGTTTCCCGGCGCATTATTCGAATCGTAGTCGGTGAAGTTTCTGACGCTGAGTTGCGTACCGTCGACGGCCCGCTTCGTCAGTTGGTTTTGAAAGACGTACGCGTCTTGTTGCAAAAGCCGCGTGCCGCCGCCGAAGAATTGGTTGTTGAGAGCCCGATCGTTCTTCTCGAAGAACGCCGAACTGGCGAACGAGGCGTCGAACGCGCTCAAGGCGGCTTCGGGCCCGAAGCGAGGATCGGTTTCCTGAATCGCCGGGTTGTAAACCGAGTGGTACGACTGCGGCGAACGCAGCATCTGGCCGCCGAGATCGCGCAAGACTTTGGAATTCGTCAGCGCAATCCGCATCGCGTCTTCCAGCGATAGGTCGCGAAAGGCCATAGGTTCGACGCTCGCCAACGATATCGGTGCCGGCGTGGCAAGCAAATCGTCGCTGGTCGGCGTCCGAACGTCCGCGTATTCGATGTTCGTAGCCGTGGCACGCCAGCCCGCATCGCCGCCGGCGGTGTATCGACTCTGAAGAGCTTCGCGCGCATGGCAGCCCGGCAGTAGGGCGATAATCGTCCCTAGCACTAGGATTCTGCGTCGTGCGTTTTGTTTCCAGTTCAACAAAGTTCGTCCTTCGGCGCGGGAAATCGGCTCCTAGCGTGCGCAGTCCGAGCCTTGCGCATTTCGCGCGCTATGGCTCTCATCGGAACGGCGCGACCCGCTTAAGTATTAATTTCGTCACAATCGGAAAGGTCGACGTAAATTGTCGTCGCAAACGGCTTGATTCCGGGGGCTTCACCCTTAATGAACGCCGGAAAGAATGCGGGACGAGCTCGTCGCGTGGATATACTGAACGGCTATGCTTCCTCCCCGCGAACATGCCGGCACTGCCGACACCTGGGACGCTCTCGATCATCTCGTTGACGAGTTGGTGACGTGGAGCCGTTCCTCGGTGCCGGCGCAAACGTTCTATCGCGAAATGTTGCGGCGCGTCGTCGATGCGCTCGCGGCGCGAGGCGCAAGCGTTTGGGAAGCCGATACCGCCGGAGCGCTGCTGCGTTCTCATATCACGGCGGATGCGCGCAGCGACGCCCCCCACAACGCCGAACGCCTGCGACAGTTCACTCCGGCGATCGATTGGTCGTTGACGCATTGCGAGGCGTTAGCCCTCGCGCCGGACGCCGAGGCGGGGGATTCGTCGCTTCCCTTCAATCGCTGCAATTGCTTGCTCTTCGTCCAACCGTTTGTCGTCGATGACGCTCCGCTCGGGGTCGTCGTCGTCGAACAACGCCCGAACATGGAGCCCGACGCGCGTCGCGGCGCACTCCGATTTCTCGCGACCGTCGCCGACCTCACGGCGGACTATCACCGCAATCGACAGCGTGCTTTGTTCCGGCGACGCGCCGCGGAGGCCGCCGAGCTCGAAGCATTACTAACCGCCTTGTACGGGGAAGTCGACGTTCGCGCGGTTGCGTACGCGGCGGCTCAGGAAGGGCGTCGCTGGTGCGACGTCGAACGCGTCGCCGTGCTTTCCTTGGAGCACAAGTCGGCGAGAATGCAGGCCGTTGCCGGCGTCGAAATCGTCGATCGCCGCGCTGAAAGCGTGCGCAAACTCGAACAGCTCGCAACGCTCGTCGCCGCACAGCGGCGGCCGCTGCGATATCCGGATCAGGCGTCATTCCCAGTGGCCCCGCAAATCGCACAAGCGCTGGCCGACTACGTCGAGGTCGCCGCGCCGCGCTGCTTGCAAGTCGTCCCATTGGAGCGATCCGAGGAAGAAGCGGAAGCGCCGATCGGACTTTTGGTCGTCGAGCAGTTTGGCCCGGCGGCAACGGATTTCTCCGACGGTTCGGCGTTTGCCGAGAGGTTGGAAACGCTCCGTCGCCACACCGGTATCGCATTGGCTAATGCGCTCGAAGTCGAACGCATTCCGCTGCAGCGGTTTTGGCGAGCCGTCGCCAAAGGCGGTCGAGGCGCATCGCGCCGCCTCGGCCAGGCGGTAATCGCCTGCGCCGCCGTCGCCCTCCTTTTCTGTGCGACGTTTCTGATCCCGGCCCGCCTCACGGTAGAGGCCTCCGGTGCGTTGCAACCGCGCGAGCGACGAGAAGTATATGCCCCGCTCGACGGCATCGTTGAAGAGATCCTCGTAAGGCATGACGACGTTGTCACGGCTGAGATGCCGCTCATTCGCCTTCGCAAGCCGGAACTCGAGCTTGAACAAGCGCGGGTGTTGGGAGAGTTGCAAACGGCCGAACGTCGCCTTGCGGCGTTGCGCGCCAATCGCACTTCGGGCGCGGCCGCGGACGCCGCCGAACGCCGCCGTCGCCAGGAACTCGCCGCGGAAGAAGAACAACTGAAACTAGCCGTCGCCGGATCGCAGGAGCAACTTACCCTGCTGCAAAAGCAACAAGCGGAACTCCTCGTACGCTCGCCGATCTCGGGTCGGGTGACGACTTGGGATCCTGAACGTCTGCTGGCAGGTCGCCCCGTCGCCCGCGGCGACGCCTTGTTGCACGTAGCCGACGAAGCTGGAGCGTGGACGCTGGAGCTCGCCGTGCCGCAACACGGATACGACGACGTTACGCGAGCGCTCCGAAGCGGAGCAGAACAGCCGGTCGTCGAGTTCGTCGTCGCCACGCGACCGGAACAGGTGCATGTCGGTAAACTGACTCGCCTCGCGAACGGGGCAGAGACTTCGGCCGGCGAAGGGACATGCATGGCCGGCGTCGCCGAGTTCGACCGAGCCGACGTGGCCGACGAGATTCGTCGCCCGGGCACGTCCGTTTCGGCCAAGATCGATTGCGGACAAAGTTCGCTCGGCGGCGTATCGCTGCGCGCCCTTCTCTACTATTTGCGAACTCGCTGGTGGTTCTAACAATGGCTTCGCCTTGGTTTCGCCAAATCTGCGCGGCGTTCCTGTCGGCTCATTGGTCGTCGTCGGTGATCGTAGCGGCGGCGGGTGCCGAACCCGCGGCACTACGCGTTCCCGACGCCGTCGTAACGCTCTGCGAACAAATCGAAGTGCCGGCGCGCAGCGCCGGCGTATTGGCGACGATGAACGTTCGTGAAGGGGATGTCGTCCGAGCCGGTCAAGTCGCCGGCGTCATGGACGATGGCGACGCACGACTCGCCGTGGCAAAGGCCGAAACCGAAGCGGCGAGCGCCCGCGCCGAGGCCGACAACGAGCTCAAGGTGCTCGCCGCCGAGAAAGCCGCCGCCGCTGCGAAGGCCGAATTGCAACGTGCCGTCGAATCGTCGGAAAAATACGCCAAGAGCGTTTCGCAATCGGAGCTCGATCGGCTGCGACTTCAGGCGGAGAAGGGCTCGCTTGAGCATCAGCAAGCGGAACACGAACGCAGGCAAGCTCAGCTCAAGGCGCGAATCAAGGCGAACGAACTGGATGCGGCACGGCGCACGCTGGAGCTACATCGCATCACCGCGCCGGCCTCGGGCATGGTCGTCGACGTACGCAAGCACAGCGGCGAGTGGGTCGAGCCGGGCATGCCGGTGTTGCGCATCGTGCGTATAGATCCCTTGCGCGTCGAAGCGTTTGTTTCGGCGGCCGATGCTATCGGAATGCATCCCGGCAGTGAAGCTTCTTTTCAAACCGCCGGTGATCATGGCGCTCGGACTCGAGTCGTCGGCAAGCTCTCCTTCGTTAGTCCGGAGATCGATCCGATTAACGGCCAAGTGCGAGTTTGGGCCGATCTTCCTAACGGCGACGGTTCGTTACGGCCGGGCCTACAAGGAACGCTGGTGATTTCCCGGCCCGGAAAGCGCGACTCGGCCGCCGGAGATCGCTAATGTCCACGGTCGCTGCGCCGCACTGTTTAACATCCAAGACTTGGCTCGCACGTCGGGCCGATTTGAAGATCTGCCCCGCTCCGACCGCATCGGTCGCGTGGCTTGTCGAGGACCCCGCCGCGTCACGCTATTTCGAGCTCACAGCCGACGAATACTTTTTGCTGCGGCAATTCGACGGACGCTCATCGCCCGTGGAAATATGTGCGCGCTACGAGCGTGCATTCGCTCCGCGCCGGCTCAACGCCGCGCAGCTCGATGAGTTCGCGACGCGACTCTATCGCCAAGGGTTGCTTGTTTCTCCCGCGACCGGTCAAGGGGCCGTGCTGCGCCGGCGCGCCTCGGAGAATGCGCATGCCGCGCGACGTCGCGCGATTCTCAATCCTCTCGCCATTCGGTTGCCCGGCGTCGATCCTACCCCGATTCTAAATCGCATAGCGCCGATCTGCGGATGGTTATTCACCCGCACGTTTCTAGGGATTGCGGTCCCGCTCATGTTCGCGGCCGCCGGCGTCGCGATTCTTCGCGCCGACATCCTACTTGGAGAGCTGCGTGTCGCCGCTGCGGCGTTTCGTCCGAGCATGCTGATAAGCGTGGCGATCGCCGCCGCCGCCGCCAAAATCGTTCACGAACTCGCACACGCCGTCGCCTGCCGTAGGTTCGGCGGCAACTGTCGCGAAATCGGCGTACTCTTGTTGGTCGGCGTGCCGTGCTTGTATTGCGACGTCACGTCGATTTGGATGATTCCCGATCGCTGGA
>CAZWDN010000021.1:0-31517 GCA_964633125.1 uncultured Pirellula sp. | reverse complement strand
AGATGCGCCTGCCGGCACGACACGCCGGCGTAGCGAGAGAGTTTGACCTGGACACCTGCCGGCGGTTGAAGTACTTTCCCGACCCACTTCGCGTCCGCATTTCTCGCATTTCCAAACGCTCGCTTTCGAGGCAGGGATGCCACCCCCCGTTCCCGCTGCCGGCACACGTTCGCCGTCGGCGCGGGCTCTCGATTTAGTGCTGCCGCTAGGCCTGATCGCCGCCGTTTTGGTGATCATGGTCCCGCTACCGCCTGCACTATTGGATGTGCTGCTCGCGGTGAATATCAGCACCGCCGTGATTATGTTGCTCACGACGATCTACGTGCGCACGCCGCTGGAATTCAGCGTATTCCCTTCGCTGCTGCTCGCGACGACGCTCGGCCGATTGGTCCTTAACGTCGCCACGACGCGATTGATTCTGACGCGAGGCGCGACGCACGGGCTCGATGCCGCCGGCGACGTCGTGCGAACCTTCGGCGAGTTCGTCGCCGGCGATAAAGTCGTTGTCGGCATCATCATTTTCGTGATCATCGTATTGATTCAATTCATCGTGATCACCAAGGGAGCTACGCGCATCAGCGAAGTCGCCGCGCGCTTCGCGTTAGACGGCATGCCCGGGCGTCAAATGGCGATCGACGCCGACTTGAACGCCGGCATTATCGACGAGCGCGAAGCGAAGCGACGTCGCGAAGAAATTACCGCTCAAGCGGACTTCTTCGGGGCCATGGACGGTGCCAGCAAGTTCGTCCGCGGCGACGCGATCGCAGGCATCGTCATTACGGTGGTAAACATCGTCGGCGGACTCTTCATCGGCATGTTTGAAAGCGGCATGACGCTCGGCGAAGCGGCCCATGTCTTTACCAAACTCACCATCGGAGACGGCCTCGTTAGCCAAGTGCCGGCCTTCTTGATTTCGTTGGCCGCCGGCTTGCTCACAACACGCAGCAGTACTGATTCCAATTTACCGGCGCAATTCGTCGGCCAGTTGCTGGCCCGGCCGCAAGCGCTCTTCGTTACCGGCGGCTTCTTGGGACTGCTCGTGTTCACGAGCCTTCCCAAGGTGCCGCTGCTGACGATCGCCGGCGGTTGCATCGGCTTTGCGCTCACGCTGACGAAGAAGGCGGAGTCGGCGAAGAAGGCCGAGGAGTCGGCCCAAACGGCCGCCGACAAGAAGCCGAAGGAAGAGAAGATCGAGGATTTGCTGAACGTCGATCCTATGGAAGTGGAAATCGGCGTCGGCCTGATTCGCTTGGCCGATCCGAACCGAGGCGGCGATTTGCTCGATCGTGTGCAACGCGTGCGACAGAACGTGGCGATGGAGTTGGGCATCGTGATGCCCAAAGTACGCATTCGCGACAACATGCGGCTTGAGCAGAACAGTTATCGGATCAAGATTGCCGACGCCGCCGTTGCGGAAGGAACCGTCTACGCCGGCATGCTGCTGGCGATCGACTCGGGCGCCGTCACCGGCAAGATCCAAGGGCTCGAGACGCGCGAACCCGCGTTCGGCACGCGCGCGCTGTGGATTGAAGCTTCGCTACGCGAGCAGGCGGAAATGAAGGGCTACACGGTCGTCGAACCGGTAAGCGTGCTGGCGACGCATCTCACGGAAACGGTTCGACGCTACGGCGACGAGATCCTTACGCGCGACGCTACGAAACACCTCATCAACCAGCTCAAAACGACGTCGCCTGCCGTCGTCGATGAACTTGTGCCGGGAATGATGAAGCTGTCGGACGTCCAACAGGTGCTACAGACCTTGCTACGCGAGCAAGTGCCGATTCGTCAGCTCGCCAAAATCCTCGAAACGCTCGGTGACCACGCCGGGCGGATCAAAGACCCGCAACTGCTGACGGAATTTGTGCGTCACAAACTGGCTCGCACCATTTGCACTCGTTACCGCGACGCCGAGAAGCGATTGTTCGTCGTCACGCTCGATCCGGCCTTGGAAGACCGCATCCGAGCCGGCTTCGAGCAGACCGAGCGCGGCATGTTTATCCGCATGTCGCCGCAAGCAATTGAGATTACTTGCAAGCTCATTGCGAAAGAATTGGAAAAGCTCACGACGCATAATCGACAGCCGATCGTGTTGGTGAGTCCGCAAATTCGCGCGGCGCTCAAGCAGATGTCGGCGTCGCATCTGCCTCAGCTCGTCGTGCTGAGCTACAACGAAGTAACGCGCGACACGGCGATTGAATCCGTGGCAATGGTGTCGGACGCAGGGAAATAACCAAATTGTTCGTCTGAATCCGGGGAGAGGTGCCGCATGGAAGTGAAAACCTATCGAGCTGCAACGATGCAGGAAGCTTTGGCCATGGTTCGTAGCGATCTCGGGCCGACCGCCGCGGTGTTGCACACGCGCGAAATCGGCACCGGCGGGTTGCTCAAATGGTTGCCGGGCATGCGACGCATTGAGGTGACGGCCGCCCTGGAAGTGAATGTTCCGAGTCGGTTCGCTAATCGAAAGGCCGGCGATCAGGGGCTCGATTTGACGACCGCCCCGCCTCGGAGGACCGCAGAATCGCCGGTGACGCCGCGCCGCGCGGCCGACGCGGAAGTCGGCGGCGTAACATACGAGTCTACAGGCCACGTCGCCCCGCGATCTCAGCACGCCGCGGAAGAAGTCAAAACGCAAATCAGCGAACTTCAAGCATTGGTCGCCGATCTCTGCCGCCGCACGCGCGGAGCAGGACACCAAGAACTACCCGAGTCGTTGTTTCGGCTTTACACCGACCTTATTGAAGCGGAAGTGAGCGACGGCGTGGCCCGCGATCTAGTCGAGCGATTGCGCCGCGAAACCACCGAGGGGGATCGCGAAGATCTGGTCATGCTGCGATCCCGCTTGGCGCGCATGATCGAATCAGACATCGCCGTCGCCGGGCCCATTCACGTGGAGTCGGGTCGACGACGATTGGTGGCGCTCGTCGGGCCGACGGGAGTCGGCAAGACGACGACCATCGCCAAATTGGCCGCGAACTTTCGACTTCGCGAAAAGAAGCGCGTCGGTCTGATTACGGTCGACACCTATCGCATCGCCGCCGTCGAACAGCTTCGCACGTATGCCGATATCATCGATCTACCGATGCACGTCGTCAGCACGCCTCGCGAAATGCGCGATGCCGTGAACAGTTTGTCGTCGATGGATTTGGTGCTGCTGGATACCGCCGGTCGCAGCCCTCACGACGACGTAAAGATTCAAGAACTGAAGAGCTTCTTGTTAGAAGCGGCGGCCGACGAAGTTCATCTGGTGCTCAGCGCCACGGCCGGAGCTGCGTCGCTGGAAAAGACGGCGAAGCAATTCGCCGCCGTCGGTACTACGCATCTACTGCTCACCAAGCTCGACGAAGCCGCCGGCCTGGGACATCTGCTGCCCCTTTTAAGCACTCGCAAATTGCCCTTGAGTTATCTGACCGACGGCCAAAGCGTGCCCGACGATATCTCACCGGCAGATGCCGGGCGATTGGCTTGCGGTGTATTGGGCCTGGATACGTCGACGAGCGGCCGCGGTTCTGCGGCGACCGCGCTACGCTAGTGCGGCCTGATTTGCGAACGGATGTCGCGAATGACGTTGGGATTATTGATGCGGTGCGGCCATGATGCCTGATCAAGCGAATGATCTGCGAAAACTAGTGCTCCAAAGCGGGCGTGGGACGCTCCACGATGCGCCGCCGCCCAAGCTCGTCGTGGTTGCCGGAGGCAAAGGGGGCGTCGGTACGACGACCGTGGCCGTGAACCTTGCCGTGGCCTTGGCGCGCGACGGGCGCCGCACGGTGCTCGTCGACGCCGATTTTGCCGGACCGGACTGCGCGAGCCTCTGCCGAATCGACGAACGATACGGAGCCGCCGACGTTCTAGCCGGCCGCCGCACGGTGCACGAAGTCTTACAACTCGGCCCCGGCGGCATTCAGGTACTGCCGGCGACCCGCGGCCTCACGGATCCGGCCGATTGCACGCCGCAAGCCCAAGAGCGGATGCTCACTCAGCTCGAAGCATTGGGCCCGCACGCCGATGTCGTTTTACTCGATGCCGGCAGCGGCAGCGGACGTGTTATGCGCGGCTTCTGGGAGGCCGCCGATCTGGTGCTCTTGGTTACACATCCAGACACTGTCGCAGTCATGGACGCCTACGCTGCCGTGAAACTGATCTGCCAAGACCAAGCTCCCCGGGCTCCCATCTATTGTGTCGCGAACTGCGCTCCCGACGAAATCGCCGCGGCCGACGTACACGAACGACTCGACCGAGCTTGTCGCCGTTTCCTCGGTTTGCAGCTTTCGTCAGCAGGCTTTCTGCCGTTCGATCCCTGTGTCCCGCGCGCCGCGGCCGAGCAGCATCCGTTCCTGATTGATGCGCCCGAAGGCACGGCGGCACTTGGAATCGACCGTTTGGCCACGGAAGTTTCACGCCTTCTTGACGCCGAGTCGCCGCTTCATATTCATTTTCAACCGCGGGCTTCAACGCGCGGCGCGTAACCGGCGGTTGAAAAATTCAGCGCGGCTTTATTACTCCGACGAAAAAATCGGTTTCCCTTAATCACTCAGGCCTTCGATGCCGATACACAGACACACAGCCGATAGCCAGACTCGCGAAACTGCCGGCAAACTTTGCCGGTTGCGCAATCTGCAACCGGCGGCCGAACGGAAGTTTGCGACGGACGGAGTAGTCAAAGGTGCATCGCCAGTTCGCCGGAATCCTCGGTTCAATCGCCTTCACCCTCACGGTGATGCGCGGCTGGGCGTTGGGAGGAGAGGCGACGAACGTGCTGCCCCGAGCCGTGGCAAGCTTGGTTCTGTTTGCGGTTTTGGGTGCGGTGGCCGGACGAATCGGACTGTGGATGGTGGAAGAAGGAGTGGCGGCCCGGTTCAAAGAACAGATGGCGGCTACGAAGAAGCCCGGCAAATAACGAAGATGTGACGACTCAACCGAACCGGTTGAAACAAAATACGGCACGTTCGCAAGGCCCGTCGGCCGCACGAACTGCTCGAAGCTTGTGATGTTGATAGAGAAGTGGAGAGTCGTTCTTTGGAACGGCACTCGCGGTGCGAGCAGGAAGCTCGTCCGAAAAGTTTGGATTCAGCGGCATTCACGGAGGATTGCATGGCCACGGTCGCCTTAGACGATATTGCACAAGTTTGGGAAGCCTTCAAAGCCGACCAAGAAAACCAGGACTACCGCAATCGGTTGGTCGAGCAATATCTGCCGCTCGTCAAATACAACGGCGAGCGCATCTGGGCCCGCTTGCCGGAAGGCGTCGAACTCGACGACCTGATCTCGGCGGGCGTGTTCGGACTGATGGACGCGATCGACGCGTTTGATATGACGCGCGGCGTCAAGTTCGAAACCTATTGCGTGCCCCGTATTCGCGGCGCCATGCTGGACGAACTCCGCACGATGGACTGGGTGCCGCGTCTCGTCCGCTCGAAGGCCAGCAAGCTCAACGAAGCGATGAAGACGCTCGAAGCGAAGCTCGGCCGCACGCCGACGGAAATCGAACTCTCGCAACGCCTCGAGATCAGCGTCGGCGAACTCGAGAAGATGATGGTCGAGGCCAACGCCGTCGGCCTGATCTCGCTCGACAAAAAGTGGTACGAAACCGACAGCTATAAAGACGTCCGCGAGATCGACATTCTCGAAGACAAGAAGGGCGAAGACCCGACGCGACGCATTCAGAAGAGCGATCTGATGCGATTGGTCACCAAAGGCCTGAACCGCAACGAACGGCTCATCATCATCCTCTACTACTATGAGGAACTGACGATGAAGGAAATCGGCGCGACGCTCGATCTTTCCGAAAGCCGTGTGAGCCAAATGCACAGCTCGATCGTGCAACGGCTGCAAAGCCAACTCGAACGCCGCCGCGGCGAATTCGGCGGGTAACTATCCGTTCGCCTTCGGCCGAGTTACTTCAATAACACGACGTGCGGGGCGCTTACGAGCGCCCCGCGTTCGTCGGTGATGTTGAGGTACATCACCAGCGGTCGAGCGGCGGGAATCGTCGCTCGCACCGTGCCTCGTCCCACTACGGCCGGCACGCTCTTCCAAACCCGATTCTGCCACGGTCCGCTCGCCACGGCGTAGTTGAGTTCCGCCTGCTTGATCGACGCCGGGCCGCCGGTCGAAGCCGAGACGTTCCCTTCGACGACTTCCATCGGCCCGATGCGCGGCAGCGGCGAACCCTTCTTCAGCACACTATCGGCGAACACGCCGATTTCTTCCGGCGCCCAACCGACGCCGTGGCCGTGCGGCATTTTGATGCGAATGCAAAGCGTCACCGGCCCTTGCGGCAAGCTGTACGACTTCTGGTAACTGTCCAGCGGGTACGCAAAGTCGTTCGTGCCATTCACGAATAGCATCGGGCAGGTCGCCCCCGGCAGATAGCGCGAAGGATCGAATTGGTCGAGCCACAGCTTTCGTTGTTCGACCGTCATTTTCGAGAATCGACCGAGCCAGGCGCTGTTGTCGCCGAGAAACCCGCAACCATACACGGGCACCGCGACTTTAATGCGTTCGTCAACACCGGCGACGATGCAGGTGAGATAGCCGCCCCAAGATATTCCGGTAACGCCGATGCGATTCTTGTCGACCTCGGGCAGCGACGCGAGCAATGAATGGCCGCGCACGACGGCCGCCACGGCGTGGTAGCTCCACATGTCGCGCACGCCGTCGAGCGTGAACTCGCCGAACTTGCCGTTATCGTCCTGGTCGGGGCCGGCATCGGCGTGCGGCTTGCCGTCGGGGCCTTTCCCGGCGAGGTCCATGGCTAGCGCCACATAGCCGCGTTTGGCCCATAGCCGCGCCCATTCGGGGAACGCCTTGCCGCCGCCGCCGTGTACGCAGAGCATCGCCGGAAACGGACCTTCTCCTTCGGTCGGCTTCGCGTAATAAGCAAAAACGCGCGTCGGCTTTCCGCGCAGCGGCACGTTGTCGTAATACACTTCCTGTACGCCGGCGGACAACTTGCCGAATTCGGCGGCCGGCGTCGGAGTGAGTTCCGCGATGTTCCACGGCCCGGTATTTCGCGGTTCGGCGGCATGCAAGCCGATGCACGCCGCCCAACCAACCAGCAGTACGACGGCAATCTTCAGTTGTTTCATGGCGCGGTTATCGAACTTCCCGGGATGCATCAAACTACTCCGTTTTCGCGGCCGGCTTCTTCGGGCCGTTGTCGACGTCGATATTTAGTTCCACCACGATATTCTCGCCCGTTTCCAGTTGTTGTACGGCATCGACCGCAAGGCCTGTAAACGTATTGGCGACGGCCGTCACGTCGCGTGCCCCTTCAATGACAAGTCCGCCGGCGGGATCGTCCAGCACCGGCCGTTTCGTTTGGGCCGTGCCGATATAGGAATCGCTAAATGCGTTGCCGACTACGGGAATTCGGCCGCTCTGCTTGCCGACGACCACCGCGCGATGATGCACCAGCGGAAAGCTGTTGCCTGTTACGGCGCACCCATGCGCGTCGCGTAGGTCGATGCCGCACTTCATTTCATGCGCGATTACGTTGGCGCTCAGTGTGATGCCGTAGCAATCGCGGTCGAGAATGATGCCCGTGTCTTGGCATTCTTCGATCATGTTGCCGCTGACGACGGAACCGTACGTGTTTTCGATCACCACGCCGTGCCGCAGATGGTCGTCGACGTTATTGCCGGTCATGCAAAGGTTATAGGCGTCGATGCACCGAACGGCGTCGAGATTCTCCTCGAATTGATTGCCGCAGACGACGATGTCGTGGCAACCGATAATCTCCAGGCCCGTCTGCTTGTTGTAAGTGATGAGGCAGTCGCTCACGCGCGGATCTTCATAGCAATAGTCCAGGTAGATGCCGTGTTTGCCGTTGTTACTCACGGTTACGCCGTGAATGAAGATTTCCTGCACGTAATTGGCTTCGATGCCGTGGCCGCTTTTCTCGTTGCCGGTGATCCGCAAGTCGGCGATCTGCACTCGCCAATTACGCGAGTTGCCGTCTTTCTTCTCCGGAAACGCGGGATGCCGCACGACCAGCGCCGATTCACCGGCTTCGTTCTTGTTGATGATATGCGTCGCCGCGCCGCTGCCGCGAATCAAGGTGTCGCCGCGGAGAACCTTCAGCGGCTCCGTGATCTCAAAAGTCCCCGGCGGTAGTTCGACGACGCCCCCTTCCGCCGGCACGGCATCGAGCGCGGCCTGCAACGTCGGAAACTTGGCGGCATCGATAATCGTTCGCGCCCCGGCAAGACCTGAGGGCGCTTCGGTTCGCTCGGCTTGCAAAGCTCCGTGAATTGCAAATCCGAACACACCGATTAAAGCGGCGACAAACAGGGTGACGGAGATGCGCATGTCGGGAACTCCGAAAAGAATCCGGCGGGAGAAACGGTGGGAGAGCGGCCAACTTAACACGCCGCGCGGCCGTATGGTAGAACTTTTCAATAGCGACGGGGCGACCGTCGCACACGCGGATTTGATACAACGCTCGTCATGACGCTTCTCTATTCCGACGCACGCTTCTTGAAACACGAGACGGGCCGGCACCCCGAATGTCCGGCCCGACTGAATTCGATCGTCACAAAACTGTCCGACGACGGACTCGACGCGCGTTGCACGCGCCGAGATTGCAAGCCGGCAACGCTTGAGCAACTCGAGCGCTGTCACGGGCGCGACTACGTTCGGCAACTCCGCGAATCGATTGCGGCCGGCCGGCTCGGCTCGATCGAACAAGACACCATCGTCTCGGCCGGCTCTTACGACGCCGCGCTCCTGGCAAGCGGAACCGTATGCGATGCCGTCGCACGCGTGGTGAAGGGGGAAGATAAGTCGGCGCTCTGCTTAGTGCGCCCGCCCGGCCATCACGCGCTGAAGAACGCGCCGATGGGGTTTTGCTTGTTCAACAACATCGCCGTCGGCGCTCGCGCGGCGTTGGTCGAACAGCGTCTTGATCGCGTCCTCGTCGTCGACTGGGACGTGCATCACGGCAACGGCACGCAGGACGAGTTCTACGAAGACGAGCAGGTCGGCTTCCTGTCGATCCATCGTTATCCGTTTTATCCCGGCAGCGGTGCGGCGGATGAAACGGGACGCGGTAAAGGACTCGGCACGACGGTGAACGTACCGGTCGAATACGGAACCTCTAGGGCCAGGTATTTCGACGCGTTTCGCGCCGGACTCGAGCGGATCGCCGAGCGCATGAAGCCGCAGTTGGTTCTCGTCAGCGCCGGGTTCGACGCGCACCAAGACGACCCCGTCGGTTCGCTGGACCTGGAGACCGCTGACTTTGCAGAACTGACGAGGCTCGTGCAGGGCGTCGCCGATGCCCATGCGGGCGGTCGTATCGTCAGCGTTTTGGAAGGGGGCTATCATCTCGACGCACTGGCCGCGAGCGTGTCCGTGCACCTACGCACGTTGCTCGACCATACGACGTCCGACGTCAAGAAGTAGCGACGTTTTGCGTGCCGCGAAACCTTCGGCCGGCGGCGGGGTAGGATACTTTGCGGCCTTGCGGCGGCAGGCTGGTTTCAACCTTCCGGTTGACCTAAACTAGATGCATCTTCGCGGCCCAGGCCTTCGGGCAGTTGCCTCGATACGTCACCACCGAAAGTACGGGTACGTTTTTGTCTGTCGGCGAATCGTCGGCCCAAAGTTATGAGTTGCGCGACCCCGACGTGCGGTTGATGCTCGAAGTCCGCGACGACAACGCCGCGGCATTCGAGAAGCTGATGCTGCGCTATCAAAGTCGACTCGTCACGGTGCTTGAGCACCTTACGGGGCGTCGCGATGCGGCCGAGGACCTCGCCCAAGAAGTCTTTCTGCGGATCTACCGTTCGCGTAAGCGCTATGTGCCGGGCTCTAAATTCTCGACCTGGCTATTCACCATCGCGAACAACGTCGCCTCGAACGCGCGCCGCAGTCGGGCACGGCGGAAAGAACGCAACGTCACGCCCGGCGCGGGAGACGAAACCGGCGCTTGGAGCCAACCTTCGCTCGACCAAATGGCTCAGGCGAAGAGCGCATTCCTGCCGACGCGCCAATTGGATAAAGCCGAAATGCGCGACGTCGTGCAACTCGCACTCGAAACGCTCAACGAACGGCAACGTTTGGCCGTGCTGCTTTGTAAGTTCGAAAGCATGAGCTACATCGAAATCGGCGAAACGATGGGAATGTCGCCGCAGGCGGTGAAATCGCTCCTCTCTCGCGCTCGCGATAACCTGCGCGACGTGCTCGAAGCCTACATGGAACGGGGAGAACTACCGACTCGCACGACGGAACCGGAAGCCGTGGAGGAGGAGTCATGAGCGACGACATCGCCGCAACCCGCGCCGACGACTTCGGCGACTTGCACGCCTACCTCGACGGCGAACTCGCGCCGGATGAGCGAGGTCGTTTCGAACAGCGACTTTCTTCCGACACGCAACTTCAAGCCGAACTCCAACGCCAACAGCGCGCTTGGGACTTGCTCGATGCGCTGCCGCGCAGCAACGTCGGCGCTACGTTTACGCAGTCGACCGTGGAGATGATCGCGCTCGATGCCGCAGCCGAATTGACGACGGCAGAAACACAGCCGAGGCACAGATGGTTTGACTTGGCGCTTTTGAGCGGCGGCGTCCTGGCGGCGGCGCTCGGCGGGTTCCTATTGGTCGATGCCGTTCGTCCGCATGCCGATGATGCATTGCTGAAAGACCTGTCGGTGATTACCCATCTCGACGAGTACGGGCGCACGGAGCCCGGTGAAACGGGTGAGTTCTTTCGCCGCTTGCGCGACGCGAAGCTTACTTTGCCGGAAAGGGGCGACGATGAACGGCGACCCTAACAAGACCGCGCACGAAGACGTCGGTCTCACGTCGCTCAATGCGAGCTTCGGCGAGCCGCTTCCACAGCGCGCCGAAGCGACGAACGCGAACGTCCGTTCCCATGCCGAATTTGCCGCAACTGTCGCGACGCGGGGCACCAAGCGCCGAATCGCCGCGGCCGTGGTGATTCTGGCCGTTCTCGGCGGCGAAGCGGTGTGGGCATATTCCCGGTCTCAATCGACCGGCGGCGGCCGATCCGCTTTGGCTCAGCTAACTGCGGGCGATAAAGCGGCGTTGGCCGCGAAATACGAACGCTTTCAAAAGCTCCCGACTGCGGAGCAAGATCGCTTGCGTGCATTGGCGGCCGAGTTTTCGACGAACGGCGATGCATCCGATCTGCTTGCAACGCTACGAGAATATCTGCGCTGGAAATCAAAGCTCGTACCGCAACAAAGTGCGATGTTTGTCGGCCTCGACGCCGAAGCGCGCCTCAAACGTGTTCAAGCGATCGCCGCCGAGCAAGAAGCCGCTGCGGCGCAAGAGTTCAGCGACGCCGACTCCAAGATCGTGATGGGCTGGCTCGAAGCGCAAGTGCGCGCCCATCAGGACAAGCTTTTGGAGAACCTTCCCGCCATCGTGCGCGAACGCTTCGAGACGATGGGCTCGCGTGAACGTACGTGGGCCCTCATGTACTACGTGATCTCACAGAAGGGGGGGCCGGGGCCGTCGCGATTCGACGTCGTCGAGCCGCAAGCGTTGACGGAACTGCGCGGCAAGCTTTCACCACAGGCGCAGGCCCGCTGGGCAGCCGCCGAGAAAGATCCTCGCGACGGGGACGAACTGAAGCAATTGCTGTCCGATTGGATTCGCCGCTCCATTGAACGAACCGTCGGATACCGAGGTGAAGGAGCCGCGTCAACGGCGCGGATCGACGACAACGATCTGCGGAAATACTTCGAGAAGGAACTCTCTGAAAGCGAACGACAACGACTTCTGGCCCTATCCCCCGACGACATGCAGAGCCAATTGCGACGCGAGTACTTACGCAGTCGCGGACTTTGGAAGGAACCTGCGGCCGGACGCTTCGGACCGTTCCCGCGCACGTTCGGTTCGGGTGAGTACCGCGGCGGACCGCCGGCGTTTCGCAAACCGCCCGACGGGAGATTCCCGGACGGCAAGTCCCCCGACAACGGCGGCGGCCCCGGCTTCAAGCCGCAGCCGAGCCGCAACGGACCCGAAGATCGGAAACCAGCCGCGCCTCCGATAAAGCCGGGCGGCTCGTCCGTGAGCTAACGGACGCTACTTGGCTGCGCCGACCGGGCGCCTCTTCTTCACGCCGCGCTGCTGCTTTTCCGCCGGCGGCGGATCCGTAAACGGCGACTTCTCAAACGTATCGCCGGGCGGCACCACGCGCGGGTCGCCGGCGGCGGCGAGCGTCTTCATCAAACGATCCGCAAGTTCCTGCTTTTGTGACGTGTAGGCGGGATCGTCGGCGATGTTACGCACCTGATCCGGGTCTTTGCGCAAATCGTAGAGTTCCTCTCCGGGGTGCTTGCCGAAGGCGTAGTCGTAATACTTCTTCCACTGCGCATCGTTGCGGTGCGCGACGAGCCACGCCTTGGTCGGGCTTGCGTCCATATCCGGGAATGCCGCGTATGTTTCGTTTTCCAGTTCGTCGGCCGACGGAGCATGCGTCTCCGTAATATCGCGAGGATTCCCCATCGGCCAACGTTCCGGATGAAAGTTGCGGATGTAAAGGAAGTCGGGCGTTCGCAGAGCGCGATGCGGGTAGGTGAGGTTCTCGTCCCGTGCGTGGCCGACATGCCGTTCGCGCCCGGTGATTACCCAAGTGCGCGCCGGATCGACCTGCCCCGCTTGATCCGAAGTCAGCACGTTCAGCAGGCTCTTGCCGGTCATCACCGCCGGAGGCGTGACGCCGCCGACTTCGAGAAACGTCGGCGCAAGATCCATCAGGTTGACGAAGTCGTCGATCACGCGTCCCGGCTTGGCGCCCGGCATGCGCGTCACCAGCGCGACGCCCGTGCCGAAGTCGTAGAGGTTGCACTTGCCGTGCGTGAAGCCTGGCGCGCCATGGTCGCCGCTAATCACGATGAGCGTGTTTTCCAGTTCGCCGGCCGCTTCCAATTGCTTAAGCAATACGCCGATGCCCGCATCCCAGCCTTGAATTTCGCCCAGATAGTCGGCAAAGTCTTCGCGAATTTCGGGCACGTCCGGAAGAAACTCCGGCAGTTTGCCCTTGAGACTTTCCGGTTCGATCCCCCAGAGCGCCTTGCCGGAGCCCTTCACCCACTTGCGATGCACGAGCGTAGGGCCGAACCAATAAAGCCAAGGCTTCTCCGTGTCGCGTTTCTTGAGGAAGGCGTCAAAGTTACCTCGCACTTCGGCCAGCATTTTGTCGCGGGCCTTTTCGAACGTCATGCCGTCGGCGACCATTTTAGTCGCGTTCTCGGAGAAGTTGTTGTAGCTGCCGCCGGCGCTTTCAAAGGCGTGCTTGCCGGCGCCGAACGGAGCATCGTTCGGCGCGCCGGGGCTCCAGACCTTGTACGTTTCGCCGATGTGATATCCGGCATCGCGCAACAAATGCGGAAACGAGGGAATGCTCGCATCCCAAGTGGCGCCATGCAACATGGCGCCGCGGCCGGTGCGGAAGAAGTACTGTCCTGAAAGTAGCGCGCTTCGGCACGGCGTGCAGCTGGGTGCGTTGACGAAGGCGTTTTTGAAGAGCGCGCCTTCGCGTGCCACTCGATCGATATTCGGCGTCTTCACCACTTGATTGGCCGACGGCCGCGTTTCCACCGAGGCATAGGCGCTTGCATAGCGACCCCAATCGTCGGCGAAACAGAAAAGAATGTTCGGACGTTTGGCCGGTGCGGCGGCATCGGCGATAGACGGATGCATACAGGCCGCGGCGAGGAGGATCGTAACAAACAGGCGACGCAACATCGTCGGGCACCTTCGAGAGGAGGACTTCGTCAACTAAACGGGCGACACCCGGAACATCATACTCGGCGCGCCTTCGTGATGCACGAGCCGCAACGACACATGCGGGCCGCCTTGAACGTCGCCGGCCAACGTCGCTCGAGCCGACTGCCTAAGACGAGGCCAACCCCGGGACCGTCACGGGAGTCTGGCCGGGAGCTAGTACCGGTTGCGGCACAATCGCCGGAGCCGCAATTACCGTACTACCGCAGCACAGGTCGTCTTGGCCGATCCATTCATGCTCGATCTCTCGCATGAGTAAGGCATTGTCCAGCCGAATCGAACCGGGCGGAAAAAGCGCCGGGTCGTCAAAATAGTTGCTTCGCACGTCGTCAACGGCAAGGGACTCCGCATGCCACGACTTGCAGCACAATTCCAGTCCTTGAAACGTCGCCGGCTCCGATGTCGCCGAGTAACCCAATGAGCCGGACGCAAAGAACCGCGACGCCTCGTCGCACGTGGCAAATACTGAATCGGCCGGCCACGATTTTGTCAGGTGAGCCTCGACATGTATGCGAGTTTCGCCGTCGTCGGCGGTCACGTCGATTACGAGTCGGTCCACGGTCTCGTCAGCTTCAAATTTCGCATGATGATGCACACCGGGGAACAGTCGTCCGCCCGCCAAGGCGTTCAGTCGCGAGTCGGTGTCACGGCGGCGAATGTAGACCCCCTCACGTCGCAATCCTTGTGCGTCGGTCCAAACCACGGCGGCTCGATGGGCGGCGTTTTCGCTTCGAATGCCGAGCGCTTCCGGCACAAATCGCGGCCGAATACCGCGCAATCGAATCAGACAAATCCCGACCAGTCCCTTCCCGTTCTGCAGCTTCGGCTCAAACGGCGCGGGCAACTGCTGAGCCAGCACTTCCGGCTCGACACGATAATTGACGAGCATCCGTCGCTCAATGACGCCGCGGATAAGTGGAAGTCGCATGGCTTAAGTTCTCGCATGTTCGCCGACCAACCCTGCCCCTGATTATAGCCCTGCGTTCAGGCCTTGCAGATCATCCGGCACGAAGCGGCCGTCCTGACGTATGAGCGCGTCATCGAAATAGATTTGTCCGCCGCCGTACTCCGGCGTTTGAATCAGCACCAAATCCCAGTGCACCCGACTGCGGTTGCCGTTATCGCACTCGTCGTAGGCGTTGCCCGGCGTCAGGTGGATGCTGCCTCCGATCTTTTCATCGAAGAGCGTATCGAGCATCGGCTTGCGAATATGATTGTTGCAGCCGATCGACCATTCGCCGATGTAGCGCGCGCCATCGTCGGAATCGAGCACTTTGTTGAGCGCGTCAGGAGCGTTGGCGCAGGTGGCGCGCACGATCTTGCCGGACTGAAACTCGAACTCAACCTGCTGAAATACGGTCCCCTGGTACCGCGACGCGGCGTTGTAACGAATCACGCCGTTGACGCTGTCGCGTATCGGCGCCGTAAAGACTTCGCCGTCGGGAATGTTACGCTGGCCATGGCACGGGCGAACATTCATCCCGCGGATCGAGAACGTCAGATCCGTGCCGGGCGAGACGATGCGCACTTTGTCGGCTTCCCACATCCGACGAACGAGCGGCTCCTGGTCGCGAGCCATCCGTGCATAATCGGTCGTGCAAACATCGAAATAAAAGTCGTCGAAGGCGGCCGTGCTCATGTCGGCGGCTTGCGCCATCGACGGCGTCGGGTACCGCAGCACGACCCACTTCGTCTCCGGCACGCGCACTTCGCTGTGTACCGGATGCCACCAATGTTTCTGGTAGAGGTCCATTCGTTCGTGCGGAACGTCGGCAAACTGGCTGCTATTGCTCGAACCGCGAACGCCGATGTAGGCGTGCATCCGTTGCATGCGCGCTCGCTCAAGTTCGCCCGCCGCGCCGAGATTTACCTCCGTGCCCGTGCGATACAGGCTGCGAAGGATTTCCTGATTCTTCC
The DNA here is from genome assembly GCA_964633125.1 of uncultured Pirellula sp. Classification (GTDB taxonomy): domain Bacteria; phylum Planctomycetota; class Planctomycetia; order Pirellulales; family PNKZ01; genus PNKZ01. The sequence goes on along the minus strand of CAZWDN010000021.1, from coordinate 15,840 downwards.
AAGTTACGAACGGATGAGCTCCGCGCGCGGCCGCCATTTCGATGAGCCGACAAACGAGCGTCGGCTCCGGTAAATCGATCGCCTCGATCAAGACGTTTTCGCCGGGCGCAATGCGACAACTGTGATCGAGCAATGTTTCGGCGAGGCGCGTGAGGCGCGGATCGTTCATAGTAAGGCAACTTCCGTGAGGCGGCTTAGGCGGTGGAATGAGACAAGTTAAATGTTAGGATATGCGGCTTGCTCGGACAATTCCGAGCGACCGTCACTCACGCACTCTTAGGGAATTTTCCGCCGTGCCGAAGTACAAAGTTCTCCTCACCGATTACGCTTGGCCCGATCTTGATATTGAACGGAAGATTCTCGCCGACGGCGACTGCGAACTCGTCGTCGCCGACAAGGCGAAGACCGACGCGGAATCATTGGCAAAGCTCGCCGCGCCTTGCGACGCCATCATGACGAATTGGGCCAAGGTTCCCGGCTCGGTCATCGGCGCCGCCCCCAATTGTCGCATTGTTTCACGTCTAGGCATCGGCTTAGACAATATCGACGTCGAGTATTGCACCGCGCACAAGATCGTCGTGACCAATGTACCGGACTACTGCCTCATCGAAGTGGCCGAGCATGCGCTCGCCTCGATCTTCGCGATGGGACGAAAAATCGGCTTCTACCATCAAGCGACGAAAGAAGGTCGCTACGAATTGCAAGCCGGCCCAAAGCTGCGGCGTATGGAAGGACAGACCGTCGGAATCGTCGGCTTCGGCGCGATCGGACGTTGCTTGGCAAAGAAGCTGCAAGGATTGGGTCTCAAGGTCATCGCATACAACCGCTCGCGCAAAGATCCGCTACCCGGCGTTGAATGGCGCGAACTGCCGGAGTTGTTGAAGGAAAGCGATTACGTGTCGTTGCATGTGCCCGCCACGCCGCAGACCAAGCACCTAATGGGCGCCGAGCAATTCAAGCAGATGAAGCCTTCAGCTTATTTGATCAACACCGCGCGCGGTGCGGTCGTCGACGAAGCGGCTCTAGCCGCGGCACTCGCCGCGGGCCAACTGGCGGGGGCGGCGCTCGACGTGCAACAACAAGAGCCGTGCAACCTCTCGCAACCGCCGTTTAATGACCCGCGCGTGATTGTTACTCCGCATGCGGCGTTCGTCTCGGAAGAAAGCTTGGCGAATTTGCGGGCTCGCACGGCCCGGCAAGTCGTCGATCGCCTGCACGGTCGAGTGCCGGAAAACGTGCGAAACCCGGAGGTATTGGCGTAGTCGATGCTTATCCGCGACGAGCAACCCGGCGACTTCGATGCGATTCACAAGTTAGTCGCTGCGGCATTTCCGACTGATGCGGAAGCACGATTGGTCGATCTCCTGCGCGCGGCGGGCCGCTTGCACGTATCGCTCGTCGCCGTACAAGATGAACAGATCATCGGACATGTCGCATTCAGTCCCGTCACTACGGCGAACGACACGTCTCATTGGCTTGGTTTGGCGCCGCTGGCGGTCACGGAAGCAAGGCGGCGTCGCGGCGTCGGTGCCGCGCTCGTTCGAGCGGGGCTTCACCGATGTGGGGAGTTGGACTCCCCGTATGTCGTCGTCTTAGGCGAGCCCGAGTACTACGGACGATTCGGCTTTCGAGCGGCGGCGACGTTCGGGTTGTATGACGCGTACGGAGGCGGAGCAGCTTTTCAGGTGCTGGATCTTCGCGACACCGGTGCCCCGCGTGACGGGGGGCTGGTGCAATATGCCCCGGAATTCGCGATTCTCTCCGGCGGGGAAACGCCTTAGCCGGCTACGGGTGGTCGGGCCGACGAATATTTTGCTCGCCGGCGATTTCTGACCTATGGTTGCCATCGGGGGACAAGTTTCTCCCGCCTGCCCGTAGCTCGCCGCATTGCCCACCTCCCGCCCGCACCGAGCCGTCGCGTTGCTCAACTCCATGGACGATCTTCGTCAATCCGCACCGGTGGAAGCACGACGCGAAACGTCGTCGGCCCTGCCGTTCGCCGAACAGCGGGAGCAAATCCGCCGTTTTCTCGGCGAATTGACGGAATCGACGGCTTCGGCGGAAGCGGAAATCGCGGGCGTCGTGAAACGCCTGCTCGACGACACCGCGGCCCATCGCGGCGGCGCTTCCAATAAGGAACATGCGGCCCGTGAAGCCCAGCTCAATGCGCGCGCCGCACAACTCGCCGAGCAACAAAAGCAACTGGAAGATCGCCGCGTTGAAATCGAAGAACTGCTGAAAGGCGCCGAAACTCGGGGAACGGCGGCCGTAGAAGCGGAGCAGCGAGCCCAGATCGCGCTACAGGAAGTTGCGGCGAAAGAACGGCAACTCGCCGGGGAACAAGAAGAGGTCGCAAGACTTCGACACAAACTCGACGACAAGCTGCGACGGCACGAAGCTCAGGAAGAAGAGTTAGAAGCCGAACAAGCGCGTTCCAAGGTTCAGCGTCGCCGAATCGCGGCCGAACTGCGCGAACAACGCGAGGCCGCGCGCCGCGAACATGAACTCCGCGACGAAGAACTCCAAGCAAGACGCGAAGAGTTGGAACGCCGCGAACGACAACTGCATGCGCGCGCCGCCGAACTCGAACGACAAGCCACCGAACTGGCCGAGGTTCTGGTTTCCAGAAACGACGATTCCGAGCATCGTGAAGAACTGGTTCGCTTGCAGCAAGCGCTGGCCGAACGCTCGACGGCGCTGATGGCCGCCGAGGCGTCCGTCGGCGAACTCCGCGCCGAACTCCAAGCCGCGCAAGATCGCCTCAACGCCGCCGAGCAACGGTTTGCCGAGTTCGATACGATGCAGCGCAGGCTCGATGAGGCGGAAGCCGAGGCCGGCGAACTGCGAGAATTGCTCGAAGAAGCAAAGGCTCGGGCCGCGGAATCATCCGACCTTCAAGAAACGGCGGCCGATTTCGCCGATCTACAACGGGCTTTCGCCATTGCTCAGGAAGACCTGCGCGATCTGAGGCAGCGCAACGCGGTGTTGGAGCGAACGCAAGCCGCCGCGGCGGCGGGATCTCCTTCACACTCCGGTGACGCTCTGCCGATGGACTGGGAATCGCAGAAGCGCCGGCTCTTGGCGTCGCTCGAATCCGACTTCGACGCCGCCAGCGCGATCCAGCGGTCGGAGCGGCTGACGATCGAAGGAACGATTCAAATCACGGATAGCATCGTCGCCGATCGGGAACGCGAAATCGCCGAATTGAAGCGAGTGCTGGAGGAACAGCGTTGCAACGTCGGCGAGGTGACGGTCGGAGCCGCCGCGCTGCATGCGGCGCTCGACGAAGACGAATTGATTCGCGAACATCGCACGCAAATCGAAGACCTCAAGCGGCAGTGGGAAGAGAAACTGCGCGCGGCGGAAATTGAAGCCTCGATCGAACGGGCCAAGCTCGCTCGCGAAAAGGTCGAACTTGCCGAACGTCAAGCCGATCTGGAAGCACGGCTCGCCGAGGCGGGACTCAACACGAAGCCGGGAGCTTCGGAATCCGCCGACTCAAAGAAGTCCGGCGGCGGGCGTTGGCTGGCCCGACTCGGACTTCGCGACGGCGACAACGGGTAGCGAAGTCGCGCCGACGAAAGCTACGCGGCGTCGCGACCGTCGTCGTCGAGCGGTTGCCCGATATCCATCGAATCGCCGAAGTAATACTTCTTCGCTTCGGGATTCTGCAGCACTTCTTGCGGCCGACCGTGGCAGAGCACTTTGCCGCCGCGAATCACGTAACTACGATCGGTGATCTGCAATGTCTCGCGCACGTGGTGGTCGGTGATCAGAATCGACATGCCGGCCGCCTTTAAATCGCGCACGATTTCTTGAATGCCCGCCACGGTCACCGGATCGATGCCGGTGAACGGTTCGTCGAGCAGAATGAGCTTCGGATTCGAAACGAGGCAACGGGCAATCTCCAACCGGCGTCGTTCACCGCCGGAGAGCGACATGGCGAGGCTCTTGCGGATGTGGCCGATGTGAAACTGCTCGATCAGTTCCGCGGCCCGAAGTTTGCGCGTCTTGCGATCGATGCCGATCATCTCCATAACGCCGAGCAGGTTCTTCTCGACGGAGAGCTTGCGAAAGACGCTCGACTCCTGCGCGAGGTACCCCATGCCCCCTTCTTTGGCGCGGCGGTACATGGGCCAGTTGGTAACGTCGATCCCTTGTAGAAATACGGTGCCCGCATTCGGCTCGATCATGCCGCAAGCCATGCGAAAGCTCGTGGTCTTGCCGGCGCCGTTGGGCCCGAGCAGTCCGACGATCTCCCCTTCGCCGACGTCGAAATCGACGCCGTCGACGACGCGTCGGCGTCCGTAGATCTTCACCAGTCCTTTGACTTCGAGCATCGACATGAGGACTCCGTTCCTCGATAGGAATTGCCGCTCTCGGCGGCGGCGCCAATTAGCGAATCAGTCGCATATCGCCAAAATTCGGCCAATAAGTATTGCCGAGCACGGGCAACGACGGCAACGCCACGGACGAACCGCCGACGTGCGTCAGCCCATGCGGCCAGTAAACGAACAGCGCCTTGCCGATCAAGAGCTCACGTTTCACGAAGTGCTCCGGCGATTCCCAGAGTCGACCGTCGGAACTATGAGCACTGTTGTCGCCGAGCATGAAAAACTGGTCGGGAGCAAGCTTAAACGATACGGCACGAACCTCACGGAAGCGATCCGGATCGACGTCGACATTGCTCATGAAAGAGTGCAACAAGCCTTCTTGCGAAAGCTTGGGGGAGAGCGACGTCAGCGCAAACGGGCCGAAGACGTCGGAGGCGTAGTCGGAAACGACGAGCGTGCGTTGTTGAGCTCCGACTAGGTTAAAGGCCCCCTCGTTGTACTTGCTGTTCGCAATGTAGTAGACGTCGCGCAACACGCGAAGATGGGCCAACTCCGCTCCGACGCCGCGGCAGGCGATGCCCACCGGCGAGCGCAGGTCAAATTCCTTCGGCACGTCGGTATCGAGCACCGGCACTTGCGTGTCGCCGTCGAGCGCCACGCTCTCCGGTTGACGTCCGTCGCCTAGCGGACGGTTGTCGAGCGGCGCCACGTTAGTCGCCGAAAAGTTCGTGGATGCGTCGAATTTGAGCGGTCTGTCGTTGACCCAAACGACGAGATGGTCGTCGACGTTGGCGAACCGCAACCGGTGCGGTCCGGTTCCTACAACGGCGGCCTTGGCGCGAGGATGAAACGATTCGACCCGCGAAATGCGCAACTCCACGTCTCCCGTAGCCGCGTGAATGCGGCATTGGAAAGCGCGGCCTCCCTCGATCAGTTCCAGCACGACTTCCGCTTGATCATCGGTACGATCCAGTAATTTCAGTTCGCACTCGAGAACGAGATCGCTGACCCAGTGGAGCCCCAAAGCCGGCACGTCAACGGGCTGATTGTCGCCGCCGAACGTATTGTATTCGCAAAAATCCGTGATGAGTTGCGGCTCGGCGACGCCGGGCGCCACGGCGCCTTGTTGCAATTGGCGCCAGTCGTCGGTCGTCGGCACGACGTGTTGATACCGCAGCCACGCTTCTTCCGCGAATTTGCCGCTAGTGCGAAACGTCTTGAAATCCTCGGATGTTTGCCACTGTTCGGCTTGGCCGTCTTCCGCAGGCTTCGAAACCCAACGCTTCGGCCAACCGCGCTCGATGATTTTGGGCAAGACGTAGTCGTTGTCGTAAACGATCTGCATGACCGACGTGATTTTTTCCGGAGCCTTACGTTGAATCCGGAAACTTTTCTCGCCTTCGCCGCGCGCATAGATGTCGCCGCGATAAATCAGCAACTCTTCGTTGGGCAATCCGACCAGACGCTTGATGTAGTTCTGATTGGCCTCGCCCGGATTCTTGAATACCGCGACGTCGAACCGCCGCGGTTCGTTGAATTCGTAGGAATACTTCGTGACGAGAATCCGATCGCCGTTGTAGGTCGGCGGCGGCGCATCGGAATAATGCGCCGTAAATCGGCAATTCGGGCAGGTCGACGACGTCGTGAACCGCGGAGCGTCGCGCGTCAGGTCTTCGGGGTTTTCGCCGCTGGCCCCGGCCTTGTACTTAATGCCGCACTGCGGACACTCCAGCTCTTTATGGGCTCCCATGAGGGTGAGAGCCATCGAGCCGGTGGGAATTACGAATGCCTCAGCTTCAAAGGTGCGAAATAGGAACGCCAGGATGAAGGCGATGGCGATCGAATCAAACGTCTCGCGAACACTTTCAAACGCCGTCGGTTTACGTGCGTGATCCGTGTCGGACTTGGAGTCGGTTTTTTTCATGCTCGAGCAACGTAAAGAGGCGGGCGTTAGGTCAGCGAATATAGCGGATTGCGGCAAGATCAGGAACGTGAACCGAGCGGCCGTACCATGAAGTCGTACGCGACGGAAAATGTACGATAAAAGGTTTCCCCACGATAAGTTGCGACGGCACGCCGGCACCGAACGTCCAACTGCGACTGTCGTCGGAAATCGACGGGTTGTCGCCTAATACAAAGTATTCGTCGGCTGCGAGCTTCCATTGGGCGGGCATGGGAAAACCCGGAACATTGTCGTACCGGATGTCGGCGACAGCCGGCGGCTTTGGCGCGAGTTTGCCGTCGATATAGGCCTCGCCGTCGCGGAGTTCCACGGATTCGCCCGGGAGTCCGACGATCCGCTTGACTGCGATTCGCGAGGCCGTTTCCGGAAGTCGAAGCGCTACCACCTCCCACCGGCGCGGCTCACGAAATAACAATGCCGTGTGATCCACGAGCATTCGATCACCCGGCGCAATGCGGATGAGGTCGAGTTGCGGGCCGGGTGCGCCACATGCGCGACACGCGGGACGAAAGCCGGTTATGACGGGCACCTCGACGGCAAAAGCGTTTCGCTTTCCGCAGCGATCGCAGTTGAATGCGCGATGCGGCCCGAGCAACGTGGGGGTCATTGAACCGCTGACGACGGCAAAAGGAGCGGTGAGCCAAGCACCGACGACGATCAGGGCCAGCGCAAGGCAAACGGAGGTGTCGACAAACCTGCGCATGTGCGCCCCTACTTGTCGTCCGCGCCGGTTTCCAACACGGCCAGAAACGCCTTTTGCGGAATGTCGACGCTGCCGATCGACTTCATCCGCTTCTTGCCTTCCTTTTGCTTCGCAAGCAACTTGCGCTTGCGCGTGATATCGCCGCCGTAGCACTTGGCCGTAACGTTTTTGCGAAGCGCGGAGATCGATTCGCGGGCAATAATCCGGCTGCCGATCGCAGCCTGAATGGCAACTTCAAATTGATGACGGTCGATTTCGCCGCGCAGCTTCTTAACGATCGCGCGGCCGCGACGATCCGCGTCACGACGATCGCAGATGACGCTCAACGCATCCACGCGATTACCGCCGACGAGAATATCCATGCGCACCAAGTCGGCCTCGACATAGCCGATGAGCTCGTAATCCATGGTTCCGTAACCCTTGGTGAAGCTCTTCAGCTTGTCGTGCATGTCGTAGATGACTTCGGCCAGCGGCAGGTCGTAAACCAGTACGGCGCGTTGCGGCGAGAGATACTCCGTCTTAACGTAAACTCCGCGTTTGTCGTTACAGAGTTGCATGATCGGGCCGATATCGCCCGAAGGCAAAATAAAGCTCACGCGCACGATCGGCTGGCGAAACTCTTCGATATCTCCTGCGTCCGGCACTTTTTGCGGATTGTAGATCCGTAGCGTTTCGCCCTGCTTATTCACGATTTCATACGTGACGTTCGGCGCGGTTTGCACGAGGTCGATGTCGGCCTCCTGCTCGAGGCGTTGTTGCACGATTTCCATGTGCAACAAGCCGAGAAAACCGCAACGGAAGCCGAAGCCGAGCGCATCGCTCGTTTCCGGTTCGAATTCAAAGCTGGGGTCGTTGATGGCGAGCTTCGTGAGCGCATCGCGGAGTTCTTCGAAGTCTTGGCCGTCGGAAGGGTAAAGACCGCAAAAGACCATCCGCTTCGGCTCTTGATAACCGGGCAATGCTTCCGCCGGCGCGTCGCCGGGAATGCTCACGGTGTCGCCGATATGCACTTGGCGAACGTCTTTAATATTGCAAATCAAATAACCGACTTGGCCGGCTTGCAGCGAATCGCAAGCGCGTCGCTCCGGTACAAATTGGCCGACTTCGAGTACTTCAAAAGTAAAGCCGGTTTTGAGGAAGCGAATCTTCTGACCGCGCGTTACCGTTCCGTTCATCAGCCGGATGTAGGTAATCGCACCACGAAAGGTGTCGTAGTGCGAATCGAACACCATCGCTTGCAGTACGGCGTCGGGATCACCGGTGGGCCCCGGAATTCGTTCGACGATGGCGCCCAGCAAATCAAAGACTCCGGCGCCCGTCTTGCCGCTGCAGCGTAAAACCTCGAAAGGGTCGATCCCGAGCGTTTGTTCCATTTCGCCGATCACGTCGTCGGGCCGAGCATTCACCATATCGATCTTGTTCAATGCCGGCACGATCGTAAGCCCGGCGTTGATCGCCGCGAAGGCGTTCGCCATCGTTTGGGCTTCGACCCCTTGCGACGCGTCGACCAAGAGCAACGCCCCTTCGCAGCAGGCGAGACTTCGCGAGACTTCATAGTGAAAGTCGACGTGGCCCGGCGTATCGATCAGGTTGAGCTCGTAACTCTCGCCCTTGTGTTCGAAGCGCATCGATACGCTACGCGCTTTGATCGTGATGCCGCGCTGCCGCTCAAGTTCCATGTCATCGAGCATTTGGTCGCGCATTTCGCGCTTTTGCACGGTGCCGGTCGTTTCCAGAATCCGGTCGGCCAAGGTGCTCTTACCGTGGTCGATATGGGCGACGATGCAGAAATTGCGAATATGCGAACAATCGACGGGCATGGGTTTCTAGACGATCAGGGAAAAGGTTCGAGAGGCAACGCTAACTTCGTCGGGCATTGAGGCTCGGAGGTAAGGGGCAAGGTCGCTTTCCCCCCCCCTCACGCGCCCGTCACTTTTGAATCTTCACATTCTATGCCGGCGGCGATGATCCAGGCGGGCCAATCCGGCGGCGCCGATAAAGCCTGCATCGCCCCCTAAGCGGGCATATTCAATCGACGTGCTCGCCGCGAGCACCGGAAATGCTCGACGTCCGACCTCGGCTCGCACCTCGGCGAGGAACTTCCGGCCCACGGCCGTTTCGTTGCCGCCGAACGTCATCGCTCCGCCGATCACGACCCCTTGCGGGTCGATCACATGCATGAGGCTCGTCACGCCGATGCCGAAGTAACGGGCCGTTTCGACGATGATCGCCTCCGCCAGAAGGTCGCCGGCGGCGGCTTCTTCAGCGAGCAACACCGTCGTCAATGCCGAACCGTCGGAAATGCGTTTTCTTAGGCTCGTCGGTCGACCTTCGGCCAAGGCTTCTTCCGTACGCTTCAACACGGCGATTGCCGAACAATAGGCTTCCAAATGCCCCGGCTGTCCGCAAGGGCAAAGCCGCGCTTGCGGACTAAAGTCGATAATGATGTGACCGCACTCGGCCCCGGTGCTATGGTGTCCCTCGACGACCACATCGCCGATGACAATGCCGCCCCCGACCCCCGTGCCGAGCGTAAAAAGGACCATGCTCGTGAGTTCGCGACCGGAGCCGACCCAGAACTCGCCGTAAGCCGCGGCGTTGGCGTCGTTCGCGAACGTTACCTCGTAACCGCAATGGTGCTCCAGCCGCCCGCGAAGGGGGAAATTCTCCCATCCCGGCAAGTTGGGAGGTTCGAGCAACATTCCTGTGGGAATGTCCATGGTGCCGGGAGAACCGAGTCCGACGCGGGCGATATCGTTTGCCGTTAGTCCAGCTTCGGCCGTAGCCTGTTTGACGGCTAAACCCATCCGACGAACGGCGTCCTCCGGTCCAGTCGAGGAATTTGTGGGGAGCGTGAGCCACGACATCGCGCGGCCCAGGTCGTCAACGACGCCGGCCTTGACGTTCGTTCCCCCGAGGTCGACTCCCACGAAAAATGGCGCTTGCGCATCATGGCGGGCGACGAACGTGCGCTGCTCTGCCATGAGGTACCCGACGCGAAGTGAAATGCCGCCAGACGGCAAACAATGCCGCTGAAAAGAGCAAAAAGTATAAGCAGCGTAGGCATTAACGGCAATCGGCAGACGGCGCAAACGAGCGGACGTGCTCTCACGGCAACGCCGCGGCGGGCAGGGCAATTCCGCCCAGCCTATTTCCTGCGATCCCAGGCAAAACAGCGAACTTGGTTGCCGTCGGGGTCGCTCGTCAGGATTTCCCGATAACCTTCGGGGTGAAGTTTGGGGGACGAGCATTTGGCCCCACCCGCAACCAGCCGCGAATAGAGCCCGTCGAGATCGTCGACCTCAAGCACGAGGTTCCAACGAGGTGAGGCCGGGCCGGCGTCCGTACGTCCCAAAATCGCCAAGGTGCCCGCGCGGTTGCCGGAAAGCAACGCGTACTTTTCGGACGTCATTCGTACGACCGAGCGCAGCCGGATGACGTCGCGATACCAGGCGACGAGGCGCGGCCAATCGGTCGTGCGAAGTTCGATGCCGAAGATTTCCATGCGGGCACTTTATCCGCCGGCCGGCGTTGCCGGCAAGGCGAGTTGGCGGGCCGCACATGAGCACGGCTGCTATCGGTGCGTCGCGTACGCGCCGTTACAATCCCGAGCCGTCAGGTGACGGGTCGTAACTGCTTCTGCGACATTGCTTCCGAGGTTTCGGTGCCCCAGCGCATCCTTATCGTCAAACTCAGTTCGCTAGGCGACGTCATCCACACGCTGCCCGCGGCCCAAGCGCTGCGCCGGAAGTTTCCCAATGCGCATCTGGCCTGGGCCGTCGAACGCGCGCATGCCGGAGTGTTGCGCAATCAAGAATGCATTGACGAGGTGATCGAGTGGAACCGCGGAACTTGGCGAAGCTTCGCGAGCTTTATTGCCCGACTGCGCAGTCAGACATGGGACCTCGCGATCGATTTCCAAGGTCTGTTTCGCAGCGGCTTCGTCACGCGCGCATCCGGCGCTAAGCGACGTATCGGGTATGCGCCCACTCGCGAACGGGCCCACTGGTTTTACAACGAGCGCATTACCGCGCCGACGGAAGCGATGCACGCCGTCGAAAAATCGCTGCGTCTGCTCGAACCCCTCGGAGCGACGCTTCCGGGAGTTCCGCTCCTGCGGAGCTATCTCGGAAGCAACTCTCAACTTCTGCAACTCAATAGCCCCGGGCCTAAATCCGGGGCAGGTGAACGCGCAACCGTGCGGCGCGGCGCTCATGATGCCGCCGGTAACTTGCTCTTTCCACTTTCGATACACAACGCCGAACGATCCGCCGTAGAAGGTTGGCTTGGAGCGCATCGTTTCGACGCTTCGCGGCAGCGGCTTGTGATTCTGAATCCGCATTGTCGCAAACCCGCTAACATTTGGCCGGCCGAGCGATATTCCCAACTTGCCGCGAGGCTGTTGGAGCAGCCGGGCATACGCGTCGCAGTCTCCGGCGGACCCGTGGCGCGCGAACTTTGCGATGAGATTGCAGCCCCGCTTGGCGACCGGCTATGGCGGGCTGACGGTATGTTTTCACTCTTGGGCTCGGCAGAATTGATTCGCCGCGCGAGCCTGTTTGTCACCGGCGACACCGGCCCGATGCACATTGCGGCGGCCGTCGGAGCGCCGATCGTGGCGCTGTTCGGCCCGGCGGATCCATTGAAAACCGGTCCCTATACGACCGACGCCGTCGTGCTCACGAAACAGCTTCCCTGCGCACCCTGCTTTGCCAAACAGTGCCCGCTCGGCCATCGTCCCGCTAAGTGCATGACGGACATTTCCGTGGATGACGCGTTCGCCGCGGCGCTCGACATCTTGGAAGCCGAAACGACGACTCGCCCCCAAAGGATTTCGGCATGAGCGATACGACACGGAAGCTGCGTAAGGACGCAGGCGCACGAAGATTGTCCGTCGGCGCGCCGACGAACGATGCCGCGCCGCAACTCAAGGGTTCGCGAACGTCGACGTCATCGACACGCCTCCGTCTTGCAATTGTTCTCGCGTTAGCAGCAGGTGCGTTCGCGTACGAAGGGCAACTGCGACGCCCGATCGGTCCTTCGGCAGGTTCGCTCGACGTACGTATCGTCGCCTCTACGATCCCTCCAGATCAGCCCGCCCGATTAAAGATCGGCACGTACAACATTCACATGGGCAAAGGCACCGACGGGCATCGCGATCTCTCGCGCATCGCCGGCGTGCTCGGCGGACTCGACTTCGTCGGCCTCAACGAAGTGCTCGGCCCGGGACTCTTCGAGCACGAGGATCAGGCCGCCGTGCTTGGTCGAGAACTTCGCATGACCGGTTTGTTCACCCCCACGGAAGAACGTTGGTGGCATGCCCGCTTCGGCAACGGCCTCCTCTCACGGCTCGACGTCACTAGTTGGCAGGTCGTTCCCATGGCCCGCAACCACGGCAAGAGCTACCGCAATCTGTTGCACGTGCGAGCCCGCGCGGCCAACGGCGCTCCCGTGAATATCGTCGTTACGCACATCGATCGGAGCGACGACCGCGAACGGCACGCCCAGTTGCGCACGGTCACAGATTACTTTCTCGCCCTCGCACAGCCCGCCATTTTGCTCGGCGACATGAACAGCGACGCCTCCGATCCGGAAATCGTGCGGCTTCTGGCGGCGCCCGACGTCGTCGACCCGCTCGGCAAAGTGAAGGGTTTCCAATCGCCGCGCCACATCGATTGGATCTTTACGCGCGGCGTCGAAGTGGTCGATGCCGGGATCACGCCTGCCGGTCCTTCGGACCATCCGCACGTTTGGGCCGAGCTCACCGTGCCCCCCGCCGCGAAGTAGCGCCCTAAGCTAGGCCGGATACTTACCCACCTCGATGTGGAACCCGTCCGGGTCTTGGAAGAAAAGCTGCTTCACACCCGGGTTGCGGGCTTGGAGGTTTTCCTTGTACGCGATGCCGTGGGCCGCGAGCGCTCGCTCGACCGCTTCCATGTCGTCCGTCGCAAACGCGATGTGGTTCGAGCGACTGTTGATCACTTCTTCCGCACCTCCACCGGTCGACTTGTCGATCAGATGGATCTGCAGGCCGTAGTTGAACAGCCAAGCCCCGCGAAAATCAAAGTTGGGCCGCGGAATTTCCGCAAAGCCGAGCACGTCGCGGTAGAAGACGATCGCTTGTTCCAAACGCGTCGTAACGCGCGAAACGTGATGCAACTTCACGAGCGGAAGCGGTCCCGACATCTGCGAGTTCCCCAAAACGTAGTCCTAGCTGCGCCACCGCAGGCGCGCGGCGCCGCATGGCTGCCGGTCGTAGCGGCACCGACCTAAGCATACTGAAGCGGTCCCGAAATTGCTTTCCATGCCGGCATCCGAGTTTAACGATCGTAGCGATTTTCTCGATTTTGCCGGGCCCGCTGTCGATGGATTCCCCAAGGGGGATGCCGTGTTCGACGTCGTCGGTGGCGGTATGTTCCCCCGTGTCATGCGTTCGTGTCATGCGTTAGGGGGACATTTTGATGAATCGTTACGCCGCCGTCGGCGGATTGCTGTTGCTCGCGCTTTTCCAAACCGGCTGCTGCTGCCTGACTTGCAGCCAAGGCTGTGGTCGGTCCTACTGGGGTGCTTACGCCGAAGATCCCCCGCGTTGCGAGCCGTGCGACAATTGCGGTAATTTCACCGGTCCGTGCGGCGGCGGATCGGGCTGCCGAGTCAGCTTCCCGTGGGACCGTTGTCGGGCCAACGGCCGCGGACTGTTCGGAACCTTGCTCTGTGGCCGCGGTTGCTGCGGCGTCGACTCTTGCTCGACCGGTTGCTCCGAGCCCACCTGCGCCCCGACGTGCGAAGCCACCTGTGCTCCGCCGTGCGAGCCGGCCTGCGGCGAACCGGGCTGTGGCATCCCGAATTGCACCAGTTGCGGACACGCCTCGATGATGGAAGCCGCCGTTACGCCCCCTTGGCGCACCGCGACGCCAGTCTCGAACGTCAGCTACCGCCGTTCGCCGGCCCCGTCCGCGCACTCCGCCGGTTGCAACTGCGGCAAGCACTAATCCGCCGGGCCTCGTCCCGGTCCCCGCCGTCAAATTGCCGAACTTCCGCAGCCGCCGGATCGCAAGATCCGGCGGCTGTTTGCGCTTTCGGGCATCCTGATACGTGTGAGTCCGCCGCTTCCCCCGGTTCCCGCCTAGACCCCGGACCTTGGATGGGATAAAAACCCTTAATACACATTACGGTTTCGCAAGCTTCGTGTCCCTCAAGCCGAGCGCCGCGAAACGTCCGATTCCGCACACGTTTTTCAGGCGGCCCGCCATGAAATCTCTTGTTCAAGGCGTTCGACGCTTCCGCACCGAAGTCTTCGCCCAGCAGCGTGAATACTTCAAAAAGCTTGCCGCAGGCCAACATCCGCAGGCCCTTTTCATCACCTGCTCCGATTCCCGCGTCGTCCCGAACATCATCACGCAGACCGCCCCCGGCGAGCTCTTCGTCTTACGCAATGCCGGCAATATCGTTCCTCCGCCGGGCATGACGGCCGGGGGCGAAGCCGCCACGATCGAGTTCGCCGTCGAGCATCTCAACGTCGAACACATTATCGTCTGCGGCCACACGCAATGCGGCGCGATGAAGGCGCTGGTCAACCCTGAGATCGCCGATGGCATGCCGGTCGTTCGCGACTGGCTCAAGTACGCCGAATCGACGCGCCGCATTCTCAAAGACAATTATCAAGACTACTCCGGCGACGCGCTCGTCAACATCGCCGCGCAGGAGCACGTGCTCATGCAACTGGAAATCCTGCAGACCCATCCGGTCGTCGCCTCGCGCTTGGTGCAAGGCAAGCTCACGCTCCACGGCTGGATGTACAAGATGGAAGCCGGCGAAGTCTTCGCATACGACGATGCCGACGGCCACTTCCAACCGCTCTCCGAAGAAACCGTCGAAGTCGCCGCCCAAAGGTAACTGGTGGCGAGTGGCAAGCGACGAGTGCCGAGTGGCGAACGCGCGACAACCGATCACTCACCACCCGCCGCCCGCCACTCAAATCCAGCAACGAGCGACCAGCTACTAGCTACTCTTCCCCCATGACCCCGAAGCTCCACGCACCCGTCGCACCCGCCTTCGCCGCCTGGCGCCAAGACTTGCCGGCGTCGCTGGTCGTGTTTCTCGTCTCGCTGCCGCTGTCGATGGCCGTCGCCGTCGCCGCCGGAGCGCCCGTCTCGGCCGGGCTCATCGCGGGCATCGTCGGCGGGCTCGTCGTCGGCGCGCTCAGCGGCGCGCCGTTGCAAGTCACCGGACCCTCCGTCGGCCTCACCGTGCTCACCTATCAGGCCTGGCAAGAGTTCGGCATCGAAAGCCTCGGCGTGCTCGTGCTCGCCTGCGGCGTGTTGCAAATCCTCTTCGCCTTCTTTCGCCTCGGCGTTTGGTATCGGGCCGTTTCTCCCGCCGTGCTGCAAGGAATGCTCGCCGGCATCGGCGCGCTGATCTTCGCCTCGCAATTCCACGTCATGGTCGACGACCGCCCGCAATCCTCGGGCATCGCCAACCTGCTCACCATTCCCGAAGCCGTCGAAAAGGGCTTCCCGCCGCCGGCCCTGGAAACGGCCGAACAGCGCGCCGGCGTGCGCGACACGATGCTGCGCCTCAGCGGACTACACCAGCGTCAAACCGAACTGCTGGAAGAAGTGCACCATTTATTGGCCGGCGCGCCGGGCACGGCCTGGAGATCCGGAACGGCTCCTGTCGCGGAAAACGCCGCTGCCGACGACGATCCCGAACTCGCCGCGCTCCTCGACGACATGGAACTGGAGTCGCAGCTCCAAGCTCTCGCCCCGCGGCAACAAGCGCTCGTGGACGAACTCGCGACGCTCCGCGGCGACGGCGCGGCCGAACCGCTGGCCGCGGCG
>CAZWDN010000020.1:23105-32136 GCA_964633125.1 uncultured Pirellula sp. | reverse complement strand
TCTGCACCGGATTTCGCACAGCCGAGTTTGAAAATCGTCGTTTTTTGCCGAGGAATCATCAGCCTGTTGTAATCCCCGTACAGTATTGTGGTTTTGCATTCCGGCGTCGTGCCGCGAGCCGCGGGGTTCCGGGGGTTTTATGCGCGGGACGTTGCGCCGTGTGTTGCGCGCTTGGTGAGCATTTATGATCACGCTGGAAACGCGAGTTTACGTCGCCGGCCTACGGGCGAAGACCGTATTTGAGTTTCTGCTGAACTCCGCGGATTGCGATTATCAAACCTGGTGGCCGGGAGTCCATCTGCAGTGCCGGACGCTCAAGCGTTGTCCGAACTACGTCGGCAACGTCATGTACTTCGATCAGTTTATCGGCGACTATCGGGTACGGCACACGGACATGATCGTCGAGGCCGTCCCGTGCCGGAGGATTTTGCGACAAATCGTTAAGGGCCCGCTGCGGTTGCCGGTGCGGATTGCCTTCGAGCTCGAAGACGACGACGCGGGCGTGACGATCACGCATACCATAAGCGCCGGCTTTACCGGCCTGCTGCGCGTGCTCGACCCGGCATTTCGGCTGTATTTTTCGGAGCGATTCGCCGCCGCCATGGACGAGCACATGCGGACCGAGTGCCGGTTGCTGCGAAACATGTCGTCGCCGCCAACCGTCGCTTCCCCGGTCGCCTGCGACGAGACCGGCACATCGTAGGAACGCCGGTGATGCGTGCGCTACCTCGCCTAGTGCCGCGCGTCGCGGAGGGTACCAGGCTTCGCAAAGGCCGTCGCGTCGACAAGCGGCGCGGCGGTCAGCGGCTTCCCGACGCGGGGGGCCGAACCGCCGGGTGGGCGCCGTTGCGGAAAAACGAACCCAGCGGACTCACGAGCAAGGCCGGGAGGAGAAGTTGGTCGCCGATCATCGCAATGGCGATCAACGTCGCCATGAGCGTGCCGAAGCGGGAAACGGGCGTGAACGGGCTGAAGAAGAACACGACCATGCCGAGCCCGCAAATAACGGCGGTTTGGGCCATCGACCGTCCGCAATATCGATAGGCGGTCAGGAGGGCGCGTCGCCGGTCGCACCCGCGATTGAGCGACGTGCGGAACCAGTAGAAGAAGTGGAGTTCGTTGTCGACGGAAATTCCCAAAGCGGTGCTGATGGTCATCATCGAGCCGAGATCGACGACGATTCCGCACAGCCCCATGACGCCGAAGACGATCAGCACGGGCAAGGCGTTGGGAATCATCGTGATGAGGCCCGCGCGCAGGCTCCGCAGTCCGAAGCTCAGCACTAAGGCGATCGACGCGAAGGCGGCCCCGAAGCTCGCGGCGAGATCTTCGAGCAGTTGTCGCTGGACGACGTACACCATGGGGATCGAGCCGGTGACGACGGCGGTGACGCGTTCGCCGGGCCGCCGGCCGGCCGCGGCGATCAACGGGTCGACGGCGCTGCGTAAGCGATCGAGAAAGATGCCGTAATCGAGGTCGTTGAACGTTTCAATGCGCGCGCTGATTCGCCAGATTTCCTCGTGTTCCGTCGCCGCCAAATAGCGCAGCGCGATCAATCGCGGTTTGGCGTCTTCGAGCTTGCGGAGCATGATGCGGCGCAGGGCCGTTTGCCGAGCGCCGCCGCCGGCGGGAATGTTCGGCGCGAACGTCCCCGCCGAAATGGTGCCGCCGACGCGATCGAGCGCCTCGACCGTCGCGCGTACCTCTTCCGTCAGTTTGAGCCGCGCGCCCATCGTCGATGTGGAAGCGCGATCGAAACGGAGGATGATTTCGACGGGTACCAGCGGGCCGATATGCGATTCCAGCCAACGGTAGTCCTGAATGACCGTCGACTTCGGGCTGAACATATCTTGCAGCTTGATCGAGGTGCGAATGTTCGCGACGCCGTACAGCAGCGGCGGCGCGGCGACGACGCACGCGCCGAGTATCCACACGTAATAACGGATGGAAGTACGCGCGAACATGCGCACCCACGAATGACGATATTGCCGGCTGCGAACGGCGCGATCCTCCGCGGTCGGCCGGGGCGAAAGGCGAATCGGCGCTCGCCACAACTCCAGCGCCGCGGGCAGGAACAACAGCAACACGACGAGGCTGATCCCGATGCCGAGGGCCGAGAAAAAGCCGAACTTACGGACCGGAGCGACGTCGCTGACCAAGAGCGAGAGGAGGCCGAGCGACGACGTCAGGCAGGAGAACGCCGCGGGTTTCCGGCTATGACGCAAGGCGCGAATCGCGGCCCCTTCCACGCCGCCGTGGATGCGTTCTTCCACGTAGTAGTTAAGCTGATGGATGCAGCCCGACACCGCGAGAATGCCCACCAAAACCGGCATCATGGCGAGCACCAGATCGAGGTGCGCGCCGGCCAGTCGCACCGCCGCCAAGCTCCAGGCTTCACAGAGCGCGGCCGTGGCGAGAATCAGGCAGACGAGTCGAAGGTCTCGCAAGAAGACCACGGATGCGACGAAAGCGACGATGCCGGAGAGAAAGAGCAGTAAGTAGAGCGAGCCTTTGCTTTCATTGTCGATGGCGACCGTGTCGATGGTCGAACCGCCGACATGGAGCTGTCCGCGCGTCAGGCCGCAACGTTCCAGCGCAATCCGCTCCATGGCGGCCACGGCGGAGTGACGGTCGTCTTTCCCCTCAAGGCTGACTTTCAACACGGCGCCGCTCGTTCGTCCGTCCGGCCCGATGATCCAGCCGGCCATGCGTTGCAGCGCTTCGGCGCGCGAAAGCTCGAGCGGTTCGGACGTGAGGTCACGGAGAACGGATCGGCCCGTGCGCGCCCAGTTGAACCACACCGCCCGCCGGCCGTCGCGCCCCGGCAGCGGTTGCACGGCCGCTTCCGCGAGCGCATCAAGCCGGGCGTCGTCGAGCGTGCAGCCTTCCCAACTCACGACGAGGATTTCGTCCCCTTCGAACACCTGGTAGAACCAGCGCAGCTCCGTCATCTCGGGCATGGTCGCCGGCAACCATTCATCCGCTTTGTTCGCGGCGGTTCCCAACGACTGCAGTGCCAAGACGACGGCGGGTACGAACGAAAGCAAGCCCGTCCACACGATCCATCGTGCATGGCGGAGCAGAAACGATTCGTAAACTTCAGGCTTCACGCTGCGACGTTCCTTGTCGGGCTTGCCGAGTCCGACCGCGCCGTGCCGACTTCGCACGTGCGCCGGTTACGGAACGATGTCGGCGTCCATCATTTGATATTGGCGCAGCGCGGCGTCGGCGAGGTTATCCGTGCCGGGCGTCTTCATTTGCGAGTCTTCGCTCGCCATGAGTTTGCACCAGACGAAGTAGTCGACGTTCTCGCGCAGGAATTGAATGTTCTGGCCGACGAAGGCCACGTTGACGCCGCCGGGATGGCGGGAACTGGGCCGGCAATACTTTGGATCGATGCCGTCCCCCCGGCCGACTTCTGCATTGATCTCCAGCACGCCGGCCGGCTTCGTGATCGGCCTGCCGGCAGTGAGCGTCGTGGGGCCCGGCTCGTAGATGCTGCCGGTTTCCACTTCGGCCGTGGTAAAGGTCGTGCCGCCGGGACCGTTGGAATCAAACGTGTAGTTTCCCGCGTCGACGTTTTCCGTAAACATCACGGTCTTGTCTTTCGGGTCGCGCACCATCTCCATGCGCATGATCGTCATCGGGCCGCGCGTCGCCGCGTCGGTCTTGATGACCTCGTGGTCCGAGTAGTTGTCGAAGAACACGCCGTTGGCCTGCCAATCGCGCGGCTTGCCGCGAGCCGCGGCGCCGGTGGCGTCTTTCGGCGGCGGAACGGCGCTCACCAAATCCTTCATCCCGGTGTTCGGCACGTACGAAATCGGCGTGCCCGTCGTGCTCGAAGCCGGGTCGCTCGGACAGACGAACAAATCGATATAGAGCTTCGTGTTGACGACGACGTTCGACGGCGGCGCACCGGCGTCGGCGGGCGCGTTGGCCGACGTTTTCTGCCACTGGTCGAACAGCACCTGCCGATCGATGTCGGGCAGAATCATGACGGCCCAACTCACCGGCGTCAGCGTTTGCGTCAGCGGGTCCTTGTACGGCACGATCACCTTCAGATCGTTATCCACGTCCAGCAGGTTCATGTAGCCGGGGAGCCGGCCGCCGTTGCGGTTGCTACTATAGAACGCGGCTCGGGCCAGGTTCGACAAATTGTTCCGGCAGGTGTTCTGACGCCCGGTCTCGCGCGCGGCATTCATCGCCCCGAAGAAGCAGCCCGTCATGGTCGTGCAGAGCAGCATCAGGACGAGGCAATCGATTCGCGTCAGCCCCCGGCGAGCGCTCGTGAAAACGCCGACGGTCGAGCGAAAGCGGCGAGAATGCGAATAACTGCGGTGCGACATGTTCCCCTCCCGGTATGTGTGAACGACGGCGCATAGTGTGGGGGAGCGACTTTGCGACGTCAATTATTTTCGCGATTCCGGCTCGCCGCGGCGGCGCGTGCCGGGGCCCGAAACGCGATCTGCGGTTGATGCTCGCGACGCGTGATGCGATGATTCTACGGAACCCGAAGGGATCCGCAGCCGGTCGCGGGGCCTGTCGACATTCGGACGTTTCCCGGCATTCGGCCTTCAGCTAGAGAAGAGATTGTAATGGGCAGGAACTTCGAGAATCGCAAGAAATCGATCTTCAAGACGGCGGGTCAGAAGTCGAAGCTGTATTCCAAGTACGGCAAGCAGTTGTACGTCGTGGCCAAAAACGGCGTTCCCGACCCCGACAGCAATCCGGCCTTGCGGCACTTAATCGAACGCGCCAAGCGCGATCAGGTTCCCGCCCACGTGATTGAGAAGGCGATCGAGAAAGCCAAGGGGGCGGGCGGGGAAGACTTCGCGACGGCCCGCTACGAAGGCTTCGGTCCCGGCGGGGCGATGTTCATCGTCGATTGCCTGACGGACAACGCCCAACGCACCATCTCCGAAGTTCGCAATTGCTTCACGAAGACCGGTTCCAAACTGGGAGCGACCGGCTCCGTCGCCCTCTGGTTCGATCAACTCGCGGTGCTCTCCTTCAAGGGGACCAACGACGACGAAGTGATGGAAGCGATGCTCAACGCCGACGTGAACATCGACGACGTCGAAAGCAAAGACGGCACGATTACGATCTTCGCGCCGCCGTCGGAATTTTTCAAAGCCAAGACGGCGCTGCTGCAAGCCTTTCCGGACACGGAGCTGGAAGTGCAGGAAATCACGTTCCTGCCGCAATCGATGAAGGAGATCGGGCCGGACGACTTGCCGATGTTCGAAAAGTTTATGGGCATGCTGCACGACTGCGACGACGTGCAAGACATCTACCACAACGCCGACGTACCCGGGTAGTTCCGAAAAAGGGGACATTCTACTTTTTCGAGGTCGGCACAACGAGAAAACCAGAATGTCCCCCTTTTCTATTTCTATGAACTACCGCAATGCCGCGAGTCTGCTCTCGACCGTGCCGCTCCACGCCGGGCTGCTCACCGCGGCACTCCTGAATACGGTGCTGCTGCCGGCATGGTCGACCGTGCTTCGCGCGGCGGAACCCGTCGCGACGATCGTGGAAACCTTCGACGCCGCGTTCGATGCGAAGCGTTTCACCACGCCCATTCCCAACAAGAACACCAGCGTTCGCGACGGCGCGTTGTGGACCCGCGGCTCGAGCGGCGGGAAGTATCCGCCGATGGTCTATCTGCCGGTGGCAGGCACGGACCTGACGATCTCGTTTCGCTACCGCCATCTGGGCGACGGCGGCTGGTTGTGGTTCTTCGTCGACGGCGACGACGGCTTCGGCGGCGTCGACCACATGCTGCGGGTCAAACTGCTGCGCGACGGCGTGCAACTCCAGGTCGATGCCCACACGCGCGACGCCGACCATCCGCAACGGCAAAAGCCGGAGCGCCCGGCCGATCCCGTCGGCGGGGCCTATCGGCTGAATGAATTCCTACCGCTGGAGAAAACCACGACGCTGTCCAACGGCACCTGGCGGGAAGTGCAGCTCGTCTTCCGCGGCGAGAGCGTGCTGATCACCGTCGACCGGACGACCTGGCGCAAAAGCCTAGATCGCCCTTGCTTCCACGCGGCCAAGCGTAAGCTGCTCTGGATGCAAAACGGCGGCGAACAGGGAATTGAACTGGACGATATTCGCGTCGCGCCGACGAGCGATGCTCCCTGAAGGATGCCGTGAGCGTTCTGCGGGCCGAAAAGAAGGCGAAAAGGGAGACGTTCTGCGTCTTAAAAAACCAGAATGTGCCCCTTTTTTCTCGGGTCGCCAGGAGCGGGCCAGGATGCCGTCATTCGAATGAACTCTTCCGCTAAGCAGCGATCGTGAAGCCCTCGCGTCGCTTCGTCATGGATGGTTTCCGCGACTTGGTCCCATGGGAGGGCGGCGCGGTAGACGCGACTTGTTCGCAACGCGTCAAACAGGTCGGCCAGGGCGATGATTTGCACTTCGAGCGGGATCTGTGTTGTCTTCAACCCGTCGGGATAGCCGCTGCCGTCGAGCCGTTCATGGTGATGGCGAATGATGCTCTTGACGAGCGGCGGCAATCGTAACGGTTTGCAGATGGTGTGGCCAAGTTCGCTGTGTCGTTGGATTTCGCGAAACTCCGCCGGCGTTAATCGCGTGCTTTTCAGAAGTACGGCGTCGGCCACGCCGATTTTTCCCACGTCATGCAACTCGCCGCCCATTTTAATCGCAGCGAGGGAATCCGCGCCCAATCCGGTCGCCCGTGCGAGTTCCGTCGCGTAGTGCGACACGCGGCGATTATGCGCAGCGGTATAGATATCTTTGGCGCGAACGGCGCAACTAAGCGACCTGACCGCATTCGCCAGGGGAATGCCCTTCGCTTCGGTTTTCAGATCAATCATTCGCGTCGCTTTCGATGTATCGACACCGCTCACTCCCTCAATTACTCAACACCGACACATCGGTATGCGGCGTCAACAAGGATACCCTCTCATTAGTGGATCAATTCAGCATTCGAGACCGGAAAGCCGTACGGCTTTCCGTACGCCCGCTAAGTCCGCCTTTTTTGAAGTTTCCGGCGACTTCGGCGCGCGATTACGAGAGGTCCGTGCCGCCTCGTCTCCCGCCGCGCGGCGAACACAAGCGTTAGAGCCGCGTCGCCGAGACGATCTCGTCGCGGGCGAGACGCGACAACGTGAAGGCGTCGGCGAGCCAGCCGGCTTGGGTTTCGCGGAAGCCTTGTTCGAGGAGCCACGCCTCCGCTTCCGCGTCGTCCCAATCGCGCGACGTGTCCGAGTCGCGCAGGTTTTCCAGCAGCACCGGAAAATTGATCGTCACGAGATAATCGGCGGCCATATTCGCGCGTCGAGCGGGAGGGGCGGGGCGGGGATAGGTCAGGCAAACGCGCGAGCCGGGCGTTTCGCCGAAGTCGCATCCTAGCAGTCGGTTGCTCGTTGTTCACGCGCCGTCGTTTGTGATCGGCTGATTCCGATTGCTTGCCGGAGGGGCAGGGGAGTGCCGCTTCTCCGCCTCGCCTACGAGCACTGTCGGACGAGCCGGCAGCGGCGCACGGGGTCGGAAGCGGCGGCGGGCCTCGGAAATCGAGTCTGCACGAACCGTCGTGTGCCGGTCGGTCCGAATTCGCACATTACATCGCCGGTACATTCGTTACTACGCGTCCCTTTGCGCGAAAACAGGGTGAAAACTTATTCGGAAAACCGTAGCAGCGGCCGTCGCGCGCAGGACTGAATCGTAGCTTTGAGGGATGGAATACGTCCTTGCCGGAAGTTTCATTTGTCCTTCATTTCGTGGTTACCTGTCATGGCCCCCAACTCCGAACATTCGACCCCCGAGTCCGTGAATTCCTTGCGTCCGCGGCTGCTGCAGGCCTCGCCGCACGGCTACATTCTCATCGTACACGATGAAGCGACGGACGAATGGGTCATCGATCTCGACGAACGGATGGACGGCCTGTTGGTGGCGCAGATTCTCGAAGCGTTTCAATCGCAGATGGTCCGCTGCATTCAACAACAAGCGCGCGCGCTCGATCAGCAACTCGGGCAGATTCCGCCGGCTCCCGTTCCCGCCCCCACGCTTGACGCCCCGATGCTCGACAACCCGTCACTCGGCAGCGCGCCGAACGACGGGCTCGGCGTTCGCTAGGTCGTAGCGTCCCGAACGTTCGCCGAGATTTCCGCCGCGCCGGACATGCGCGCCGGCGGCCGCCCCGAGTCGTGCGCCGGCTTCTCACAGGGCGCCCCGGGTACGAAAAAATGCGGAGCCGCGGGTGGAGAGAGTTACCCGCGGCCCCGCAAGGCACTGATTCAGAAACGCTGATTCAAAAGCGCTGTTTCAAAAGCGTCGCAGGTTTCTCTGGCGGGCGGCTCGACTCGTGAGGAGCAGCCTCGGCTGATTGTTTCGAGAAATCCCGGGCGCTAGTGTGTAAGGGTTGGGGCCGGGGGAAAGGAGAGACTTTACCCTCGGCCCCAAAAAAACGGGCTGAGCACGACCGAACTCGTTCCTACGGTACGGACGCTCTCAGTAACCGGCTTAGAGTCCGGTGTTGCAATCTTCAAAGTGCGGCGGAGCCGTGCAGATGATGACGCACTTCGACTGTTGACCGCTGTTGTCGTTGGCGAGCGTGTCGCAGAAGTCCGAAGCGTCGGTGAAGGAACCGGCGCCCGAGAAGGCGTGGTGACCGGCGACGCCGCTGTACGAGTACGACTGGCTGACGTTCGCGAAGGCTTGAGCGACGTCGGCGAGTTCGGTCACGACCGAATCACGGACGCTCTTCAAACCGACGATCATGCCGATCACGAGGATCGTCGCGACCAACATGATTTCAGCGGAGACGATCGCACCCGCTTCTTCCGACCAAAACCTCTTCAGCATTGTAGAAACTCCTAAAAACTGGTTATCGAAACAGAAAGAACGGGCCGCGATGAGAGAAGGACGCTCACACCCGCATCGGCAAATAGTCAGTTGATCCGCGGTGGACGAGTTGTTTGCAGGCGTGAAAAAACGGGGCCGCGGGTGGAGAGAGAGTTACCCGCGGCCCCGTAAGGCACTGTCTTCATGGCGTCGTTCGACT
>CAZWDN010000020.1:1229-23005 GCA_964633125.1 uncultured Pirellula sp. | reverse complement strand
CGAGGATCGTCGCGACCAACATGATTTCGGCCGAAACGATGGCACCAACTTCTTCATTCCACAGACGATTCACAAGCTTCATAACGGGCCTCATTGAGACTGGAGTGCATTTCCGCCCATCCCACATAGAGGGGCGTGTTGCCGACGACTCGAGTCATCGAAGAGCGGCCAGGCGGCGTTTGAGATGACCCGCCTTTGCCGGTTCTGAGGTTGCATCTCCAACCCTTGTAGGCGATGCAACGCTCGCAACATCTTTTTTATAAACAGCCGTAAAATCCCGTCCACAAAAATTATCCCAATTTACCCAAATTATCCAAACTATCGTTAATTGGAGCAAATTCGCACACTTCTGGCCGACAATTGCCCTAAAAACCACCACTTATGGGTCGGTATGATGTGCGATTTAGCCGCTCCTTCGGATGAAACCGGAGGCAGTTCTCCTACGCTTCCGAGGGGAGTGGAGAAGGGGCCTGCAGAGAACGATCGCAGCTCGGGCACCACGAATTGCACCCCCTCAAAAAGGCCGATTTTTGGCGATCAGGGTGTGCCGTGTCGGGGTCTCGAACCTCTCGCACTGTCGCATGGATTTCTGAAGCGGCCTGCCGATCGACGGCAACTTTCCGGAGGTCGGCTTGCGAAGCCGGCCATTACCGACGGATCGTCCCGCCACGACGGCGGGTGGGTGATTCCACAGGGGGTGCGCAGCGTGCAAGATCGCACATTCGGCGAACGCGGAGATGCGTCGCGGTGTGGGGAGGCGACGGAAACGATGGACTTCGTCGCTCGCGAAAAGACCGATGGCCGTCGACGGCGTGACTTCGTGCGCCGTCGACGGCCAAAAAAGAGAGCGGCCAAGGCCGCTATGTCGATAGTTTATGCCGCAGTCGTGGAAACGGCCGCGTCTTGGTAGTGGCGATTGATTAAATCGTTCTGCAACCAGAGCAGTTTGTTGAAGGCACGCAGCGTCCGGACTTCATGCTCGCGTTCGAGCCCGAGGCTGAGAATCGTGCTCGTCAGCGCGTCGGAAACGAAGCCCATGAGCGCGTTCATCTGCACGAGCGGGACGTCGAGTTCGGTCGAGCCTGCCTTGGGCGTGTGGATCTTGCCGACCATATCGAGGTAGCCGACCATCTTGCCGTCGTACGGTCGCGTGACGAGCGCGGCGAGGTAACGGCCCAAATGCTCCTTGCGGTAACGGATCATTTCATGGTCGGGAGTGACCTCGGCCAGCGTCGAGGGCACGGGCCCTTCGTAGCCCGACTGCCGCGGCAGGAAATGTCGCCAGGTGGCGTCGTATTGGTGGAGTTTCTCGTAAACGGCGTTGACGAGCGTGGGAACAAGTGGCGCAACGGCCGGGGCTGCGGCGTGGATCGTGGCAATGTCGTCGGCGCTGAAGCCCATGAATTCGGCGAGATACTGAAAGCGGTACCCGAGGTCGGTTTCGAGGCGCTCTTCGTCAATGGAGATCATGGCTTCGGGCTCCTGAGGGAGAATGTGAATGCGGCAAATGGCTGTTTGCGGACATTTGCGTCCGATTTCGTGGTAAGGGTAGGCCCGATAATTATGGATGTCAATGTCTTCTATTGCTTGTTGTGGAAAGCCGCGTAGGCTCACACGTATGAGGATGTTGCGTAAAGACCGCAGAAACGCGGTGATTTACCGGCTTGGAAGCCCAGAATCTGCCACGGCCTGTCGCCGTCGGCAGGCTTAGAGGACGAGGTCCGCGATCGGATTGCCGGCCGCGACCAAGCGGTAGGGCCGGCCGAGTTGGTCGTGGACCATTTGCGTCGGGTCGATCCCGAGGCGGCCGTAGATCGTCGCCAGGATGTCGCCGGGGACGAGGGGATCGCGCGCCGGGAAGGCGCCGGTCTTGTCGCTCGTTCCGTACTGGTGGCCCCCGCGAAACCCACCGCCCCCGAGCATGAGCGAGTAGCAGTAGTTCCAATGGTCGCGACCGGCGTTCTTGTTCACGGTCGGCGTCCGCCCAAAGTCGCCGAACACGGCGACGATGGTCCGCTCCCACATCCCCCGCTCGACCAGGTCGTCGACCAGACTCGAGCAGGCCGCGTCGAATTGCGGAAGTAGGGTATCCTTCAACTTCGTGAAGTTGCCGCCGTGCGTATCCCACGTGGCGTTGGCATCCGGGGCCCAGGAAATGGTGACGAAGCGAGTGCCCGCCTCGACGAGTCGCCGGGCCAGCAGCACGCTCTGGCCGTAGATATTCCGACCGTAACGCTCGCGTGCGGCGTCGGGCTCGCGACCGAGCTCCAGCGCTTGCTGGGCCGCGGACGACGAGAGCAAGTCGAAGGCCCGCTGCTGGTATTGGTCGTAGGTTCGTCCGGAATCGCCGAGCGCGGCGGCGTCGTGCTTGCCGAAGCCCGCGAGCAGCGAACGCCGCGCGGCGAGCCGTTCGGTCGACATTTCGCCGGGCAAGGCGAGCTCCGGAACGCCGAAATCCGCGGCGTTCGGGTCTTTCAGTACGAAGAGCGGATCGTAGCCGCGACCAAAGAAACCGCCGAAAAAGCCGGGCTGCGGCGGCCCGTTGGAGCCTTCCTTGGTGAGGTACGGCAATACGACCGACGGCACCACATTGGCCGCCGGCGGACGGAGCCGGGCCAGCGCCGCGCCGGGAGTCGGGTAGTCGGTCGCCGCTTGGCCGACGATCACGTTCGCATCGCCCCGATCGTGGCCGGTCAGCGCCGTATACACGGCCAGCGCGTGGGCGTTGTTTACGCGGTGATGCATCGACCGCACCACGCTGAAGCGATGCATCTGCCGTGCGAGCTTCGGCATGTGCTCGCCCACGTGGTAGCCCGGCACGCTGGTGGCAATCGATTTAAACTCCCCGCGCACGCCGGCGGGAGCGTCGGGCTTCAGGTCCCACATATCCAGATGGCTGGGACCGCCGTTGAGGAACAGCACGATACAGGCGTCGGCCGCGGGTTTTTCCACCCTCCCGGCCGCCAAGGCTTGCAACCGAAGCAAGTCGGCCAAGCCGAGCGCACCGAGTCCGGCGGCGCCGGTTTGCAACCAGCGGCGGCGCGAAAGCGGGCTTCGAGGGGGGCGATGTTCCATAAGTCGACGTTGATCATCGGGCGTCGCCCCGCGGATGTCAAACTTATTCGTGCCCCGGCCGATGCGCAGCCGCACACCTCGCGGCGGGACGCAAAACCGTTCAACCGCTTCGTTCGTCGCAGGCCGCACGGAGAGAGTATCGGAAAACCGCGGTGGGCGGCATCCGATAAGTTGCAACCTATCGTTTTCTATGCAGTGCGCAAGGTCGCGGTACGTTGCCGAGCGAACCTCTATGCACGCTCCCCAAGCGAAGTAGCGAGTCCACGTCATGTCGCAAGCAGAAGCCGTTCAGTCGCGCGAAGCGATGCGCTTTGAGATATTAGGCGATCGCCAAGCGACGCTCGAGATCGAACCGGACGATCACCGCACGGAAGCCGCGGTGCTCGCCGCGCGGCTGGTGAACCTGTCGTCCAAAGGGGCCAAGCTTTCCGTCTCGGAGCAGCTCCCGCGGAATCGCGCCATTCGCATGAAGTTGGCCGTCGACGAACTCGGCCTCAGCTTCTATCTCGCCACGCGCGTCTGCTGGACGACGCAAGCCGCGGACGGTATGTGGTTCGTCGGCTGCGAACTCTCGCCGAACGTGCCCGAGTCGATCCTCAAGCATATTACCGAAGGGGGCCGGCTCGAACGTCGCGAAGACGATCGCCGACCGGTCCTGCACCAAGTCGGCGTATGCCGTAAGGCCCTGTTCCGCCTGAAGGAAGAACGGGGCGAACTTCGCAACTTCGCCGCCGGCGGCATGTGCGTCTCCACCACCGCCCCGGCCAAGCTCGGCGAGAAGCTGGCCGTCCGCTTCGGGCAGGGCGCCGAGATTCCTCTGGTCGAGGTCGTCGTCCGCTGGCAAATGCAGCAAGGAGAGCATTACTTAATCGGCTGTGAATATGCCGATCCGGGAAGCTTCGCCATGCTCACTTCCTTGCTGAAATAGTCGCTTTGCCGACCGACTCTGGTCGTGCGATCTTGACGCGTCGCCCCGCCGGCACCTACTCTGCCGCCGTTGAAACTGGTGCCGCCGGCATCGGCACGCGGAAATGGATTTCCTCAGGCTTACGATGGATCGCCTCACCGCGCTGACTTCGCACCACCCAGTCGCCCGCATACGCGAGCTATGCACGAGCCGCGTAGCGCCGGCCGGCGTCGTCTTGCTGCTGTTGCTGCTGCCGATTCTGTTCGTCAGCCGCGGCGAGCATAGCGAGTGGAACAACTGTTACGTCGTCGCCGCCCGGCACATGGCGGCGCACGAACCGATCCACAGCCCTAGCGGCTACTACGCCTACCCGCCCTGCATGGCCTGGCTGGCGGTGCCGCTCGCGCTGTTGCCGCTGCCGCTATCGCTATTTCTTTGGTCGCTCGTCAACGTCGCGGCAGTCATCACGTCGTTCGTCTGCTGCTGGCGATTGCTGAACGGTCCCCGGCTCACCAAACTCGCCGCCCCCTGGGTCGTCGTGTACTGGCTCGGCCTCGCGCTCTCGCTGCGCTGGGTCGTGTCGTCGCTCGAACATCAGCAGTTCGACACCGTGATCACGGCTCTCCTGCTCGCCGGCTGTTGGGCGATCGCCCGAGGCCGCGACCTGCGTGCCGGCCTGCTCATCGGACTGGCGGCCTCGATGAAATGCACGCCGCTCTTGTTTGTGCCGTATCTCGCGTGGCGCGGGCGGTTTCTCGCTGCGCTCATTGTTCCGGCGGCGGCGGTCGTTTTCAATCTGCTGCCCGACCTTTGCTTTCCCAAGGCCGAAGGAGGGCTCTATGTCGTCGATTGGTGGCGGCAGTTTCTCGTCGGCCTGCAACACGGTGCGCCGGGCGACTGGCACACGTCGATTCAGCTCAATCAATCGGTGGGGGGATTCTTCAATCGATTGCTCGGCATCCACCGGTTCGGTCTCGCGGAGGATCTAACGCTCGCGCCGTTCGAACTTGCGGACAAACGCCTCATCAAGCTGCTCACCTACGGCACCGACGCACTGCTGCTACTCGTCACGTTGTGTATTGCCCGACGTCCGTTCACGTCTCTTGCGCCGCTACCGGTCGAGACTTCGCAGTCGCCGGTCCGATCGACGGCTCCGCTGTCGGGGCAGGCGGTTCATCCGTTGTGGGGCGTCGAGTTCGGCGCGCTCCTGGCGCTGATGCTGCTGCTCAGCCCCATGAGCGGCAAGGCGCACTACGTCGCCCTCTGGTTGCCGACGTTGCTCATCGCCCGGCATTGCCTCGATCGGCCGACGCGCTTCCGCATCGGCCTCGTGGCGTTCCTGCTCGTCACCGGCACGCTCACCTCGAAAGGCTTCACCGGCCGCACGCTCGGCGACCTCACGCTCATGCTCGGCCTGCCGACGCTCAACGCGCTGGCCGTGCTCACGGGCATGTGGGAGCTTCATGTGGCCTTACGACGCAGATCATTCGTCGACTTATCCAAGGCGTCGAGAATAGCTGTTCCGGCTCCAATTGGCCGAGTCTTTCGCAAACTCACGGCAAGTTCCAAGGGAACCGTATAGTTTTCTTGACCTCTGCCGATCGGCAGCGCACCAAATATCCGCCACGAGCGACGGTACGGCGAGGATTGTCGTCATTCGGTGAAATGAAAACCGAATGAAGGCGAATGCGAGTGTTGACGAACGTCAACACCGTGGTACGTCGACCACGGCGGACTCTCAACGCGAAGCAGTGCGATCTCGCACCCCGCGCATGGTTTACCGAGAACGCCGCATTCGTTCCGCCCGCAGAGCGCAAAGTGACGTAGAGTTCAGTTGCACGTTGCGCTCTCCATGCAACAGGCCGATCAATACGCTGGATTGGGAATCCGTTCGCATGCTTTCGAATCAGCGGCCCATAGTCGCACGGCTCGATCTGACGCCCGTACGGATCATGGCGATATATCCGCCGGTGAAAATCGACGTCGATCTCTATTTGCCGGAGGCCAAGGGGCGCCCGATCCGTCTTTATGCATCGGCCGCCAATCCCCCCAAAGCGACCGACCTCGACAAACTTTGTGCGCGAGGCATCTTTTCGCTGCTGGTGCCGCGTATACAAGTCGGAGCGTTGCGCGCTCAATTGCAAAGTTTGTCGTTTTCTTCGGAACAGTTGGCCCCGAGCGTCCGACTCGAATGGGCCCGCGAAGCAGTGAAGGAAGACTTTGCTCGGGCGTGGCGAGAGAAGCTCCCGACAGCGCTCGTCAAACACGCTGCGGAGTTCAGCCAGAAGGTGGTCGATGTCTGTCATAGTCGCGACGAAATGGTATCGGCGCTGGCGTCGCTGGCCGCGCACGATCGCGATACGTTCGCTCATATTTCCAACGTCTGCGTTTATTCGATCTTCCTTGCACGCAGCGCCGGAATCACCGACAACGAACAACTACTTCGAATCGGGCAAGCAGGCTTATTGCACGACATCGGCAAGCGGTCGGTTCGCGCCGATATTTTGCAGAAGCCCGGACCGCTAACGGACGAAGAGCGTCGTGAAATCAACCAACACCCACGGCTTGGGTTCGAAGAACTAGTTGGATTGCCGAACCTCACTCGCGACCAACTTCTGACGGTGTACCAGCACCACGAGCGCCTAGACGGTAGCGGTTATCCGGTGGGCCTTGTGGGAGATGAGATCTGCAAGATGGCGCAGTTGTGCGCCGTGGTCGACGTGTTTGACGCATTTACGGCTCGACGCAGCTATCGACAGGCAGTGTGCCTCGAGGAAGCGCTGGCGACGATTCGCCTCGGGGCCGGAATTCACTTTTCCGCGGAGTATGTGGAATGTTGGACGGAACTCGTCGCTCGGGCGGCGTCTCTGCCGGTCTAACGGCCGACGGACTTCCTGACGACGGCGTACAATTGCAATTGCCCGAGGGATTCTTTGACAAGCACGGCGACGTGCCAAGCAACGAGTCCGAACGCCGGCGTTTTGCACGGCGCTATTACCGCGTACCGGCACGTGCGCGGCTGTGCGGCCTACCGCCGCTCTTTCCTCGCGCATGCGAATGTGTGGCGGCGTATTTGTCAGACTTTTCCCGCGGTGGTGTCGCGTTTTTTTGCGATCGGCAACTGTTTCCGGGAGAACGCGTGGAACTAGAACTCCCGCATGTGGGCTTTCGGACAATCGTCGTGAAGCGTTGCCGACGTATGACTGGCGGATGCTTCGAGATTGGTTGCGAGTTTGGCAAATCGGCCGGTGCGAAGTGTGGTGTAACCGCGGCGGTTCGCGGGGGACTTTCGCCGATCGCTTAGCGCGAAAGTAGTTCGATCACCGCGCCGATGTTGACCGACAGGCTGATTTCGTCGGGGACTGGAGCGCGCTCGATATGAATCGTGAGCCGTGACGCGTCGAAGCGGAGGAACGCGGGCAGCTCGATCTCCGTCGTTTGCAAGCTGCCGCCGTAGAGTTGCTGCAGCGGGCCGCGCGCTTTGACGTGTACCATTTCGCCCAGCTTCAGCAGCCGCGAGGCAACGTCGCACTTCATGCCGTTAATCAGGAAGTGGCCGTGCGCGATCCCTTGGCGCGCTTGCGGACGCGTCGCGGTCAGGCCGCCGCGGCGCACGATATTGTCGAACCGAAGTTCGCACATGATCAGCAAGTTTTCGCCGATGTTGCCCGGCCGGCGCATGGCATCCTGATAAAGTCGGCGGAGTTGTCGCTCGCCGAGGCCGTAGAAATGCTTGATCTTCTGCTTCTCCAGCATCCCCTTGCCGTAGTCGGAAAGCTTGCCGCGCCGCGGGTGCATGCCGGGCATGCCGTCGCTCCGTCGCTCGAAAGCTTTGCGAGCGCCGTTGCTTTCAAAGATCATCGCGCCGAGACGACGATTGATGCGAGCTTTGGGGCCGGTGTAGTGTCCCATGATAGTTCCCGTGCGGAGAGTGAGCAGGTAGTCGTCGATTTCTACGGGGAGCGAAGCCCGTCAATACGAAGAATTTGTCAGGCGGCGATCGTGCAACGCGGCGAGCAGTCGCAATTGCTCGCGACGACATGCGGCCATTCGCGACGTACTGCGAGCGCGTCGGAAAAACAACCGCAGGCGAGCGGCGGCCGAACAAGCGACGGGCCAGAGCGTGAAGCCTGCCGCCATGGCCGCGGCGATGCCGAAATGCAGGAGCAGGAGTCGGGCGACGTGCATGATTAGCAGCCTCTCGGCGCGGAATCAGGTCTTGTGGAAACGCTTGTGGAAGCCGAAGTAGCAACCTGCGTGCGAGGGCGGCGCGCGAGCCGTAATGCCCGCCGGAGCACGGCGTCGCGTCGTGGGGCATCGTCGAACTTCTCAAAGAGCCGCGACATCACTTGGAGGCAGCCCAGGCATGTCACGTGTTGCGGATCGATGCCGGCAAGCAACGCGTACGCCTCTTCGCCAAGGCCCGATCGCGCACAAGCGACGCCGACGCTCAGGCGATATACCGGGCGTTCCGGCTCCAGCGCCAACGCGCGCCGCAACAGCGGCAACACGCACTCGACCGGATACCCGAGCTTGTTCATGAAGAACGCCATGCCGAAGCAAGCTTCGTCGTCTTCCGGATCGCGCAACGAAGCTTCGCGACAAACATCGAGCGCAAGCGCGTACTCGCCGCTGCGCCCGAGGCCGGCCGCGAGCCGCGGCAGAAGCGGCGACGCCACGTCGTCGCTGCGCGCGGCGAGAAATTGGAGAATGGTTCGGGCGTCGTCGCGGCGTCCGGCCGCGAGGTGGGCGTCGGCCCAGGCGATTTGGGCGCCGATCGAAAGCGGGATGAGCAGCGCGGCGGTTTCCAACGCGCGGCACGCGGCGGCGTAGGCTCCTTGCGCGTGCCACGCGAGGCCCTGCCATTGAATGAATCGTCCATCGTCGGGAAATCGCAGCAACGCGAGCCGTAAGGCTTGGCCGCAACGCTCCCAATCGTTCGCTTCGTAGGCTGCCGCGATGTCGCGCAACAATCCGTCGGCAATCGTTTTCGACACGGCCAGACTCCTTGGTTCGACACTCGGCTTCGTGATCGGAGAAGCCGTGTGCTTGGGAAAGCAGGGTTACTTCTGAAGAATCAAACGGTTTTGCATCGTGATGCGCAGCCGGTAGAGAGCGCCGCGATGCGCGATGCAGACCTCGCGCGAACCGCCGAAGAGTTCCTTCGACAGCAACATGCGAACGGCGGTCGGCGGCGCGAGGTCGTCGGACGCCGCAGGGGCGAAGTCGACTTCGGCCGCAAGCGCCGGCCGGACAGGGAAGTCGACGGGGATCGAGGAAGAGTCTCCGGCCGCGGCATCCGACGCGGCGGCGGAACTTGCGAAGAGCGAATGGTCGGGCGAGTTCATCAGAGCGGCTCCTGGCCGAAGGTCTTGATTTCAGGGCGGCGCCGCGAGGAGCGCGAGCCCTAGGGATCAAGACGTTGCGAGGTGCCGTAAGCCGGCACCCAGGCCCGTCTCTTGATGATAATGAGTCTCAGTAGCGATTAGTTTACCGGTATTTGGGGCCCTGTCAAGACTTCGGAACTCAGGAATTCCGCCGGGCGAGGTTCGCGCGCTCCAGCGACGGCAAAAAAGAAGGCCCTCCGGCTACGCACCGGAGGGCCTTCCACTATCGGATTGCGATGTCGTGCCGCGACGGGCGTCGAAATCGCGTCTACGTTCGTCGCCGAGCGACGCTTCGCGAATTACGCGACTGCGCACTCCTGGCGATCAACCGGAGCGACTACGACCAACCTCGGGTTCGACAAGCAAGCAATCGTACTACTCAATTGATCACCCCCTTTCCTTGGCTAAACATCGATATCGTTCACGCATCTGCATCCTACGGCAGCGGTCAAGGCCCTCCCCTTTCCGCGGTGCGGGCTGCGCCGATTGCCATGAACGGCTATCGTGCGGCGGGTTGCGCGAGTTGCCCGGCTTTGACGATTCCCCCCTGCATCACGGCGATGAACTTCGCGCGGTCTTGCAGGATGCGAATGTCACGGATCGGGTCGCCGTCGACCACCAGCACGTCGGCGAGTTTGCCGGCCTCGAGCGTGCCGAACTCCGCGGCGCGCCCCATGATTTCCGCGCCGGTCTTCGTGGCGCATTTCAATACTTCCAGCGGCGTGAATCCGACGTACTCGACGAAGAAACTCAGTTCGTGCGCGTAGTCGCCGTGCGGATTCCAGGCGAAGCCGTAGTCGCCTCCCATGCCCAAGCGTCCGCCGGCGCGCAAGATGCGCCGCGCGCTTTCGGCGCCCCCTTCCAAGGTCTCGCGATGTCCGTCGATCACGCGTTGGCTCATGCCGAACTCGGGCCCGCGCTCGATGCTCATGAGTTCGAAGTAAAGAGCCGGCACGCACGGCACGTCGCGGGCCAGCAACATGTCGAGCCCTTCGTCGTCGATGAACGTGCCGTGCTCGATCGCGTCGTATCCCGCGCGGAGCGCGTTCTTGATTCCTTCGGTCGCGCGGCAATGGCCGGTGACTTTGAGCCCGTGGTTGTGGGCCGTTTGCACGACGGCATGCATTTCTTCAAACGTCATGCAAAGCGTGTGGTGGTCGTTGGCGTCGGGCGCGGCGGCGTCGCCGGTCGGGTAGGTTTTAATCCACTCGACGCCGTCTTTCACGAGCTTCCGCACGGCGGCGCGCGCCTCATCGGGACCGTTGACGATGAGCACCAGCCCTTCCATGCCGATCTTGCGATAGTCGGGATTCCAATCCATGAGGCCGGCCGCGCCGCAGATCTCGCGGCCGCTCGTTGCCAACCGCGGGCCGAGCGTGATGCCGTTTTCGATGGCCTTCTTCAACCAAACGTCGATGTTGAACAAGCTGCCGCCGCTGCGGGCCGCCGTGTAGCCGCACTCCAACGCGAGGCGGGCATTGGCGGCGGCCAGCAACGTCACGTACTCCACCGGATACTTGATATCCAAGTCTTCCAGAGCCGCCACGTTGAAGTACGTCGGATGGAAGTGGGCCTCGACAAGGCCCGGCATGATCGTGCCGCCGCGGGCGTCGATCGTCGGCGTGCCCGGCGGCACGGCCGGCGCGGCCGCCGCGGGCCCGGCATAGCGAATGCGGCCGTTTTCGATCACGAGGGCCGCATCGGGAACGGGGGGAGCGCCGGTGCCGTCGAACAGTCGGCCGTTGCGAACGACCGTCAAGCCGGTAGCTGTTTGCATGGTTTTCTTCTCAAAGCGGCGGGCGATCTAGGAGGAGGAGCCGAGCGATTCGACGAACGCAAACGTGAGGTTGGCAATCTCTTGTGTTCGTTGCCAGTGCATCATATGGCCGACGCCGGGGAGGCGGACATGAATCGTCTCCTTCACATGGCGGCGGAACTCCGCGACGTCTTCGTCGACCAGCATCCCGCCCAGCGCCGCATCGGCCTGCAGCAGCAACACCGGGCAGCGAATGCGGGAGAAGACCGCCGCTTCGTCGTAGCCCTCCATCCAACGCCGGGCGACGAGCGGCTCCAAAACTCGCGGATCGAGCTGATTGAGCGACGACGCCAAAAACCTCAGCGAAGCGCCGTCGCGTGTGTCGCCCAGCCGCACGGTCGGGCCGCCGCGGGGGTCGACGATGCGAATCTCGGCCAACGCGCGAGCCAACTCAGGCGTACTGCGCGACTCTTGGAGAAGTTCGGCGACCTGCGAGAAGTAGCTCCAGAAACCGGTATCACCGATACGTGGGCCAAGCGTCCGAAAGGGCGGGTCCTCGAGAATGCAGCCGCGTACCAAGTCGGGGCATTCGGCGGCCGCGCCTGCCGCGACCATCGCCCCCAACGAGTGGCCGTAGAGGACGACGGGCGTCCGGACGCAATCGCGCAGCCACGCGACGGCATCGGCCACGAAGTCGACGACGAGATACCGCTCCGCCGGATCGCTTCCGCCGTGGCCGCGATGGTCGAGCAGCCGGAGGTCGTAGCGCGCGCCGAGGTGCGACGTGAGCGGCGCAAAGACGTCGGCGCTACGCAGCACGCCGTGGAAGAAGGCGAGCTGCGGCGTCCCTGCGGCAACCTGTTCTGCGTCAGTCGGCGGCGCGGCGCCGCCGCGGCGGTAGGCCAGCGTCCGGCCGTCCCAGGCGAATCTGTGGTTTTCGAAGATCGACGGCATGGCAAAGACTTGTTTTTCCGAGTCACTAACCGTATGCTGCATCCTGCATGCAGTATGGAGCGTCTGCATTAGAGACGCATTCGCCCGCCGCGTCAACTGCGGCGGCGGCAAATTGCCCTTGTTTCGAAATCGCGATTCCGAACCAGCGAGAGTCTCATGGTTACCGCTCCTCCGGTCGATACGACGCTGCGGCGCGTTTCGTTGGCCGATGCCGCTTACGACGTCCTGCAGCAGGCGATTCTGCGCGGCGAATTGCCTCCCGGCGAAGAACTCAGCGCGGTCGCCTTGGCTGAGCGCTATCGCGTCAGCCGCACGCCGATCACCGAGGCCTTGCAACGTCTGACGCACGACGGCCTCGTGCTGCAAGAGCCGCACCGGCAGCCGCGCGTCGTCAAGCTCCAGCGGAGCGACGTCGTCGAAATCTACGAAATGCGCGCTCAGCTCGAAGCGGCCGCCGCCGAACGGGCCGCGTCGCGCATCACGCCGGCCGTGTGCGAAGCGCTCGAGCAACGGCTCGACGCCCTGTGCGGCGAGCAGAAGCCGAGCAACTGGGCCCAACTCGCCATCGAGTTCGATCTGCAATTTCACGACGCCGTCGCCGAGGCCTGCGGCAACGGCCGGCTGCGCGACGACATTGCCCGCTATCGCCGCCTTGTCCGTTGCTTCTGCCGACTCACGGGCAACGACGACAATTTGCAAGCCGCCATCGCCGAGCATCGCACGATTCTCGCCGCGCTGCGAGCCCGCCGTCCCGCGACCGCGCGCAAGGCGATGGCCGCGCATATCGAAAAGCGGCTCGCCGCCGTTCTCGCCGAACTCTACCCGCAAGCCGCCGCGAGGAATTCTTGATGTTCCGCAATCGAATCGTTTGCCGGTTCCTCGTCGCCGCCCTGCTCGGCCAAGCCGCGGTCGTCGCACACGGCCAAGCCGCCGCGGCCGACGCCGCCAACGACCTCTTCCGTCGCGACAACCTCGTCGCTTGGTGCATCGTGCCGTTCGACGCCCGGAAGCGCGGGCCCGAAGAGCGAGCTGCGATGTTGGAAAAGCTCGGCTTCAAACACTTCGCGTACGACTTCCGCGCCGAGCACGTACCGACGTTCGAAGCGGAGATCGAAGCGTGCAAGCGGCACGGCGTCGAGCTTTCCGCCTGGTGGTTTCCCGGCAGCCTGAATGCCGATGCGCTCCACATTCTGGCGCTGTGCAAAAAGCACGACATTCATCCCGAGCTTTGGATTTCCGGCGGCGGCGCAACTCCCGCCACGCCTGAAGAATATAAGACGCGCCTCGCGCAAGAGGTGGCTCGCGTCCGTCCGATCGCTGAAGCCGCCGCCGCACAAGGACTCAAAGTCGGGCTCTACAACCACGGCGGCTGGTTCGGCGAACCGGAAACGCAGTTGGCGATCATCGATGAATTGAAGCTGCCGAACGTCGGCATCGTGTACAACCTGCATCACGGCCACGAACAAGTCGAACGGCTCCCCGAGATTCTGAAAAAGACGCTCCCGCATTTGCTCTGCGTCAACCTGAACGGCATGGTGCCGCAAGGCGACCGCCAAGGTCAGAAGATTTTGCAACTCGGACAGGGCTCGCTCGATCTCGGCTTGCTGAAGACCATTCGCGCCA
Source organism: uncultured Pirellula sp. (assembly GCA_964633125.1). GTDB lineage: Bacteria > Planctomycetota > Planctomycetia > Pirellulales > PNKZ01 > PNKZ01. Next base: position 9,303 of record CAZWDN010000020.1, on the reverse strand, counting down.
GCGGCTATCGCGGGCCGATCGGCATTCTCGGCCACACGCAAGACGACGCCGAAGCGCGCCTGCAAGACAATCTCGACGGCCTCGACTGGCTGCTCCCGCAACTCGACGGCAAGCCGGCGGGCGCGAAGCCGAAGCCGCGCACGCCGGTGCCGGGCGCGAAGCCGCCGGCGACGAGCGGCGCGGCGAATCCTGCGAACGCCAAGGCCGGCCGCGGCGTCGGTTACCTCGTCGCCGGGCGTGAGGAATACCGCACGCCGCCGCTGGCCGTCGAAGTCAACGCGACGCTGCGCGGCAAGTCGCATTACAACATTTTGCTCGCTTCCGACACCAAAGCGTCCGACCGGCATTGGGAACTCTTCACCATGCCGAAGTCGGGCATGCTCACCGTCTACCTGCCGGGGCGCAAGCCGGATCACGTTCACACGCAGGTCGACGTTTGCGACGGCAAGCCGCATCACCTCGTCATGCTCTACGATGCGTCGCGCATCCGGCTCTTGGTCGACGGTAACCTCGCAGCCGACCAAAAAATCACCGGCGGCGGAGAAGGGCGGCCCGGCGATTTTGCGATCGGCCGGCTCGTCGAAGGCTCGTTCGGGTGCGATGGTGAAATCGACCTCGTGCGGCTATTGAGCGGTCCCGTCGAAATCACTTCCGTATCGAATGCCGATCCCGACACGCTCCGGCAAAAACTCGTCGGGCACTGGAAGTTCGGCCCCAACGACGGCGCGGAAGTCGCCGATCTTTCGCCGCTGAAGAATGCGGCGAAGCGGGCCGTCGTCACCACCGGAGACGCGGCGAAGGCCCCCGTCCCGTCGCCGGGCGTCCATTTGAAAGCGGTCGATCCCAAGCTCAAAGTCACGCTCATCGATCGCTCGCCCGACCAAGTCTATATGGGCGTCAAAGTCGATCGCAGCGGGCATGTCTTCGTCGGCGGACGCGAAGGGGTATTCGTCTTCGAAGCGAAGGAGGACGGCACGTTCGCGCCGCGGCGCGAAATTCTCCGCTTCCCGCAAGACTCGATCATCATGGGCCTGGAATTCAGGGACGACGATCTCTTCGTGCTTACGTGCAACGCGCTCTATCGCGTTCCGCAAGGACGCGTGCGGCGCGAAGGTTTGAAACCGGAACGCATCCTTTGGGGCTTGCCGCTTGATTTGCACGTGAGCTTCCACTGCTTGGCATGGGGACGCAACGGCGACCTGTACATCACGCACGGCGACCCTTGGCTCGGCTATGGCGATTGGAACCGGCCGGACCATTGGGGGCATTGGGTTCTTTACTCAAGGGGGAAGGAAGGCCAAGAGGGGAAGGGGAAAGGCGGAAGGGGGAACGAAGACAATCCGAAAGCAGCCGCAGCACACCAGCCCCGACGCGCAAGCGAGGGGACGGAGTTCTCTTCGACGCTTCTTTCCAAGGATGGTTCATCTCGTCTCGAATCGTTGAAATCCGTTCGAGGAACGAGATGCTTCGGTGATATGCGAATTTCCCAAGTCGATCCTGCTTGGCGCGAGACGCCGTATTGCGGCCAAGGGGCCGTGTTGCGCATGGACTTGGAAACCGGCGCGATCGACGTGATTGCGACCGGCTTGCGCGGTCCGGTCGGATTGGCGTTCGACGACCAATACAATCTCTTCACCAACGACAACGACCATGAAGGTCGAGCCGATCTCTACGCGCCCGCCAAGTTGTTGCATGTCGAGCTGGGCAACGATTTCGGCTGGCCGCGCGGATGGATGGCTGCGAAGAGTCCCGACCGTTACGACTTGCTGGACTCGATGTGCGACCTGGGACGCGGCGTTCCGTGCGATCTGGTGTATGCGTCCGACGAAGCGCTGCCGGCAAGCCTGCGCGGGAAGCTCTTGCATGCCCGATGGGATCGTCACAGCGTGACGGCATGCGAACTCAAGCTCGTCGATCAAGGCGACCTCCGCGGCACGACCTTCACGGCCGTGGAGTCGCCGGCGCTGGTGGGGGACGAGAACTGCCGACCCGTAGGAATTGCCTTGGGCCGCAAGGGTGAGTTGTTCGTGACGGCGCTCCATATGACCGGCAACATGGCGGCGCCCTACTGCGCGAGCGATCTTTATCTGGTAGCGCCCGAGCAAGCGAGGGACGCGGCTTCGCCGCACCGCTCGGAACCGACGATGACCCTGCCGAAGTACGACTATCCGGACGTCATGGAAGCGTTGGCGGACGCGAGTAACCCGACGAGCCCGCGTAAACGACAATTCGCCGCGCGCGATCTCCAAACGCGTTCGGCGGAGCAGTTGGGAAAATGGTTCGACGAATATGCGGAAAACCGGCTCGGCGTCGTCTTGGCGGCGGGCGAACGGCTGACCCGGCCGCCGGTCGATTATGTTCCTCAGGCCGAGTTGCCGCTCTTTTATCAGAACGAGAGTTCGTTCTTTAAACGGAAGCAACAGTTCTGGGGTTCGGACGAAACGGTCGATCTGGCCGACTTGGCGCGGATCGGCAGCTTTACCATGGCCCAATATTGGAAAGCTTTGCCCCATTCCGCGGAAGAAGAGCAACTCTTTAAGCTCTTGGTCGCGGCGCTCGACGATAAGTCGGACGCCGTCCGATTGCAGGCGGCCTACTATCTGTCGCTCTTGAACGACTCGCGGAGCGAACCGCTCGTGGAAAAGACGCGACGCGACGTGCAGTTACGGCGATTGAATGATGCGCCGGAGACGCTGGTGCAAGAAGCGTGGAGCGTCGGTCCGTTTGCCGACGGCGAAGCTGCGACACTTACGAAGCCGCACGGGCCGGAGCAAGGGACGCTCGATCTCACGGCGACGTACGCTTCCGACCAGCGAACCTTGGCGTGGGAAAAGGTGGCGGCGAGTCCGCATGGCATATTGCCGGCGACGAGCGCCGAGCCGTCAAGCGGACGACAAGCATGGTACTTCACGTTTCGGGCCGCGAGCGATGCCCGCCGGCAAGGATTGCTGACCGTCGATTTCGACGGCCCGACGAGCGTGCGGCTCAACGGCGCGGCGGTGACCGACCGCGTGTCGGGACGCAACGCGTGGATCGTCGATTTGCAGCCCGGCGGGAATGAGTTTTTGGTGCGCGTGCAAACGACGGCGGCGGCAGGAACTTCCGGAAGTAAAGTCGGCGCGTCGCTTCGGTCCGGCGGCAAGCTGGAGCTTTCGCTGCCGGAAAAGCTCGACTCGGCCGAACTGGCCGCGCGGCTGCGCGAGGCGTCGGCCTTGGGCGGATCGCAACCGATCGCCAAAGAATTCCTCGCGCTCGATTGGACCAAGGAGGCGGCAAGCGGCGATGCGGCGGCAGGACGGCGGTTGTTCGGGACGCTCGGCTGCGCGAAGTGTCATGCGATCGTGCCCGACCAGAAGTCGGCCGGAGCGCCGAGTCTGTTCGAGGCCAAGCGCCGGTTTAACGTGCCGCACTTGGTCGAGTCGATGTTGTTGCCGAGCCGGCTCGTGGCCGAACCGTTTCGGGCCCAACAGATCACGACCGACGACGGTCTGACGTTGACCGGCCTCATCACGGCCGAGTCGTCGGAGCACGTCGAGGTGGTGTTGCCGGACGCGAGCCGGCGTACCGTGGCGAAGCGGCAGATCGAAGAGCGCAAGGTAACGACGCTGTCGCCGATGCCGCAAGGACTGGTGAAGACGCCGGACGAGTTGCGGAACCTGTTGGCGTATCTCTTAAGCGACCGCCCGACGCCGCCGTAGGAAGAAGTGGCGGATGGCGAGTGGTGAGCGAAAGCGAGCGGCGTCCCCATTCTCACTCAGCCGCTGGCGGCCGACGCGAGTAGGAAGACGCTCCCGTGAGAATATTTCCTCGCGTTTTCCGGCCGCCCCGCGGCGCTCATCAAATCCTAACAATGCGCTCGTCGAGCGGTGACAATTCCCTCATACGTTAGGTGCGGTTTCATTCACAACCGGTCAAGGTTTGATGAGTCGCATGTTTGCCATTCGCCCCCTGGGCTACGCCCTGCTGGTCGCCGGATTCACGTTCGCGGCGGCGTCGACCGCAAGCGCCGCTGCGCCCGCACCGTCCCCCATTGTCGCTCCGACCATGCCGCAACTGGTGCTGCCGAAATCGGCCGACGTGCGGTTGCTCAACGTCGATGCGAAGCAATCAACGCTTCCCGTCGGGCTGGTGCTCGGCGTTTTGAAAGTTCGCGGCGATTTTTTGGACGTCGGCCGCGGCGAACTGCTCGCCGCCGACGTCGTACCCTTGGACGAAGCGGTCGCATTCTTCACGACGGAAATCGCTCGCGCTCCGACGCCGTTTGCCTACGTTTCCCTGGCCCGAGCGCAAACGCAACGAGGCGACCATCAAGCGGCCGTGCAAAGCTGTCGGCAAGCGCTCGCGCTGGCGCCCGACTACGCGCCGGCCCATTGCGTCTTGGGGCGCGCGCTGAGCAAGTTGCAGCAATTCTACGAAGCCTTGGATGCGCTCCATCAGGCCGCGGCGCTGGACGGCGCAGCGGGCTTGGCCTATTGCACGCGCGGGCAAACTTATCGGGCCATGAACAACCCGGCCGCGGCTTTGGCCGACTTCGAACAGGCCATCCGGCTCGACGATCAATTGGTCAGCGCCTATTTCGGCCGCGGCTCCGTGCTGGCCGAGTTTGGCGACGACGACGCGGCGCTACGGGACTTCGCCACCGTACTCACGATGTATCCCGCCTTCTATTACGCCCTTAACGAGCGGGGGAACGTTTGGTTGCGTCGCGAAGCGTGGCAACAGGCGCTGGACGACTACACCGCGGCGCTGCAATTCGCCGATCGGGCGGAGTTGCGAGTCAATCGTGCAACGGCGCTCCGCGGCTTGGGTCGCTATGCCGAAGCGGTCGCCGAGTGCGACGCCGCACTCAGGCTCGATCCGCAACTGAAGGCGGCTTATCGGCTGCGGGCCTTGCTCGTCTCGGAGCTCGGCAAGCCGAACGAGGCGCAACACGGTCTCGATCAGACCGTACAGTTGCCGACCGTCGCCATCCGCGTCTAGTGCGTCGGCGTCGGAATCGTCGGCCTACTGGTTCCGTCAATCCGGAATTGAGGACCGACTTCGGTGTGCCGCCGCCGGCTTGCCCGGCAGTGAATCTGGAGCGCGCTGACGGGCAAGCCGGCGGCGGCACACAAAGATAGCCACGGTCTTCGCGCGACGGTAAACCGCACACCATCGCGCACGGAACGCCACGGAGGGCGTTCCCTACAGGCGCCGGCTAGCGATCGGAGCCGGCATCTTCGGCGAAATCGGCACCGGACACATCAACGGCGCTTCCCTTGCGGCCAAAATGCGCATTCTTTAATTTTCACCAACGCCGAGGAATTGGTTTTTCCGAATTTATTAGCGTATGGTTAAAATTAGGTTGTCATTGCGTTAATCACGGCTGGCTTTTGAGCGAGGTGCCCCATGACCATCGAACAGCGTCTGGAAGCGTTGGAACAAAACGTCCGCGACGGCGCTCGGCAAGCACGGCGATGGCGAAACATCGCATTCGGCTCGTGTGCGTTGCTGGTTTGCGTCTGTGCGTTGGGAGCCGATCAAGCGCGGGATCACATTCCGCAAGTCATCCGCGCGCGAACCTTCGAGGTCGTCGGACCCAACGGCGCCGTCATGGCCCGACTCGGCCAAGCGCGCGGCGACGGCACGCTGGCCCTGTACGGAATGGACGGCCGACCCGACTTTGAAGTCGGCATGACTTCGTCCGGCGCGAAAGTTTCCCTGGCCAACGAAAGCCGCCGGCTGTATCGCATGGCGACGGAAGAGGCGAGCCCTTGGGCCGGCCTCACGCTGCCGGATCGCGGCGACACGCCCGATTAATGCGGCGACCGATCGCGCACTTCGACATCCTGGGCCGTGCTTCGATAACGCGGAGCACGGCCTTTTTCTTGCGCCTGCGGCGTCACGACTCGACGCCGGCTGCGCGGTGTCGTAGCTTACCGTGCAACACGAGAGAGATTCCGCCAGCCCGCCCCGCGAGTGATTCCCATGCCGCGAATGACCGGTAGCCGTGCTTTCCTGCAACTCTTGGCCGAGGCCGGCGTGACCCGGCTGTTCGGTAATCCGGGCACCACGGAGTTGCCGCTGGTCGACGCCTTGGCCGACGAGCGGCGGATTGCGTACATGCTCGGCCTGCAAGAGATTCCGGTCATGGCGATGGCCGACGGCTACGCGATGGCGTCCGGCGGCTTGGGCGTGGTCAACCTGCACGTGTCGTGCGGGCTGGGCAACGCAATGGGGATGCTCTACAACGCATTTCGCGAAGGGACGCCGCTGTTGGTGACCGCCGGCCAGAGCGACCGGCGTATTCTGTTTGAAGAACCGATTCTCGCAAGCGACATGGTCGCCGTGGCCCGGCCGTATACGAAGTGGGCCGCGCAGGTCGAGCGCGTGGAAGACTTGCCTGCCGCAGTGCGGCGCGCGGTACAAGCCGCGCTCACGCCGCCGACGGGGCCGGTGTTTCTCTCTCTGCCGATGGACGTGCAACTCGCCGAGGCCGAGCTCGACCTGACTCCGGCGCGCGTGCCCGACCGGCGCGTGCGGCCGCCGCTCGATGCGCTCCGTCGGGCCGCGAGACTGTTGGGAGGCGCGCAACGGCCTGGCATCGTGGCGGGGAGTCGCATCGTGGAAGCCGGCGCGGTCGAGGCCCTCGTCGCCGTCGCCGAACGGCTCGGAGCGCCCGTGTTCAGCGAGAGCGCCACGTCGCACGGCCGGCTGCCGTTTCCGGCCGCTCATCCGCTTTACGGCCAACAATTGCCGCTGTGGGCGCCGGACGTGAGCCGGAAGCTCGGGGAGTTCGACGTGCTGCTGGCCGTGGGGCTCGATCTGCTGCGGATGTACATTCATCACGACCCGCCGCAGGCCGTGCCGAGCAGTTGCCGCCTGGTGCATTTGGACGAGAACCCTTGGCAGATCGGCAAGAACTATCCGGCCGAGGTCGGGCTGATCGGCGACGTGCGCACCGGCCTGGAAGAGCTCTCGACGCTGCTCGATGCAGCGATGAAGGGCGAGCAAAAGTCGCAGGCGCAATTGCGCGGCGAGCAACTCGGCGCGGCGCATGCCGAAGTGCGAGCGTCGCTCCGCGCGAAGCTCGCGGCCGAACGCACCGTGCGGCCGATGCTGCCGCAAACGCTCATGGAAACGGTCGCGAGCGTGATTCCCGCGAACGTCGCCGTGGTGGAAGAAGCGGTGACGACGACGGAGCATCTGCTCGAACGGCTCGGCGCGCTCGAAAACACCGACGGCTACTTCGCGCACCGCGGTTGGGCCTTGGGGTGGGGGCTCGGTTGCGCGATCGGCGTGAAGCTCGCGTGGCCCGAGCGGCCGGTGCTGGCGCTGCTCGGCGAAGGCTCGGCCATGTACGGCATTCAAGGCCTGTGGAGCGCGGCGAAGTACCGCGTGCCGGTAACGTTCGTCGTTTGCAACAACGGGCAGTACCAGATCTTGAAGGACGGCGCGCGGATGCTCGGGCTGCCGGCCGCGCGCGAGGGGCGCTTTCTCGGCATGGACTTGGCCGAGCCGACGATCGATTTCGTGCAACTGGCCGAATCGCTCGGCGTGGAAGCGTGCCGCGTGAGCGAGCCGGACGAACTGGCGGAAGTACTTAAGGCGTCGCTAGCCGGCGATCGCCCGCGGCTGATCGACGTGCCGATTCAGAAAACGCGGGCGTCGCAGTTCGGCTAGTAGTCGCGATCGACTCTTTGGCCGCGATGCGGCGCTACAGCAAATACGGCGTCAAGAACTTCAGCACGCCGATCACGACGACCACGCCCGCCACGTCGAGCAGGATGCCGTAGCGGATCATCCGCGTGATCGGAATAAAGCCGGAGCCGTAGACGATGGCGTTGCACGGCGTGCTCACCGGCAGCATGAAGCCGAGGCTCGCGCCGAACGTCGCGCCGAGCGCGGGGATCACCGGGTCGACGTTCGCGGCCCGCGCCGTGGCGATGACGATCGGCACGATGATCTGCGCGCTGGCGGTGTTCGAGGTGGCCTCGCTCACGAGCACGGCCATCACGGTGCCGAACACGAGCATGGAGAACGCCGTATCGAGCGGCAGGAGCGCTTCGAGCCCCTCGCCGAGCGCGGCGGCCAG